>JASLKT010000019.1 GCA_030747395.1 Candidatus Thalassarchaeaceae archaeon
GATTCAAGTGACTTGAATGGTGGCTACTATGTCATGATTAACGCGTTTGAAACAGAAGGCTGGTACAACCTATCCTTCACAGCTACTGACGCCCCTCTTCCGAATCTTGTAGCCAGCGATATGAACTGCCCAGTCAACGGGGAAAGCACTGGTACGAATGTGTTCTTCGGTGCAGAAATCAGTAGCACCGGCGGCCCAATGGATGCAGCATTTGCATGGCAGATGGGCCTGTTTGATGAGAATGGAACGGAAATTCTCGTTCTCCTCCAGGGTGCATATTCCGACCCATTAGAGGGCAATGATGGCGTCATCATCACAGATGGAAACCTTGTGCTTCTAGACAGTGCATCCATTTCATCAGGAAATTACACTTGTATCTTGACTGTTGATGGAGGAGACATCATCGCAGAATCAGATGAGGCTGACAACACCAATACTTCTGCACCGTTTGAAATCATCAACTATGATGAGATGTACGCTGACGACCTCGACAGAGACGGTGTGCCCAATAACGAGGACGCTTGTCCAAACACACCTGGTGATTCAACCATGGATCGTCTAGGTTGCCAAGATGCAGATGGTGATGGTTACTCCAATGGTGGTGACGTTTTCATCTACGAAGATACACAATGGAACGATACCGATGGCGATGGGTTCGGGGACAATAACGGGCCCAATGACTACAACGGCGACGCTTGTCCAAATGAGTCTGGTGTAATGTCTGGGACAAATGGTACAGGTTGTCCACTTTGGGTTCCTGATGCAGATAACGACGGTGTATCGGATTCCAACGACATGTGTCAAGGAACACCAGCTGGCGCTGTTGTTGACGTATTCGGATGTTCGGACACTGATGGAGATGGTGTCGATGATACGATTGATGCCTGCCCGGGCACCATTAGTGGCACATCGGTGGACAATACCGGTTGCCCCGTGGATGATGGAACAGGTGATGGGACAGGTGATGGAACAGGTGATGGAACTGATAATGACCAGTCAGGAGATACAGAAAGTGCCACCGACGACGATTCAGATGCAATGCTCTACATCATGATTGCAGCAGGAGTTGTACTCCTTCTTGTGGTCATTCTAGGCCTCACAGTGGTTTTGCGCTCTAAGGGTAGTAGAAATGACCCAACCGAGCAAGCCTGGGCGACGTCGATTAGTCCTGAGCAACAAGCCTACGAGCAGCAGTTGATTGGCATGGGATACACAGCAGAACAAGCTCGTGCCTATGCAAGTCAGTACTTCCAGAACTGAGTTCAATTGAGGGTGTGTTTCGCCTATGTCTGACGAGTTTCTCGACAGGCTACGAGAGACCATACGCACCGTGCCCGATTTCCCCATAGAAGGAATCATGTTCCGTGACATCACACCTGTATTGAGTCACCCCGGTCTACTTTCAGAAGTGACAAATCGATTCGCTGAAGATCTGGGGAAACTCGGTTGGAAACCAGATGTCATCATCGGTCCAGAAGCGCGTGGTTTCATCTTCGGCCCATTGTTGGCAGTGAAACTTGGAATTGCATTCGTACCTGTTCGCAAACCTGGAAAACTCCCAGCAGCAACAACCAGGGTCGAATATACACTTGAGTACGGCTCAAACACTCTGGAAATGCATCAAGATGCCTTGGTACCAGGCCAAAAAGTTGTCATCATCGATGACTTATTGGCTACTGGCGGAACTATTTCTGCGTGTTCAGAACTTTGTCAGACTGCAGGTGCAGATGTATTGGGGGCATTATTTTTGATTGAATTGAAAGGTCTCGAAGCACGTTCATCCATCGCTCCCATTCAAGCACATGCATTGCTCGAATTCCCAGCATAACCCCCCGAAGGGGGGAATTCACAATTCAAGCCATAGCGGAGCGGTTATGAAGGGGGAGCAGGTCGGCGGGATGCTCGAGGTGCTCTATACATGGCTCGCATGCACAGTCCAGGTCGCGGAAAGAGCGGTTCAACCAAGCCCCTTGTTGACAAGGCGCCCGAATGGTCAAACACCGATGCAAAGGAAGTAACCAACCTGATTATCTCTCTCGCAGAAGAAGGTCACAGTGCAGCAGCGATTGGCACCATATTGCGTGATCAACACGCAGTTCCTGATGCTCGCCTCGTTGTTGGTAAGCGAATCGGCAAAGTTCTTGCAGAGAATGACATCACTCCAAAGTTCCCTGAAGACATGATGAGCCTAATGCGCCGTGCATTACGCCTTATCGACCATCTAGAATCCAATCGAAAGGATTTGCACAATTCACGTCAACTTGAACTAACTGAGAGCAAAATTCGTCGCCTTTCTCGGTATTACCAAGGTCGCGGCCAACTCGATACAGAGTGGGCATACAAGCGCGATCAACTCCGACTCATGGTCGAGTAATGCCTCTTGCCTTTGTGGTCAGGTCTTTGAACCGCAAGTGGAACGACACCCCTGCTACACATGACCTTGCTCGATTTACCCGTCTTCTCAACCGCCGCACCCATACTGCGTGAAGCGGCCCTGAAATTGCGAACTGCATCTTCTTCCGTGACAATTGCAGCCCCACTTGATAAGAACGGCGTATTTGCATCTGCATTGCTTGAAGCCGCACTATTGGATTCTGGCATTCCTTTCCAGCGTCGCCTTCGTGAACAACCTGCACCTGCCAAGGGTCCAAGCATTGTGATTGGTACATCTACGGTTTCACAATTGAAGGCGATTGAATCCAATCCCCTCTGTATCCACCTCGAACCGCTTGAAGTCAATGCACTAACTGCTAGTGGAGGAGACACCCGTCGTGGTGTTTTATCGCCGATTGCTTTGGCGGCCGCACTGGGTCACTCAATTTCTCAATCAGGGACTATTTCCCGGGTTCTAATGCCATGGATTCTCACAGGAAATTGGCTATCGGAGGGTCTTGAACACACATATGATCCCGTATACACCGTTCTTCGGGATTATCTAGCGAATGAGGGCCATATCCGAGTCGTTCCAATGCCGGAAGTGCCAGATGTCAATCCAGGAAGTCTGCCTGGAATTGATTTTGTGGCGTTGGATGCAGTCCGCGATCGTTGGGGCCAACTTGACCTCGAAGGTCGTGCCCAATCGCTTTCGCACTTGCTCAAACCGCTGCTAGATTCAGAGTTACCCTCTACAGCTCGCCTTGAGGAACTCGGTTGGCACAGGGTTATGGCGACAGGATGGGAGGCGGATTTGGCCAGTCAACTGGTTGGATTTTCTAAAACTTGGAGAGACAACCCATCTGAACGGAGACGCCAAGCGAGCGATACGATTGACAGTCTGTTAAGAACTGGAAAACTGTCTTAGCCTTCAATTCGTAAATTTCGTCCACATCCACCGCAGGGAATACGAACCGGCCGTTTCATTGTTTCAACCGGATTTGATGTATTGCAAGCCGGGCAATCCACGGTTGGGATTTCTCTAGATAGGGCTTTTTCATAATCATCAGATAGCGAATCTTCACCGAGGGCCCAATCCTGCTCATGTCGTGGGGAGATGATTGCCAATGGCACCATCAAAACCGCACAAGCAGCTGCAATTCCCATCACAAATGTTGGTGGTAGTGCAGACAACACATAGACGTAAGCCATCATTCCAGAAAATGCAAATGAAGAGATGCCGACAATCCATCGCGAACGATATTGTGTCAACCGAAGTCCGAGTACAATTCCTGAGACCAGAAGCAATACGGTTGCTAAAAGGCTCACGAATGGCGAAAATAATGCACTTCCTGCAACAGCATATTCGACTTCGAATTTGTCATTGTCAGACAAACCATTGATTTCAATTGTAACCACTTCTGACAATCCAACTCTGTAGTGTGTTACTTGCATATTGTCGGGTAAATCTTCCTTGATGACACTGTACAATCCCGAAAATGCACTTGTTGTAAGGGTGACACTCAAATCCACCGAAGGATTACCATTCATTGTCCATATTCCTGTCCCCAATTGTGGCCGAATGAAATCTGAAATGAGTAGAATACGCTCTTCACCAGACAATTCTAGAACAACATCAATTCTAATTTTCATGGGTGCATCATCAATTCCTGAAACGCCCATAAGGTCGATTGCAACCTCTGGATTCATGTCGAATAAATCCGCTTCAAACAGACCATCTGGATTGAGAGCCAAACCGGCATTCCCCAAGAACACCTCAAGATTTCGTGTACTCCCATCGACATGATTCAACAGTGCTTCTTTCTCGGAGTCATCGACTCGACCATTTTCTTTTAGATTCGAAGCAATAGATTGGCCTTGAACTTGTGAAAATAGGTGATCTGAAGGAAGCGAATTATTTCCAATGTTATCCATCCCCCAACGCAACCATGAGGCCATAGAACCTTCAATTTCCATTTCTACAGTTCTAGTGATGTGGGATCCATCATATTTCACAGCGATATCAACATCCAATCGACTGCTCACCGCCCTTGCTGGTTCCCCGAAGTGGTAACTCTGAGTCCCTCCACCTTCTTCGAATGTGATATCATGCATCCTTCCAGTGGTTAGGGGAATATCGCCTGTGTTCAGCCAAATGGATAGATTGATCTGATAATTTCCATCGGTAGGACTGGAGCCTGGATTCCACACGAATGGCACTTCAACACCTCCAGAGACGATGCTGGGTGATCGCACATCACTAACGACTACACCACCTACTTTGAATTCAAAATCTTCAAGCGATGACCACATTCGTTCGCCAAAGCCAGATTTCAAAAGGACGGGGAAAAACACTTCCTCACCAACCACCAATGCATTGGGCATATCGATGGTGACCAATGGTAGGTTGACACGAAGCCAACTTCCGGTGTCTTCACCCCAAACGAATCGAATGGATGAATCATCCCCCGGTTGGGTGAACAACATACTCCTGACTGCAAAGGTGACCTCAATCGGATCGTTCATACCTACCGCAATCGGGGGTATTTCAATGTCAATTCCAATAACATCACTTCCAGACATGAATGCACCAGGGGTGCCACTTTCTGCTGTGTAGACATTGCTACCAATTCGAATATCAACGGTTGCGTTGGCATATACTCCCGCTGCATTTTCGACCTCATAGGCGATATTGAATCTCCAAGTTGACTCAGGGATCGTTGCGCTTTGCTTCCAAATGATGCTCCATGTGGCAATTTCTTCAGTACCTTGCACAGATTGACTGACACCCTTTTCATTGATTCCAACGAGTTCATTCTCAAAGGGAGTCATGGTCGCCTCATTGTTTTCGCCGATGAGAAACAGTTCAAACTCATTGGCTCCACAGCACACAACCTCTGCACTTGCCGAGGGAGGTATACTGAGGGGAATAATCGAAGCTAATAGGATGATGAGAATCGTGTAGGCGCGACGAGATTGGCGGGCCTGCATACTCTGGCGACGGAGAGATTTGACTTAGAACCCTCGTGCGCGCGCGTGTGGGTAATCTAACCATGCAATCGAACCAATCGACGTGCTCCATTCTCCTCGATGCCTTCGAGTATAGCGAATCCCATCCTCTCCAACTGAACCACCGTTCCATCTGGATAATCGTTGACTTCCAACAAACCTTCAGCCGCAACCAATTCGCCTTCTTCTTCAAGCAGCAATACGGCTGGTTGTGCCATGTTGCTGGGTAGCCAATGAATAATCGGGGTGTTGCCAACGCGTTCGGTTCGACCGACTTCTCCAGTCCATCCTCTCACCGTTTTTTTATGGTGGATTCCAATGTCTGCAAAATCCTTCAAACGCCTTGGTTCGCGTGAGGAAAAATCCTCACTAGCAATCTTCACATTGAGTGGACTATCTCCAAGTGGCCATTCACGAACTCCCTTGTCAGGATGTTCAGGGTGGATTGGTAACGTCACCTTGGTTAGTTCAATTCCAGAAATATCCAATTTGATGGAACGTGGGTCGCGCACAAATGAGAGTCGTGGTGCTTCAGCATCGACCGCCTTGGCGTTGAGACTGTTCAGCGTCGACATAGGAACTGAGATATCTTTCTGTGTCAGACCTAGATCAATCCAAAATTTCCGCATGGCTCCAGCGTCATATCCACGACGTCGCATTGCTCTGAGTGTCGGTAATCTAGGATCATCCCAACCTGAATATTGCCCCGCTGCAATATCTAATTTCATTTGTGATGTACTGAATCCTCCAAATTCGAAAATTTTGACCCGTCCCCAATACAATGTTTCTGGATACTCCCAACCAAATTTTTCGTATAGCAGAGTTTGTTTTCGAGTTGAATCCATCAAATCCTTACCCCTCACAATATGGGTGACACCTTGCAGATAATCTTCTACAGCGCTTTGGAAATCAAGTAGTGGCCATACTTTGTAGCGATCTGCGACCATTGGGTGATTTACATGTTGAATTCTGAGTGCTGGCCAATCCCGAAGAGCTGGATTGGGAAGTGACATGTCCGTTTTGATTCGAATGACTGCACCACCTGGTGGAATCGAGCCACCATTCATTTGTGACCAGAGGGCCATGTTGTCATCCGTTGGACGATTGCGACATGGACATTCAGTTTTTGAAATTCGGAATTCTTTGAATTCATCTCCTGTACATTGGCATACATATGCATGATTTTCAGCCAAAGTTTTCACTGCATATTCCAAGTATACATCCATTCTATCGGATGCTCGGATAATTCGGCTTGGTGATTGACCGGCAAGCCAAGTAAAATCATCCTCTATGAGTGCGTATGCGTCTGGATCAGGTGGTTTAACAACAGCATCTGTGTCATCGAAACGAAGAATCACTTCACCGTCATACATTCTGGCGAATTCGGCATTGATGACAACTCCACGCGCATGACCAAAAGAGAGTGGGCCATTTGGGTTCGGTGCAAATCTGAGAATCACATTTCCTTGTTCGGCATTTGGCAATGGTGGCAACCCCTCCCGTCGATCCTTGACTTTCTTTTCTAGCGCATCGGGAGATTCGCTTTCAAGAATTGAACGAACATGCTCCAACCCTTTCTCTGCTGCCAATGCATTCGCTTCAGCAACTTGACTGGCAATTGCAGGTGTCAATTGCTTCGCTTGACTTCGAAGATCTGGATTTTCACCCATCACTCGCCCCATCACTGAACCAACTTGGCCCTGCCCATCATACTCTAGGGCATTTTGCAAGGCATACTTGCGCAACAGTGCAATCACTGCTGAATCCAGTTCGCCCATAGGGCGAAACCGCTCGCACCCCGTTCTTGAACATGCGGGGCTCAGAATAGGGTTCTCTGCGCGTTGGGGGGGGCATTTGGGTCCATCGGCCTAATTGGTGGAGTTGAATCATACATTGTCACCCATGCGTCTCTAACAGTTGCCCAACCCCATCGTAAACAATCGTGTGGTTCGGAACCCTCAATCAAGTGGGACAGTGCAGCAATTGTCGTAGGGTCGGACGGGTATCCTGACCCCAATTCAATCCCGATTTCAGTGGAGAGTGAATGGAGTGCCTTGTCGCGAGATACTTTGGCCAATATCGAAGCGCCAGCCACAGCCAAGCAGTGTAAATCTGCACCATGTCGACTGTCCATTGACCAATCATCCCATGGCCAATCAGGGATGCGACTGGCGACGTTATTTCCGAAGCGCCCAGCATTTGAATCACAGGCATCCAATTGGAGAACCCCTCCACCTTCTGTGTGCAACCGCCTAGCAAGGGAGGCGAATAGGGTCACTTCGTGATCGTTTAGATTCGTCATGGCCATGGCTCGATCAATCTCAGCCGGTTGAGAGATGCAGAGTTCAAATGCCCAATCACGTTGTTCGGTTTGCTCTCGAATCCATAGGTCTAATTCTTCCCGTTTTGATTTGGAGAGTAATTTTGAGTCTGTGACTCCGGCATCGCGGAGTCTGTGTAGGTCGCCTTCCGGCACGCGGAGTGCACCCACAACGAGTGGTCCGATTACGGGGCCCCGGCCGGCTTCATCGATTCCAATCATCCACATGTGAAAACCTCACAAATCTAGGTCGATATCATCATCGGTCGAGTCACGCATTGTTTTGGTTACCTTCTTGCGGGGATGGCGAATGGTGCGCGTTGGCTTCGATTCGGCAGGTTTCAGGGCTTCGTTGGCTTCATGGGGCCCGGAAACATCCAACAAAACATCTGTCAAATTTTCTATTGCATCATAATCTGCTTTCTCGTCATGGTGCTCAAAAACAGTGTTTGCAGCCTGCATAACCTCGTCTGTTGGTGCCTCTCTCTTCGGTTTTGATTCAGACCCCATCTGGAACGCCAGTTTGAATGCCTCAGCATCCATTTCCGAACTGATTGGAGCTTGCGGCGTCTGGACATTCTTCTCACTGAATTTCCCCATCCAATCTTCAACTTTTTCGGGTTCCGTATGTCTTGATGCAATCAGTTGTGCCCATTCAGTATCCCGGCGCTGACGGTAGACGACGGCACGATGTAGCACAACAGCACCCACCATGGTCACAATGATGGAGATTAGAATTTGATTCCAATTGTTCCAGAATAACTGAACACTATCGACGAATACATCCCACTTACTTTCCTCTTCGATGTTCTCAGAAGGCCAATATTCGGCGAGAATTTCGTATTCAGTTCGATTCGTGAAAATGATACTGGGTTCGAGCGTACTTCGCATTTCAACAGTAATTTCCGCCGTTTGATCCAATTCTTGATTTCGAGGCAATTGCATCCAAGCTGTGAATGTCACATTTGTGTTAGGCGCGATATCGTGGAGGATGAAATGGTTTGGTTCCCAATCGCCAATTTCCCATTCCTCAGAAAAGGGGGGGATTAATCCATATTCGGTGAAAATATTCGTCGATAATGTGACATCCAAACCATCGGCGATATTGCCTATATTTCTGAATGTATACATCAGTGTGATATTGTCCATGTCGTCCATCGTGATGGTGTTTGATTGGATTTCCCAATCGCAGAGAGTGGCAATCTCAATCGTCGAGGAGGCCGAACCCATCTCGATTCCATCGGCAGTCATCAATCGAAGCGTTGGAGACAATTCTAATCCAGCAGGCAACCCACTTTCGACGACGTAGATGATGCCGACATCCGTGGACATACCTCGTTCAAGGCTGAACAGAGTTTGAGATTCTTGTAATTCAAGCGATTCGGGTAATTCCCATTCGATCTCGAAATCATCCAGATAATTGCCTGTATTTTGAATTCTGAATTCACTTGTACATAGATCTCCTGCATCCATCAGCGCACAATCCTCATTCAAAAATTCAATCGTTGCACTTCGTTCGCGAACAATATTCACTTCGATTATTGCCGTGGAAATTTGCTGACTCGCCCCACTGCTCCATGTGCTGAATTCCACCCACATCGTGCCTGTGGGGAGATTGGGTGCATGAAATTCCAATTGCACAGTTCCTGTTTGATACGGTCCCAAATCTAGGACGTCATACAATTCCCAAATTTCAATTGCCCATCCATTATGGAAGAATGAAATTGCTGGATCATAACCTGGAATCGGCACACCCTCGGCACTGACGGGGCGAACCCGAACGCCCATGCTCTTCTCTTCATTGCCCAGATTTCGAACGGTGACCGGAACGCGGACCTCTGTGCCAGGGTCCAAAGTTGCATTTTCTGGCTGCGCCGCAACCTCAACACCATTCCAAGGTAGGACTTCCACAGTAAACGTCCATGTGGTTGAATTCCCATCATGCTGACTCGCCGCAATAATCGTAAACGAATGCTTGGATCCTGCCAAGGGCAGCCCCATGGAGATTTCTGGCACCGAGATGGCGAACTGAATCCAGTGTAATGAATCACTGTCCATCTGCAAAGTGTAACCATTCGCCGGATCGCCATCACCATAATTCCACGACATATCCCAGCCCGTATTCGTTTGAATGTGAATATCGGCAATATCTGTGAAGGATGCATTGTTGGTGATATTCACAGTAAATCCAGAACCTCCACCCGGTTCAATCAAGACATTGGTTCCATCAGAACTACCAAACCACAAATTGCTAGGTTCCGAACCATTGTCTCCCCCATTTGTTGATTGTGCATCATCTGAATTGAAGGCCCAATCGAAGGCGGCGTTAATGAGAGATCCTTCGGGGAAAATGGGAACATGTCCCTCGTTCACCAATTTCCAATGTGCGACTCTGTTTCCTTGTATGCAATTGAGATGCTCCTGCTGCTGGGTCTCGTTGGCCTCGGTTCCAACCAAATCCAGTGTTCCCGCCAGCGTCGAGAACTCATCACATCCAGAGCGCTCAGCCCAGAATGCAGCTCCACCGGGTGAAGAGGCATAGGGCTCCCCTGCGAATTCTCCACCATTGTAATCGACCGTACTGTCAACGGTCCCATGAGCGTTGATGATATTCGGATAACCTGTGAGATTACATTGACTGAAATCGCCATACGTGGCACCTGCGAAATTTACGATGGTATGGATTTTATTTCCAGCATCACAAGCCATCCTGTGCGACATGAAGCCACCGTTTGAGTGACCAATCAGCATGACGCGTTCAGGATCGGCATCCCAATGGTTCACCGCAGTGTCAATGAGTGATGAGAGATAACCCACGTCGTCAATGTTCTGATTGTAAAAATCACAGCACGCTGGTGGACCGTTCCAGAAATATTTCCCCTCTGGATTTTCTGTTCCGATGGGTGTCAAAAGCAGATGGCGGTTTTCAGTGACACTATTGGGGCCTTGGAAGTAGTCGTACACATACTCGGGAGTATCTGAAAATCCATGCAATGCTATGACCAGCGGCAGGAGTTCATCCTCTGTTTGGTCGGACGGATATTGCAGTTCGGCTTGCCTTGAGAATGGACCAATCATCACGATTTCGCGTCCATCCTCGGCTTCGTTTTGCCATGGGTAGTTGTAGCCCAATGATTCGTCAAAGATGACCGAATCCGCCGCCTCCTGTAGTTGCAATCTCACATTCTCGTCGAATCCAAATGGGTCTGGCAATCCGATTGAAGAAAATCCCGTAATGGTTGAATGCATGACACAAGCGGCCAGATATGTGCCGTACGTCGAAGGATGTGAACCATCGCTAGAATACAGATTGTAGAACAATGTGCCTTGGTCAGTGGGCGTTCCTCCATCTGCTACGATATCGTCGTAAATCGCCTTGTAGGCCAATCCTACTGGTGCAATGTATGGTGTGCGCTCAGCGGTGGTGATGTTCTCAGCATACATGTTGTAGCCCGATTCAAGATTGGCTTGCATTGTAGGGTAATCTGGATTCAGCCACGCATTGTTTGAATCTCCATCTCGATACCCCCATGTCATGAAAAAGATGGTTTCAGCACCCGCAGCCTCAATCATTGAATCTAGGCGAATGGCACCATTCTTGGAATTCTGCCACATGGATTCAGTGGTTGGGAAGGATGGGACTTGGCTTTGATCTTGCAAGATGACAAACTCATACTGGTTTGTGGTCAGGGCTGTATTCCACTGATTTCCCGAAGATTCAGCATTGTCTGCATGTTGATACAACTTCATGCCGCCTCCGGTCAAATCTGAAACACTCGCTGAAGTTCCCGATGCATCCAACAAGGCCTGAACACGTGAACTCAAACTATTCTGTGAGGTGTAGGAATTGCCCAACATTAGCACGTCATAAGTTCCATCTTCAGCGGCCTCACGCGTAGGACGAGCCTCTCCGAGGCTCATTGTAACGGGTGCCCAACTCATCAAGAGCAAGGGCAGCACGAGCAACAGAGCGCGACCACGCATGGCCTTGGGTCAATTCGACCCGTTTAATCGGTTGGGGTGTGATGTTCAACCCAATTCATAGAATTGGGTCTGGAATTAAACGTCCCAATGCATCGACATCAAACTCACCACAGTGAATGGGGACCTTGAGGCCAAATAGTTCTGAGACGGTGGGGTCAATTTCACCACAGCACCCCACCCACTCACCCGCGACCAGAACTTTGGCTCCACGACCAGAGAGATACGGTCCGCCATCCGATTCGGTCAAAGGTTGGTAATCAACAGCAATCTCTCGAGTATGGGCACCGAGATCCCGAAGAAGTGCTTCAGCCATCCCTTTGGCCGCAGTAAATCCTGTGCCTACTTCAGCACACGCCCAACCAACACGTTCAGTATTGTGATGATCGCGCACGACAGTACCCAGTTCATACACGCGCTGAGGCAATTCATGATGGCGATTGGCCGCCAACAAATTCAGTAGAGATGGAGTAATACTCTGGCGTAGAATGGTGTGGTCCACAGTAATCGGGTTATGGAGCCCTGTGACACCAGTGTTTGCAGTATAGCGAATCTTGTTGAATTGATCTCCTTCATTGGACAGCGTTAGCGAAGTAACCTGTTGTAAGCCGTTGGCTTGGAGTGATTCTCGGATTCGGCGGTTAAGGTGTGAAGTTGGCAATGGTATGCCCGCCTTTGATTGGCCGGACAATGCTTTGCCGAGGTCTTCGTAGCCAATGCCTGTTGCAACTTCTTCGACCAAGTCTACGGGATGGAGAATGTCTGCTCTCCACCGTGGCATTTCGATGAGATATTCTTGTTCGCCAATGGCGGCGTCAGCCATCCTTTCAACAGTACGAGGTCCGTTGGTAACGGTCCGCATTTCGATGAAACGACCACCCATTCGGTCGATGGAATCCCGCATTTCTTGTTTGGAAAATTCACGCCCTAGGATTTCTTCAAGCAATCTCTTTGGCAAAGATAGACGACGCGCCCTACCGTTTGGTGTCCTCTGAACTTGACCATGACAATCGGTGAGTTCGAGGGTCTCAACCACTCCGCCTCGGGCCGCAAATGCCAGGCAAACAAGGAGTAAACTGGCCTCGCATGCGCGTGCATCCCATCCCGTCACATCGATGAAGAAGTCAGTGGTTGATTCGGTCACAGTTGTGTGGTCGCCGTTGATAATGGGGGGGAATGAGAGAACACGTTCCGCTGCATCGATGATGACTGGAAATTCGGTAAAACCTTCAAGCAAATGCGCATAATCAACACCTTTTGGATGAGATTCAAGGATTTCTCGAATACTCATTCGTTTCGTCATAGCCAATGGGATAAACGAGTATGATTCCGGGACTGTGATGACCTTGAATGGAGGTGCTAGCGTAGACAAATCGTGTACACCAATCGAGGCACGACGCCGTCGACGCCCGATGCTAAAATGCAATTTTTCTTGGTGATCCATTAGTGACTGAATGAATGCATCATTCTCTTCCGGTGATGACCCATTGTCAACACCTCGCACAACTGCGCCATAGATGATTGGCCGTATGTTCTCAAGACTCGGATCCACATTCATCGTGATGCTACCATCGGTGGTCGCTAGGTCCGGCTCTGCCCCTCCCCCGTGAAGGAATGCACGCGCAGCGTGTGCCATTGTTTCAGGGGAGAGCAAATCGGCTCGGTCGGGGAAAATCTCAATCTCAATTTCACTGGAATCACATTCCTCAACTACACAACCAATGTTACTGAGCTTTTCTTCCCACAACCACGGATCATGGTCTACACCGTGGCGTGCCTGAATGGCACGCAAGGTTGCATGATCAAAAGTCACCGTTGGCATGCGGATTCCTCACGGTCCCATCCATTGAGGAAGTGGGCGGTCATATCCTGCGAGGCGCAATCCACTTTGTGCAGCAGTATCGTGCTCCAGAGCACGCAAGTGGCGACGATTGAGTTTCTCCAATGCATCGAGACCCATATCGGTCAAACGTCCACGTAAAGATGCTGCAAATTCTGACAGCCATTTTTCGACTGCTTCAGCACGCGCCTTTTGTGTGCTAGGAATCTCATCGTCGGCAGAGAATGGACTTGCGCGGATGATTCCACAGCCAGCAGCTGCGGCGATCGCAGCATCATCAGATGTTGCATCCCATGGGATATCAAGGATGTGTAATGTGTCTGAAACACCAGCATCTCGAGCCGACAACCCGATTCGGGGTAATGCAGCGGGGGCAGTCATACCAGCTCCCGAAGTGAGGCGCACCATGACTCCATCAATCGGTTGATCTCGCAGCATACGGTGTAGATTGGTAATCCGGTCAACCCGTCCAGCAATTAGTACTGGTTTGTCATCGCCAAGTTGAGAACGAAGTCCAGTCATGAGCGCAAGAATTTCACCATCATGTAGAGGTGGGAGATTCTCCAAATCGAGAACAATACCTGCTGCGTTTGCTAACAATGCATCCGCGTCAGAAAGATTTCCCGCATCAATGCGAACCAAATCGATCCCTCGTGGGTCCGAACTAACCATACAGGGCTGTTCGGAAAGCAAATTCCCTGACAATCCCTTGCCACTTTCTAGTTCCAGCATTACTGGTAATGGGAAGACGACACCATCATCTTCTTCACCCCGGGTAACCAAGGTGACCACATCAATTGGACTGGAAGAATCGATTGCACTTTCTCCACTAATCAAACCAATTTCTCCGAAGTCACCCCAAACTGTTTGCAGTGGGGGTGTTGAAGGGATGGCATGTGCAGCATTCGCTTCAATCATAACCGCATCTTCGCTCACAGACAGATCATGTTCTTTGAGCAACGAATTGATTTCTTTATGCTCGGCTTTGGTCAGGTTACGTTGTTGCGCACCTTCACCTTCAGGAAGGCAACGACCATCGACAATAATTCGCCCACCTGTCATTCCTTGTCCGGCATCAGCCTGACAATCTCCTACAACGACGATTGTTCCGTCATTCATGCCAATGCCAGTGCGTTGGCCAGCATGGCCTCGAACAATGATTACCCCACCGTCGAGCGCAGCACCTGCCTCATCACCAACACTACCTTGGCAGAACATCCTTCCGCCAGTCATACCATGTCCGCAACGAATGCCGGCATCCCTTTCGACAACCAATCGACCATCTGAGGAAAATGCGCCAAACCAGCCGAGCGCATTTCCTTCTAGTGTGAATGTCCCACCCTTGCAACAAAATCCTGTAAAGTCACCCAAGTTCCCCAGAAGCCGCACTCGCGCACCTTTGGGTAGATATGATGCGATTCCGATTTCTCCTTCTTTCGGTTTCGCATCACCTTGTGCCCCCCATCCAATTTTGATTGCCCGATCAAGTTCAATTGCTTTTGAGAGGTTGTTTGAGAGGTTCCGATTGAGTTTGAGACTCTTTGTTATATCATCAATCATGGACTACCCTCGCGCCTCTCCGGGGCGCTATCCTCCTTAACCCGAACCCCTGTAAAATGTGGTCAACTATCGATTCCGCGCTCCCTACGGGAGCACGGGTATGTTCATAGGCAGTCGTCAGGGGGGGGCGAATTACTGGAGACAGCAGTAGTGGGGGTCGTTCAATGAGCATTAAAGTCGCAATCAATGGGTTTGGAACCATCGGCAAACGAGTAGCAGATGCTGTCGATGCACAAGATGACATGGAAATTGTTGGAGTCACAAAAACGGGCCCTTCATTTGGCTGCGATTTAGCGGTCAAGAAAGGCTTCCCTCTTTACTGCACATTTGATGATGCGGATCGTATTGCTCGTTTTGCGGAACAAGGGTATGATTGTTCAGGCGGTCTTTCGGCTCTCTTGGCTATCGCCGATGTTGTTGTCGATTGCAGCCCAGGTAAACTTGGTGCGGAAAATCTGGCCAAATACAAAGCAGCAGGAATCAAGCACATGTTCCAAGGTGGAGAGAAGCACGCTCTAACCGGACTTTCTTACACATCATCAGCAAATCATGCTGCAAATATGAATGCAGATGGTACCCGGGTGGTGTCCTGTAATACGACTGGACTTTCTCGAACATTGGTGCCGTTGTATGATCACTGTGGCAGCTTGAAAGTTGAGTGCACAATGATTCGTCGAGCAGCCGACCCGGGCGACTCTGGAAAGGGGCCGATTAATGCCATCAAGCCAGTATTGAAAGTCCCCAGTCACCATGGCCCTGATGTCATGACTGTAAAGCCTGAAATCGAGATCAACAGTCTTGCAGTTGCAGTGCCAACAACGATTATGCACATGCATGCGATTATTGCAGATTTGCCATCTGGTCATGGTCTCACTACAGAATCCGTTTTGGACATGTGGAAAAACACCCCTCGTGTCATTGTAATGAATGGTGCAGAAAACCGAATGCCGACAACAGCAGAGGTCATGGAGATGGCTAGAGATATCGGTCGGAAGTGGGGCGATTTGCACGAAATTTTCGTCTGGGAAGATGGGGTCAAACTTGTTGGTGATCGGTTGTATTATTTCCAAGCAATTCACCAAGAAAGCGATGTAATTCCAGAGAATGTGGATTGTATTCGGGCCCTCATGGGCACCGAATCGGATTGGCAGGCTTCTGTCGCGAAAACAGATGCTGCAATTTCAGTATATTACAACTGTTGAGCCCCCAAAAATCGTGAATCATCAGACGCCCTACGGGCGTCAACTATCAAAAAGGGGCTGCGGTTCGTTAAGCCCCATGCGTCGCGCATTGTCTCCGCTCTTCCTCGTCTTTTTGATGGTCACAATGCCGTGGTCATCCTCGTCTTTTTCTGTCTATGAGGAATCGCAGGATAGTCCCCTTTGGACTGCCGCCGAAGCGGCTGAAAATTGGTTTGAATCCAATGGTGCGCCGGGCCCAGGTGTATCGATTTCATCCGGTTCAGGTCAACTTTGGGTGCAGACTGGAAACTTTGATCCATTGTATCAGGAATCGGTGATTCCTCCCTATCTTCAAGCGACCGATGACCCCTTTGCTACAGGTTTCCTTATCGTACAATTGCATCAAAATGATGGTGTATTAGCGGAAACATTGGCGAAAGGTGTCGAAGCCAACATTGTCGACACATTGCCCGAAGATGCTTGGGTGCTACGACTTCCCAATACAACTGAAGCACGTAGTGCTGCAATCATCCAACTGGCAGAAGATGATCGGGTTCGTTGGGTAGGGGCGCAGCAACCAGCTTGGCGTCTTGATGTTGATTTGCATCAATCTAGTGGCTTGATTGATTTGGATCTTACTTTGGCTCAGGATGTAGATACCAGTCAAATGGATGAACACCTATACATGACTGGCGCTGAATTTGTTCGATGTGACTCTTATCTTTGCCAAGCGATTGGAATTGATTCTGCTTGGTTGCCCGCTCTTTCAAAGGACCACCGGCTGCTTTTCATTGAGCCTCATGATTCGATTGGGATCGTCAACAATTATGCCCGCAGCATTTCCACCATCGATGCAACCGTAAACAATCACAATGGTGGCCTTGATGGAACGGGTGAAGTGGGCGCATTGTCCGATTCAGGATTGGATCAAGACCATGGTGATTTCAACAATCGAATCCGAGGGGTGTACCACAATTACGGTCCCGATAACTCTGCCGCTGACACAAATTCGGGCCATGGAACGCACGTTGCAGGGACAATGCTGGGTGATGGTTCTGGCGATTCGTCCACACAGGGAGTTGCTCCAGCAGCCACGTTCCATTTCTATCAACTCGAACACGATTCATCTGGGCAACTTGCTCGCTGGGGCTCACTGTATGATATGTTCAGAGATTCTCAGCAGAAGAATGCGCACGTTCAGTCCAACTCTTGGGGCGCCCAATCATCGTGGGGCCAATACACATCTGATTCACGTTCTGCTGATTCATTCCTCCACGATTACGATGATTTCCTCGTTTTGTTCGCTGCTGGTAACGAAGGCAGCCAAGGAGCGCAATCCATTGCCCCTCCTGCGACGGCGAAAAATGTCCTGACCGTTGGAGCGTCGACAACGGGCCGCCCGGGCACCGCATCTGCTGGTCAAGTAGCCTCATTTTCCAGTATAGGTCCAACCGCGGACGGTCGCATCAAACCCGATATTATTGCACCGGGTGTACAAATCTGTAGTTCCCGTGCTGAAGAAGCACAGAACCCTGCGGGCTGGTCGTGTTCTAGCGCGCGTCATTCGGGAACCACTACACCACTCTACATGTCAGCTGATGGAACCAGTTCTTCAACACCTGTTGTGGGTGGTGCCGCTCTACTTGCACGCCAATTTTTGCGGACAGAACTTTCGATTTCCAATCCCGATAGTGCTCTCATCAAAGCGATTCTAATCAACGGTGCGAGAGATATTGGCACCGCTAATATTCCGAATATGGATGAGGGTTGGGGGCAACTTGATCTTGAAGAAAGTCTGTATCCTTTCGACGGTGTCATCGCGAAGAATATCTTCTACGACACATCTCAGACATTGTCACCCGGCTTATCCTATGCATACAATTACGCTCTCGACGGATCATATGGTTTGGACGTCACACTGGTTTGGAATGACCAAGAAGGCTCTTCATCAGCCACTCAATCTGCATCGCGATTGGTCAATGACTTGGATTTGACCGTGACTTCTCCGGATGGCACTGTCTACAAGGGTAATGATTTCTCAAATGGATTTTCCACCACGGGTGGTTCAAAGGATTCACTGAACAATGTTGAACGTGTTCGCTTGTCCACAGGTTCGACAGGTGATTGGACCATTTCTGTGTCCCATGCGGGTGGTTCTCAACAGGACTATGCAGTCGTCATTTCCGCGGTTGGAAATGAAAATCCAATCAGTGACATCGCAGTCTTTTCGGGCTCAGTATGGGCCAGTCAAACCACGCCTCTTGAGAACGATTACGTCCTCTTACGAATGGCTTGGATTAATCAGGCCCCTGCCATTACAGGTAGTTACGAAGTATTGGTCGAGGACATCACTGACAATGAGATTCTTTGGAGCGGAACTCGCGATCCACTTGCAGGGGGGGCCTCAGATTCCTTCTCTTTCCAAAAGCAATTCACAACCACTGGTGTTCACACAATTCGGTTGACCTTAGATTCGACAAACAATGTTACTGAAATGAATGACGAGGTGGATGGCACCAACAACAATATTGCTGAACTCGATTTGAACATCACAGCTATCGGTGTTCGAATCACCCCCCATTTACCAGACGGTTCTATGCCTGCAGATGCCGATGAGGTTGAACTTGCTCGTAAATTGGTACTCGATCCTTCAACAGGGACCGAGGTCTCTTGGGATTTGACTTTGGCCAACGAAGGAACCGGTGATGAGGAAGTAGTTCTCATCGTTACACCTGTACAAATGATGGAACCTGGTGGTGCACTTAATCCAACAGAGGACGATTGGGAGAAGGCGACTTCTACCGAAGGGCCATACTCTCTAACCTCTGCTCAAGGTGTTGCAAATAGTACGCAAGTCACCGTGACAATGCGCGATATTGATGCGGATTTGGATGCTTTTAACGGCGCTAGATATGCACTGCCTGGGACTTATGTTGTCGATGTCATTGCCTATTACAGAATGAATCCAACCGTATCCCATACGATTCGACTAGAGGTCGAAGTTCTTCGCGTCGAAGGATTGGAAACACTCCTTGCCGGAACCAGCAATCTTGGTGCAGTTCCCGGTGACTTCGCATCATTCTCTCTATCTGTATTGAACACTGGTAACGGCCAAACAACCTACCAAATCTCCTGTGAGACTCCCAACCGTTGGGCGATTGAGTTGGGGACTGGAAATTCGTCTTCACTCACATTAGAGCCTCTGGCCAGACTCCAATTTATTCCGGTTCCAGTCCGAGTTCGTGTTCCATACATCGTCGATGGTATCCCTTCTGCGGGAACTGTCGAAGATGTCACCTGTACCACCTCGAGCATTGAAGATCCGGCCTTCTCTGTGATCGATTCTCTGTCCGATGAAGGGTCATCTGTGGAGGTGTGGGTTAGCCGTGCCTTTAGCGCTGATTTGTATGATGGGAATGGAGATCCACTAGGCCCCTCGGGATTCATCGGTGATATTTCAGTTGAGAATGAACAACGCATAGAACACACATTGGTGATTGAAAATAGAGGTAACATTGAGATTGATTTCAGTGTCCGCGCCTCACCTGCTTTACCAAATTGGGACATGGATTTAACAGCGGGCACTCTAAGCGATGATCGATTTTTGCAATTCACTTTACAGCCAGGTACTGCCTTGACGATTGACATCGTAGTCTTGGTCCCCTTCAATTCAAATGACGGCGACACCAATCAAATCGATTTCAAAACCGAGTTAGGTGATTCTTCATTCCAGATAAATCGAACACGTTTGATTGTTCAGGAAATCGCTGACTTTTCGATCAATCTCCCTGAATCAGGCACAATTTCAGCGTCGATTGGAGATTATGGGTTGGCAGAAATCGGATTGGACAATATCGGCAACGTCGATTTGTTGTTGAGTTGGTCCTTTGGCACTCTGCCTGATGGTTGGCAGGTCGGATTCGCATCAACGGCAGCCGGGGGCCTAGTGCAGGGCGATTCCACCAGTGTCACAGTATCTCTTTCTGTTGCTTCAGGCACCCCTCCTGGTCCAGGTGAAACACTCTCGATTATTATCGATGCAGAAACGTTGGATGGACAAACTCAGATTCAAAAAGTTGCGGAAATCGGAATCATTGTCGAACCCAGTTTGTGGTTGACATTCGATACTGAAACTCGAATTGATCTATCCCATGGGGTTCTTGCGAATGTGAACCTATCAGTCACAAATTCTGGCAACATCGCTTGTGATGTCAATATTCTTTCCGAATCTCCAGATGGACTTTCTGTCAATTTGGAAAGTGATTCACTTTCTGCAATGGGTGTGGGCGAAACTCGGGTCATCACATTTACAGTGGAAAGCAATGATTTGCGCGGCTTACAATCTGTGATTTTCAGTGGTTCTGCAATCCCTCTAACAGGCGAACCACTGGCATCAGGAAATGATTCGGCCACTCTGGAAGTAATGGTTTCAGGAGATGGTCAATCAGACGGGATTGCAGGGATTCTTGAGTCCTTAGGGTTACCACCTTGGTCTATTGCAGTTCTTGCGTTGATGATTGTTTCACTATTGGGCCTTGGAATTCTCAGATTGAGGAGAACAGATCCAGCAATTTCACGTGGAGAGGAATTACTCTCGCCAGGTGAAATATTGGGTGCCCAAGAAAGCCGACGTGAAGCAGCCCTCAACATTGGCGTCTCTACGGACAATCAGACATCGGGTGCAGTCAGTGCGGATGAGTTGGCTAGCGCCCTTTCCCAGAGTCAACCGAAACTATCCTTGCCACCTCTCCCCGGTGTGAAAGGCGGTCTTCCAACCGGTATGCCTCCCTCTCCTGCAGCATTGCCGGAAGGTCTCCCGCCCGCCCTTTCGCAAAGTGGCCCACCCGTCCCTCCTGGTGGCCTTCCACCCGGTTGGACCATGGAGCAATGGAAGCACTACGGCCAAGAGTATCTAGAGCGCACAGGCCAGGCATGAACGGTGCCCGTAGGACTCCGTTCAGTTCAAGAAGGCACTACAGTTCGCCCAATCATGGCATCTTCCATCGTGTTGTTTGGCCCCCCGGGGGCTGGCAAGGGAACTCAGGCTGGCAATATTGTTGCCATCACAGGTAAACCACAAATTTCGACAGGCGATATGTTGCGTGCAGCTTTGGCCGAAGGAACTACTCTGGGAATGGAGGCCAAAGGATACATGGAGGCGGGGGAACTTGTGCCTGATGAAGTCATCATTGGACTCATCGAGGAAAGGTTGACTCGATCCGATGCGACTGATGGCGTATTGTTTGATGGATTCCCGAGGACAATTGCACAGGCTGAAGCATTGTCGCATATTGCCGAACTCAGTGTGGTCATCGCAATCGAAGTCCCCGACAGTAGAATCGTGGAGCGAATTTGTGGACGATATACATGCGGGGGCTGCGATGCAGTCTATCATGACACATTCAATCCAACGGCAACTTCTGGGCAATGTGACCACTGTGGTCACACGGAAATGAAGAGGCGCGCTGATGATAACGAAGACACAGTTCTAACCCGCCTTTCAGCATATCACACACAAACGGCACCACTGGCTGATTGGTATCGGGAGCGAGGTTTGTTTGTCTCAATCAATGGGGACCAAGATATCGAAAAGGTCGGTGTTGCAATCTCTGCAGTTCTGTGAAATTGGTGACTATTATGGCGCGCGGCAAACGAGGCAAACCCCGTGCTGCGGCAACCAGACGTCAAAGAGCCACCACCGCGTCAGAGCGCCTCTCCAAAATCCTTGAGAATCCATGGTCGTATTCTGAATCCACTGTTGATCAGGCAGCCGCTCAAATGTGGTTGATTGGCAGACGCCATCGGATTGGACTTCATCCAAAACAGAGAATATGGATTTGCCGAGGATGTAAATCACCACTTCGACCAGGCATCACCGCTCGCATCCGTATTCGACGTGGGTGTCGCATCACTACCTGTAACAAATGTGGCCGTATTTCGCGTCGAGGGCCGGATTTCCCACAGGAGGTGGATGCATGAGTAATATTCCAGCCAACATCCGTCGGATGGCTCATGATCGGGAATTCAAAGTCACATTGAGAATCGGGCGCTCTGGATTATCCGATGCAATGTTTGATGAATTGGATGCACAATTGCAAAGCCGGAAAGTTGTCAAAATCAAGATGAACAAAGGTTTGGTTGAAGAGCGTGGAACCCGTCAAGAAGTATTCGAAGAAATTGCAGCACGTACCAATGCAATTCTTGTTGACGCAAGAGGCAATGTCGCCATTTATTGGCGTGCATGATTTACAGCATTATCCTCGCGCGCGAGCGTATGTGTTGAAGAGTCGTCTCGTCCCGCCCCATTCTAATGTCTGCGATTCCACCTTCATGGTTTCAGAGTATTCTCGGTGCTCTCATCCTTGCGTTATTGGTGGCTATTGCAATCCGTTGGGTGAAATTGCCATACACGATTGCATTGGTAATCGTCGGTTTAATTGTTGGTTGGTTGGGCGAATTTTGGATGCCTGAAGATATTGAACTCACAGGCCTCCTCACTGCAGAGACGATTTTCTTCATCCTTTTACCACCTTTATTGTTTGAAGGCGCCAGTGCGATGCATATACGGAAATTGAAACAGAATTGGCGCCCAATCACTCTTTTGGCAATCCCTGGTGTTTTGATGAACACCGCAATTATTGGCGTCATTTGCTGGAAATTTGTTTGGGCGGACGTAGAAAATGGTTTGCTGTATGGATTACTATTGGGTTCGATTTTGGCTGCGACCGATCCTGTAAGTGTACTGGCTTTGGTGAAGACACTCGGTGCTCCAAAGCGATTATCTGTACTCATCGAAGGTGAATCTCTATTCAACGATGGAACCGCCGTCGTCCTGTTCAACATCCTTCTGGCAACGACTCTCGCTGTCGTCTCTGGAGTTGATGTGGCGTTGGTTTCCATATTCACTGCTGGACTAAGTGAATTCCTTGTCGTGGTTTTTGTCGGAGCAATCGCCGGTTTGCTTTGCGGTTTATTCGCCAATTGGCTCTTGCTTCAATCGGAAGATCACCTTGTCGAAATCGCAATTACATTGGCCCTAGCTTTCGGTGCTTTCCTTTTGGCTGAAATGCTGCATGGGAGCGGCGTCATCAGCGTCGTCGTCGCAGGTCTTTTGGTCGGCAATCACGGCGTCAAAGAAGGGATGACACCGACAGCCAGAATCGGCATGCATCACTTCTGGGAGGTGTTGTCCTTCTTGGTAAACAGCGTATTGTTCCTGTTGATTGGTTACGAATTGCAAGCGGTGTTTGCATGGGATGCCCATGTATTCCACCTCGCTGCAGTTGGGATTGGCGCCGCACTATTCGCCCGTCTTGTGGTATTCCCATTGACCACTCTTGCCAATATTCGAAATCCAAATCCCGTATCGGGTCGTTGGCAGGTTGCCCTGTGGTGGGGGGGACTTCGCGGTAGCATCCCCATTGCTCTACTTCTGTTGATTTCTCACGTAGTCAGCCATCCACCTGAATTTTTGTTCATGGGTGAAACTGTTACTGGAGGTGCAGAGATGACGGCGACATTATCCCCAATTTATGATGACATGCTCATTATCGCATTCAGCGTTGTTCTATTTTCCTTGGTGGCTCAAGGGTTAACCATGCGACCCATGTTGCAACGACTTGGCATTAGCGGAGCTCCTGCTGAGGCAGAAGTCCGTTACGAAGTTGCACTGGCGGAAGTGATTGGCAGTCGAGCGGCTCTGCGTAGACTAAGCGCATTAAACACCCAGGGGCTGATTAGTGATGAAGATCAATCTACTCTGGCTGAGCCTTATCGCACACGAGTGAAGGAAAGTGAGGCAAGAATTGTCGAATTATCTGAAGCGAATGTTGTGCATTCAGCCCGTGTAGAACGCGCGAGACGAGATCTCATCACCGCACAAATCCAGGCTCTATTGGATGCAGAACGTTCAGGGACCATTTCATCAGCAGTTGCCAGCGAGGTATTAGATGGATTAGACAAGGCTCTTGGCGAAAGCGAATTCAAGCAAGAAGAAATTCAAGATGCAGCGCGGACAGAAGACCAGATTGATGTGATGGTCGAAGGCGAAGTCTCAGAAATACTGATTCCAGAATCTACCGAATCAATTGTCGGCCTACCTTCAGAAAAAATTGAAGAAGAATAGTTGTCATTTCCACCGCTTTCTTGACCTTCAATAGAAGGCACATTCAAGAGCCAATTTCATTTGGGTGGATTATGGAGCCGCGAATTTGGGTTTTGGTCGTTTTCGTGGCAGCGTTCGCGTTGATTCTTTCAGAGAAAATCCATCGCACAATTGCAGCATGGTTTGGTGTGGTTTGCATGCTCTTCTTAGGGCTGACAATGGGTGTATTCAATCTGTGTGAAACAGTGGCTCTTGGACCAGATGGGAAATATCAATCCTCAATTTTCCATCACCTCGGTTTTGATTCGGCTGCAACGTATGGTGAAATTTGCCATCATTCCCTAGAATCACTCATGCTGGGTTGGATTCATTTTGATGTCATCGGACTTCTACTGGGTATGATGATTTTTGCCGCTTTGCTTGAAATCTCAGGATTCTTTGAATATGTATCCGTTAAAGCTGCAAAAATGTCGGGTGGGGATCCTTGGAAATTGGTGGTTTATCTGGGTACATTTACGACATTGATATCGTTGGTCATTGACAACGTAACCGCCATCATTATCATCGCTCCAGTCACCTTGAGAATATGTCAGAAGTTGGAGATTAACCCAATCCCTCCTCTGCTTGCAGAAGCGATACTTTCCGACACGGGTGGGGTTGCCTCGATGGTTGGTGACCCTCCCAATGTCATGATTGCAAGTGCCACGAAAGGTACTGAAATTGGCGAATTGTTTGGGTTCAATGGGTTCTTACTTCGATTGGGAATTCTCACGTTCTTTGCCTGGGTTGCGACATTGGCCTACCTTCGCTACTACTATCGTGAATGGCGTGAATCCAAACCGGCCCATGTCGAAGCGATTCTTGAAGAAGATGAATGGGATTGTATTGAACATCCGATGCTAATGAAGACAACACTTTGGATTCTCGGTGCTACTGTTGTCATGTTCTCGCTAACTGAATTTTTACACCTCCATGTCGAGATTCATGCCCTAGCCCTGGCAGGTGCAGGAATCGCTCTAATCGCTGCGCGCCCCGAAGATCATGAAATGCGGCATGGGCTTATGCACTCTGTGAGTGAAAAGGTCGAATGGCACGCTCTCCTGTTCTTCGCAGGTCTTTTCATGCTGGTTGGTGCAATGGGCAATGTTGGTTACCTCCAAATGCTTGCAGAATGGATTTTCGATACATTCGGTAGTGACCCTGTTATGCTTGCAGTGGCAATCATTTGGGTGTCGGCAATCTCCAGCGCGATTGTCGATAATATTCCGTTTACAGCAGCCATGATTCCAGTGATTGTCTTCGTCGGTGCAAAATCAGCAGAAGAAGGTAATCCGATTGACCTCGCACCGCTATTCTGGGCTCTCGCCATGGGAGCCGGGTTCGGTGGTAATGCAACTCCAATCGGTTCCAGTGCCAATGTCATGACCGTCTCGATTAGCGAGCGTGGACCAAATCCAATTACCACCAAGGAATGGATGCGAGTGGGCTTCCCCGTGATGATGATTACCTGTATTGTTGCCACAATTTTCATGATTGTTTTCCACGGGACACTCTACAGTGCCTAGGGCGAACATCCTACACTGCTCGGCGGCAGCATCAAAACGGCCCACGCCTCCAAGCGTACCATGCAGGAGTGCGATGCTTGCGGTTTACTCTTCGGTGGGGCCGAAGAATGCCCATCTTGTGGCAGTCGAGTTTCACACATTGCAGCGGAAAATACTGATGACGCCCGCAGTAACCGACCCACAGGTCCTCTACCTGGTGAATCTGCATTGGATGATGCGAAAGAAGGCATAGGTGGATTGGATCTCAGCATCGTCAAAGCCGCCTCATCTTCATCCCTTCCCTTCCAAGTCGGCGGGGCAGGTACAATTGCATCCACACTGCCATTTGGTGTCGGTGCACCTGCGGGCATAATCGTCGAAAGTGAGCACGATTTACCCAGTCAACCAACAGTGGCTGAATCGCCCACTGAAGACCCCGATCCTCCTTCGCAATCCGACGACCCGTGGGCTTTACCTGAGCCCGAAAACCCTCCAGTCCTTGAAGCCACACCAAGCACTGGAGAAGTGATAGCAAGCACTCCAATGTTGGTTCTCAAAGCACGACCAGTAACCCCCGATGAAGAGCAACTTTCTGAGTCGCCGGTTTTCGTGGAAAACGCCTTCCAAATCAATGCGGCGGCTTTCGACGCTGAGCATGTGTATGCCGTTGAAGAAGACGTTGTGATTCATGATTTTGGCGATGAACTTCAGGTCTCAGAAATCGTTGTCAATTTCGACGAACTCGTCGATCCAGCAGAACAAACCGTTCGCTTTGATCCAGAGATGTTATCGGGGGGTGAACCCGAACTATTACCGGCCAAGGCCCTTCCAATTGATGTCGGAACTGATGCCTCCATTACCGGCCATTCATCTGCCGCCTTCAAAGCCCTTGAGGAGGGGCGTTGGAAAGATGCTGCTGATGAATTTAGAATCCTATGCAATGCCTTGCCTGGTGATTCCTCAGCCCTCAATAATTTCGGCCTTTCATTGCTCCAATTAGCGATTCAGGTACATGAATCAAGCCCGACCGCAACACCTGCCGAAGAGCCACATTTTGAGGCTGCGGTTTTGGCTCTGAGGCAAGCAGCTCAGCAAGACAAACACAACTCGACAATCCTCTACAATTTGGCTACATGTTTGGCAACCTGTGGTCGACATGGCGTCGCAAATCGCATTTGGGATGCAGCAATTTCACTATGGCCTGAAGATGTATCATCGATGAACGGGAAGGCAGTTTCATTGATTGCAGTGGGTGAATTTGATGCAGCCTCAAGCCTATTGATACGTGCCAGAGAAATGGCCCCCTCGGAGTCAATTATCTTACGAAATCTTAGGCGCCTTCAGCCTACGATTTAACTGGTTACATTCTTATATTGTCTGAAAAGGGAGAAAATATGCACTATCTCAGTGCGCAGTCACCCATTTTTCTCACCCATCGATTCCCGAACCATTCATATACGGGAGGTCGGTCGGCGGGATGCTTAAATGTGCACCCCGGTAGCCTTGACTATCGTGGGGAAGAGGTGGAGACCGTCCCGCCCTGCGGGGGTGACGGGGTGGTCAGAGAAACCAGAATCGACGTTTCTGGACACCAGAGGACTCACACAGATGTGAGTGTGGAAATTAATCATAAATTGATGCTACAACCTGACTGGGGGATGGCTCGGCTCGAGAGCTGATGAAGGTCGTGACAAGCTGCGATAAGCT
>JASLKT010000001.1 GCA_030747395.1 Candidatus Thalassarchaeaceae archaeon
TCAATTAGTAGCCCTTAATTTCGAAGGCCCAACTTCTTAGCAATAATCGCTATCGGATCATAATACTCGGTAACGACTCGTTCCTTTAATGGGATGATTGCATTGTCTGTAATGTTGATTCCTGCAGGGCACACTTCTGTGCAACATCGAGTAATATTACAGTAGCCCAATCCGAAATCATCCTTAATCATCTCAAGACGGTTGTCCTCATCCATGGGGTGCATTTCTAAATTTGCCAACCGCACAAAGAAGCGAGGTCCTGCAAATTCATCGAATAGCTGGTGTTCTCTCATCACGTGACAGGTATTGACGCATAGCATACATTCGATACATGACCTAAACTCTTGAACTCGATCTGCTTCAATTTGATCAAAGGCCCAATCCATCTCCTCTGGTCCTTTGAGAGGGGGGATGGTCTTGTTGAGATCGTAGGCCCACTGAACATCAGTCACGAGATCCTTTGTGAGTGGGAATGCTTGCATCGGTTTGACGACCACTGGTGTATCTTCTGGTGTTTCATCCATGATATCTTCCATTCTTGTCATACACATCAATCGAGGCTTTCCGTTCACCTCTGCACTGCATGAACCACACTTTCCGGCTTTACAGTTCCAACGGCACGACATGTCAGGGGCGTGTTCAGCCTGGATGCGATGAATGACATCGAGTACAACCATCCCCTCATCCATCTCGACTGTGTAATCGACCATCTCGCCATTGGGAACTCCGCCTTCATCGGGTTCCCCTCTGAAGACTCGGAATGTTACATCTTCAGCCATAATTACTCCTCCTCGTGTAAATCATCGGCATCTAGCAGCCCCTTCAGGTGATCAGGAATTGGTGGGTACTTCACGTGGTTCAATTCCATCTCATTGGAATCATCCATTGTGATGACGCTGTTGATTTTACCCCAATGCGAATAATCAGGGGTGGGGAAATCTAAGCGGGTATGCCCCCCACGGCTCTCTTCCCTGGCCAACGCTGCCAACGCGCACATTTTGCTGATATCGATCATGGCACCAATTTCCAATGCTTGATGCCATCCGGGATTGTAAATTCGTGTTCCACCAGGAGATGTTAATCTCTCGCGCACACGGAAGGCATCCAATTCCTCAAGCGCTTCCTGCAATAGGTGTCCTTGTCGAATGATGCCGACCTTTTCCTGCATCATGTCACGCAAGTCCTCAACCACTTTGGCGGGATTTTCACCGCCTTCACGCGACAATGGTGCGAGAGTTTCGGAAACCACACGTTCGATCTCGGCTTCATCGATATCTGTGTAACCCTCCATCTCAGAAGCCTCTTGAGCAGCATGTTGGCCAGCTCGCTTTCCAAAGGTGATGAGATCAGACAAGGAATTTCCTCCAAGTCGGTTGGCTCCATGGAGACCAGTCGCTGCCTCTCCAGCGGCATAGAGTCCGGGAACTGTTGATTGCTGTGTGACAGGATCTACTTTGACTCCGCCCATGACATAGTGTGCAGTCGGTCCAACTTCCATCGGTTCCTTGGTAATGTCAACCGCGGCCAATTCCATGAACTGGTGATACATGCCTGGCAACTTCTTCTTCACTTGTTCTTCCGGACGCCACGAGATGTTGAGATAAGCACCGCCATGCTCGCTGGCTCGACCGGCTTCTCTTTCGGAATTGATGGCTTTTGCAACAACGTCTCGAGTCAACAATTCCGGTGGCCTTCGTGCTGTTGGTGTTTCATCCGCGACGATTGAATTGACCCAATCCATGGCCTCTGCTTCAGTATCTGCGAATTCATCCCGGTACATTTCCGGGACGTAGTTGAACATGAATCGTTCACCTTCTGAATTGGTAAGCATACCACCTTCACCACGAACTCCTTCGGTCACGAGGATACCGCGAACACTAGGAGGCCATATCATTCCGGTTGGATGGAATTGTACGAATTCCATGTCACCCATCTCTGCACCAGCCCAGTATGCCAGAGCATGCCCCTCACCTGTGTATTCCCATGAACCTGAACAGACGGCCCAGCAGCGAGTAATTCCGCCTGTAGCGAGAACTGTAGTTTTGGCCTTGAACACGTGTAATGAGCCATCGACGCGATTGTATGCAAAGCAACCCGTAACTCTCCCATCACCCTTGAAGAGATGACGGACAGTGTATTCCATGTAGACCTCCATTCCGGTGTGGATTCCCCTCTCTTGGAGAGTGCGGATTAATTCCAAACCGGTGGCATCCCCAATATGGGCCAAGCGTGGATAGGTGTGCCCACCAAAGTTGCGTTGATTGGTGAGTCCTTCGGGGGTTCGATCAAAGATGGCACCCCACTGTTCAAGTTCTCGAATTCGATCTGGGCTTTCTTTGGCGTGAATTTCAGCCATGCGCCAATCATTGAGATATTTGCCGCCCTTCATGGTGTCACGGAAATGTGTCTGCCAAGAATCGCGAGGGTCTTTGTTGGCTAGAGCCGCGGCAGCACCACCTTCAGCCATGACAGTGTGTGCCTTGCCAAGCATAGACTTGCAAATGACTGCGACAGATGCACCTGCTCGTGTCGCTTCAATGGCAGCACGTAAACCGGCACCACCTGCGCCGATGATGACGACATCGTACTCGTGGGTGGTGTAATCCTCAGTCAAATCAGCCACCCCACAAAACATAGTCTGTCCAACCGAACATCGGGTCTGTACACGCATAGACATAGAAATCGGCAAACATCACAACAAACAGTGAATAGAGTGCCCAATCTTTGTGGTGCTCGTTGAGTTTGGTGCTAAATTTCCACAATTTATACTTGAGACGAGACATGCTTGAAGAAGTCCAATCATTGGTTCCGCCTCCGACAATGTGTCGGAACGCATGACAGCCAAGTGTATACCCTGTCAGCATGATAACGTTGAGCAATAAAACAAGGCTGCCGACAGTAATGCCGTAAGTGTGAGCATGTGTCACAGGATCATGGAAATTAATTGAAAGCCAAACATCGTACGACAAGATAGGCAAATAGGCCAGCGCTGCATACATGAAGTAACGGTGTAAATTCTGTACGATGAGTAATCCAGTTTCACCCTTGTAGGAATTCCAAGGTTTGCTGACCGCACAAGCAGTCGGGTGCTGGAAAAAGGCACGATAGTACGCCTTGCGATAATAATAGCACGTGCCACGGAATCCTGCGGGGAAAATGAGGATGAACATTGCAGGTGATAACCACCACACCGCTTCAGGCATCCAACTGTGTTCATCTGGAATGATTAGAGGGCTAAACAATGGACTCAAAACGTGGCTGCCATTGCTTTCAATGGCCATTGTCTGTTCACCTGCGGAGCGACCAAAATCTGAGAATATCCAGAAATCTGCTTCCATAAATCCACGCCAAGTAGCGTATACAACCATGATTCCAAGATAGAAGGCCATCGCACTCGGGCCCTTCCACCAAGCATCAATCCGATCTGTCGCCCCGAATCCTTTCTTCAGCGGTAGAGGTATCTTCTCGCCCATCCGTTCAAGCCCCGCAGCCCTCGTCCAATGACTGCCCACCATATACTTCGCTGCGAACCCCGTAGGGGTTCATAGCCCCCAACAGTTTCCCAATACCATGTACGACGATGTGCTCTCAATTTGCACAGAATGTGGTTTCATGCCCGGAGCTTTCTTCCCTGGAATGAAGTGTCCAGAGTGTGGTTCAACTATTCTCTAATGCTGTATTGCTGTGAGTCTCTTTCATAATCCTGTGTTATGTCGCGATGTTATGAATCGTCGATTAACTGCACTTTTTCTCATTTTGATGATGCTCGTACCCGGTTGCTTGGAATCAAGTGAAATTGAGCCAACTGATGTGGAGGATGAGATTTTCGAAACACCTTTGCCCACTGTCATTGCAGTAGAGCAGACTGACGGTTGTGACAACCTGAATCACCTCCACTGCATGTTGCCATTCCCTTCAGATGGCTTCTTGATTGAAGACAATTCAACTGTCACCGGACTGCGCGTAAACTATGCTGAGAACACTTTACCCGTCTCAGGTTCCCTCTCTAATTCAGGGGAAAGTGTCCATATTGAATCCCTCAATCTACTCGATGGGATGAGTCCATCCACCCAAATTATGACGGCGTTCAGCACTCTTCCGAACCTCACCGGTGTCGCCGATCAATATTCAATTGGACTCTCAATGGAAGCAGGACACGCAACCACACTCCTCAATTTGGATACTGGTGAGAAAGTGGCCCATTGGGTTGAAACCGATGCGAGAGCTGATGATGATTCTGCTACGATTGTATTCATCCGAACCCTGCGCTCATTGGAACCCAATACTGCCTATGGAATTGGAATCTCAGGATTGAGCGTAACACCTTCAGTTGCATTCCAAGCAATTCTGGATGGACAGCAAACCGATGCCCCTGATGTCGAATCTCGACAGGAATCAATGGCTGCACTAATTCAGTCTCTGAATGAATCTGGTCACGATATTGAGAACCTCAAGGATGCATGGCAATTCCATACCGCATCCCTTGACTCCATTGTGGGGCCCACGCTCTCCATGCGTGCGGATGCATTAGGGCGACTCGGTAATGATGGAATTGGATGCACTGTTGAAACGGTAGACGATGATTGGATGAACGATTCGGATTTGGATTTCCGTCGCATCAAAGGGACATACACGGTCCCACAATATCTGGAATGGCAGAATCCACCCAGTAAAATTAGCACTGATGCGAATGGTACGCCACAATTCGTTGAAAATGCGGAGATACCCTTCACACTCGTGATTCCTCAAGTTCTAGCTGACAAAAACGAAAGTGGACCATTGGTTGTATTTGGGCACGGCTTCCTCGGAGACGGTCGTTCAGCAGTCTCCAGTTGGGCGATTGGTTGGATGGAAGAATACGAAGTTGCGATGGTGGCCACAGATATCCATGGCTGGTCTGGAACTGATATAGACACAGTCTTCATGGGTTTGGCGAACCCTGAATATTTCGAACATCAATCGGATCGACTTCAACAGATGCTGGTGAATCAAATGGCTCTCGCGCGTACATTCAAGGGCGTTTGTAGCGACCTAGCGGAACTACATTACAACGGAACCAACTTGGTTGACAGTTCAGATGTTCATTACATGGGTTACTCATTAGGTGGAATCTACGGTGCAAGTATCACAGGGTTCTCTCCAGACATAGACCGCGCAGCGCTATGGGTGGGTGGTTCGGGATTCTCGACGTTCATTGAGCGAAGTACAAATTATGTAACATTCTCAGATGGTTTCATTCTACCGCAGGCCTACCCACAACGCAATGATCGAGCACTACTCATCGCGGTCTGTCAGCAAATGTGGGATGCATCAGATGCAGAAACTTGGTTGCGCTTCGCAGAGAGCGGATATGGTGATGAAATTCAACCATTCAATATCCTCTCAACCATATCTGTGAATGATGCACAGGTACCTGGACTCTCTTCAGACAGAGCCGCTAGAACGGCCGGTATTCCAATGCTCAATGGGTCGATGATGACACCTTATGGCATCGATATGGTGGACGGCCCAATCAACGGTTCTGCAATCGTCTATTGGGACGGTGGCTACGATGGTATGCCAGATACAAACGCAGCACCACCACTTGGTGACGCCGGTTTGGCACACAACGAAATTGCCCCAATTATCCAAGTCAACTCAATGGTGAAAGATTTCCTATTGACGGGTGTCATCAATGACACGTGTGGTGGAAGTTGCACGTTTGATTACGATACGGAACAAACAACTTGGAGTTAATACTACAATTTGCGGATTGCCTTTGGCTTAGGCCAATCAGAAAACCAAGTTTCCTCGCCATTCCAATCAGGGATAATCCCCATATCGGCACAAATGAGTTTGGCTGTGATCCGGCCGCTCTCAAAAATCGTTGGAAGCCCACTCCCTGGATGTGTCCCCCCACCCACCAAGTAGAGTTTCTTCAATTCCTCAAAGCGATTTTGTGGGCGTCGCCATAGCATCTGATCAAGCCCATGTGCGAGGTTGAAAACAGCCCCCTTGTAGATGTCTCTCTCCGCCCAGTCGTCGGGAGTCACGATGGTTTCCGACACGATGTGGTTCTCGATGTCATCGTAACCAAGATGAGCCATTTGCTTGAGGACAACATCACGGAAATCATGTTTGATATCATCCCATTTGATATTCGGGTGCTGATTACTGACCGGTACCAATACGTAAACCGTAGAGTGTCCATCTGGAGCCATTGAGGGGTCTGTGATGCAGGCATTTTGCACGTAGACCGAGGGGTCATCCCAGGACACCTTGTGTTCGGTCACCTCTCGCAAATTCTTCTGGTAATCCTTGGCAGCGTAAATCTGGTGATGGTCTACATCGTAGAGTTTGTCAACACCGAGATACAGCATGAAAGTCGAGCAAGAGTATGACTTCTTTTCCAATTTCTTATTCGACCAACGCTTACGCAATTCATTTGGAATCAAATCTTTCATTCCGGTGGCGAAATCGACATTCATGACATACCGTTCAGCGTGATATATCCCTTTCTCGGTCTTGACACCTACCACCGTTTTTCCCTCGAAAATGAATTCTTCCACGGGTTCATTGAGGCGAATCTCAACACCCAATTCACGCGCGATTTCACCCATACGTTGTGTGATTGTTCCAAGACCACCTTTGGCGTGGAAAACACCGTATTCATATTCAAGATATGCGAGAATTGTAAACAAACTTGGGGCTTTGAATGGACTCATTCCAAGGTACTTGGTTTGGAACGACATGGCCACCTGCATTCGTTCATCTGTGAACATTTTTGACAAGTCAGAGGCTACTGAGCGCCAAGGTCGTAGAACTTTTGAAACTCGAAAAGCACGCCGACTGAAAAGATCCAGTGGACCTTTCCATGGTGAATTTAAACAATTTCTCGAAAGTGCCAATTTTCTTCGGTTGTCAATCACATATTTCTGAAATCCGGCCGCATTTCGATCCCCGCATAACTCGCGTATTTGTTCAGTCATATTTTCAATATCAGTTGTGGCGTTCAAACTGCCTCCTGAACCGAAGACGAGCCGGTAATTGGGATCAATTCCAATGAGATTCAATTCTTCAAAGACATCCTTTCCCAAAGCACGAAAGATTTCTTCTGCAATTTCGGGATAATGGAAAAATGTCGGACCATTGTCAAACTTGTAACCATCTTTTTCGATGACTCGAGTTCGGCCACCAACATCATCTGATTTTTCAAGAATAGTGACTTTGATTCCAGCTTTTGCAAGCATCATTGCAGCGGTCAGGCCACCTGGGCCAGCTCCAACAATCAGAACCTGACATGATGTCTCTTCTGCCATCTAACAGTAAGCCGGAGACCCATTTATTATGACGTTTCCTTTGGGATTTCTCACTGGGAATCAAGGGGCAGAAGGGGGTTAAAATAAAGGTTGGAATTTTCCGACACACAATCAGGCATCGGTTTGAATTGCCCACCAAGATTTTGGAAGTGGAATGATGGATTCTCACGCGCATTGGATTGGAGAAGAGTTTCCCGAATTTTCTCTAAAAGACGATGAAGGAAACTGGTTCAATCATGAAGGATTCAAGGGGCTATGGTCGGTTGTTTTCTTCTACCCCAAAGATGGTTCACCTGGATGCACGATTGAATCGTGTGGATTTAGGGATGAACATGAGCAATTCACCGCATTGGGTGCTCAACTAATTGGGGTGTCAACGGATTCTGTGAATCGTCATCGACGATTCAAAGAAAAACACAATCTCCAATACAAATTGTTGTTCGATGATGGAGGAAGATTGGCTAAAAAATTGAGGCTAAAGAGAACGTTGGGTTTGCTGCGAGCAAGGGTCACGTTCATCATTGATCCAGAGTGTGTTATCCGGGGCACAATTACAGCACAATTCGCTCCAAAAAAGCACGTTTATCATGCCCTGCGTCAACTTCGAGAATTGACTACCACGGATACTTGATATTCCAAAGAATACCGTCATTGATGATGACTTGGATACCGAGCATACAAGCCCCGACAACAGGCCAGAACGAGTCTGAATTTGCACCCTGTTGATGTGCACTCCAAGCAAACAGGCCGAGTAGAATGTTGCCCAAACAAACCAACCAGAGATTCCCAATCACCAACCATTGTGTCCAATTGGCTTCAGTTTGCATATGAAAAGCGGTGAGTTCCAGCCAAAGCATGGATGGGATAGTGACCAACAAGAAGGCGATGAGGAGGCGATTGTGCCCTCCGCTTGTCCCCTCACTCCATGGCCATTGCACTGATTCGACAACTGTTGCATCCCAACGATAGAGGAAAAACCACCACATGATGAGGAAGCCTGTTGCAGAAATGAACATGCAAGTTACATTCAGTGTCCGCCATGATTCTGGAATGCCACCCCACAAATCATTGGGGTTCTCCATACGAGACAACCCGAATACATACGATGCCAAGACCAGAGGCCCTGTGATATACAGAGCAAGGCGAATGGTTTCACGGGTGACTTCCATTGGGACGCCTCAGGCTAGAGAGGTCCAATCGACTTCAGCTTCTTCGATTTCGATTTCTTCGACATCCATTTGTGCCAACTGAAGTTTACCGCTGAGTTCATCGTTCACTGCATGCCAATAGGAATAGGCTTCAATGACCCAAATACCAGACTCTCGAGTTCCGTTTCCTGAACCCTTGACGCCCCCGAAAGGTAGGTGAGCTTCTGCACCAGTTGTCGAATTGTTGATTCCTGTCATGCCAGCCTTGATTCCAGTCTTGAATCGATACGCCTCTAGGCGATCATTGGTGTATATCGCACTTGACAACCCATAGGGGCTGGCATTCGCGAGATGCAAAGCATGCTCGAAATCCTTTGCTTTGACCACGGTAATAACTGGGCCAAATATTTCTTCATGGAAGCACTCCATATCCTCTGTAACATTCTCATAAACGTGAGGCCACATGTAAACTCCTTCCGAAGCATCGCCAAGGAAACCTGCAGGTTTGTTGTCATTGGTAATTCGGCCTTTGCCATAGATCTTGGTGGCGTTACTCGCTTCACACATCTCCAATCCTTTGAGGAATTCACCTGCATATTTCTCAGAGAGCATCGGTCCGTAGAGGACATTGTCGTGTCGCAATGAATCACCGATTGTCGTACTCTCGACCTTGGCCATGAGTTTGGTCATGAATTCATCATAGATGTCCTGGTGAATGATTAGATTCCCAAGACTCGTGCACCGTTGTCCAGCGGTTCCAAATCCGGCCCAGTACGCACCTTCAACAGCGTTGTCCATATTGGCACTCGGCATGATGACGAGTGGGTTCTTACCTCCAAGTTCAAGGCTGGCTGATACGAGGTTGCGTCCGCAAATTTCTCCAATCATCTTACCCACGGCCGTACTACCGGTGAAGGAAATTTTGTTCACCATGCCTTTGTCAACCGCATCGACGAGATGTTGGCCTGCTCCGCTGCCCTTGCCATGCACGAGATTGATGACACCGTTGGGCAAACCCGCCTCGTGCATGATACGCGCGAGCGCGAAGGAGAGAAGGGGTGCATCCTGCGGAGATTTCCACACACAAGTATTGCCACACATGATGGCGGGAATCATCTTCCAGAAGGGGACTGCCGCTGGGAAATTGCAGGCGTTGATGATTCCACAAACGCCAAGGGGGCGTCGATAGGTGAACAATTCCTTATCCGGTAATTCACTGTTAACGGTCTGACCATAGAGGCGACGGCCTTCGGACTGGAAGAATAAGCACGTGTCGATTGCCTCTTGCACCGATCCCGCTGATTCTTTGAGAGTCTTGCCAATTTCTCGAGTTTCAATCGCTACGATTGCATCCTTGTGCTCCATCAGCAACCGGCCCATGTTACCAATGATTTGCCCGCGCGTGGGCGCAGGGGTTGTTGACCAACTGGCAAATGCTTTGCGAGCCGCTCTAAGGGCCTCATGCACATCCTCTTCGGTAGAGAGAGGAAATTCACCAAGGCAATCATCCAACCATGCGGGATTGATTGATTTGAACGTAGAGCCATCACTCGCTTGTTTGAGTTCACCATCAATGATATTGTATCCCTTCACACATGGATTGCCGTTTGGGTTGCTGTGGTCAAGAAATTCCAGACCTGTTGAGAGTACCTGCGCCATATCTCGTCGAACGCTATCCCCATGATGAATGCTCGCTTCTCGGCGGTTGAATCGAACCGAACAGACCGAATGATAAGGAGATGGAAATTTGCAACATTAAAAGGGGTCTAGGTTTTCTGCTAGTATTGCTGTTGGGGTGACACTATGGCTGACGATGATGAAAAAACACTATCTCTACGAGTAGCAAAAGCAATTCCAAGTGATGTTGGTCACGGACGAGCACGCGTGCCTTTTGACAATGATTTAGGCTTGAAACCTGGAGATGTAATCGAAATCAGCGGGGAGCGAAATACCGCGGCAATCGTTTGGAGATGTCGTCCTGAAGATGCAAACCTTGGTGTTATTCGAATCGATGGTATCATTCGTAAGAATGCTGGAGTCAGTCTAGGTGACCGAGTGACGATAAAGAAGGTCGAAACGAATGAGTGCGAGAGACTGGTGCTGAGTCCCGTAATGGCAAAGCAACAGAAAGTCAAGTTCGGTTCAGGAATCGAAGGATTTGCCCGACGTGGCCTCAACAAGCGACCCGTGGTCGCAGGTGATAGAATATTCATACCTGGCATGACACTCTTTGCAGAGGCGTTGCCATTCGCAATCGTGTCCACCAAACCGAAAGGAATCGTTAGAGTCCTTCCCGATACTGAAATCGTCATCAAGGAAGAAATGGTCGAAGACGAGGAACACGGAGAGGTTTCATCCATCATGTACGAAGACATCGGTGGACTTGGAGATCAATTGCTCAAAGTTCGTGAAATGATCGAATTACCACTCAAGCATCCAATTCTCTTCCGCCGCCTTGGAATCGACCCCCCAAAGGGTGTACTTCTCCATGGCCCACCCGGAACTGGCAAAACGATGATCGCAAAGGCAGTGGCCAACGAAACAAATGCCCATTTTACAAGCATCAATGGACCCGAAATTATTTCGAAATACTACGGTGAATCTGAGAAACAATTGCGTGAAATCTTTGATGAAGCCGCTTCAAATGCCCCTGCAATCATCTTCGTCGATGAGTTGGATTCAATTGCACCCAAGCGTGAAGATGTTTCTGGCGAAGTTGAGCGTCGTGTCGTCGCTCAATTGCTCACACTGATGGATGGGATGCAGGGCCGTGATAATGTGGTTGTCATCGGCGCTACAAATCGACCCGATGCTATCGATCAAGCCCTTCGAAGGCCGGGTCGGTTCGATCGTGAATTGGAGATCGGTGTTCCCGACAAAAATGGGCGTCGTGAAATTGTGAATATTCACACAAGAGGCATGCCGATTGCAGATGATTTTGACATGGACTGGATTTTGGAAAATTCATACGGGTTTGTAGGTGCAGATATCATGAGCCTGACCCGAGAAGCCGCGATGAAGGCTCTTCGACGCTATCTACCTGAAATCGATTTAGATCAAGATGAAATTCCGCCTGAAGTGTTGGAAAAGATGGAAGTCCAAATGAATGACTTCCGGATTGCAATTAGAGACATCGAACCTAGTGCATTGCGTGAAATCTATGTCGAGATTCCCGAAGTCTCGTGGGATGATGTCGGTGGCCTTGACGAAGTCAAGGAACGCCTCAAGGAGAGTGTTGAATGGCCATTGACAATGCCTGATAGATTTGAGCACTTTGGCATCAAACCACCTCGTGGTATCGTCCTTTTTGGTGCCCCAGGAACGGGCAAGACCTTGATCGCCAAAGCCATTGCTCATGAAGCAAAAGCGAATTTCATCACGGTCAAGGGTCCGGAACTCATCTCAAAGTGGGTTGGTGAATCTGAAAAAGCAATTCGCGAGGTGTTCAAGAAGGCAAAACAATCCAGCCCCAGTATCATTTTCCTCGATGAATTCGAATCGATTGCAGGTGCACGTACATCCAATTCTGGTGAAGGCAGCGATGTATCGAACCGTGTCGTCAATCAATTGCTATCCAGTATGGATGGCGTTGAATCCATGGAAGGAGTCATCATCATTGCCGCAACGAACCGTCCCGAAATGATTGACCCTGCATTGCTGCGAAGTGGCCGGTTTGAACGTGTTATGCACATTCCACCACCTGACCACGCAAGCCTTCGAAAGATTCTGAAAATCCACGCCAAAGATATGCCTCTTGGCAAGTTTGATCTTGAGAGTCTAGCAGACAACATGCAAAATTTCACTGGCGCTGATGTAGAAGCGGTGTGCCGTGAAGCAGCCCTCATCGCCATGCGAGCTGAAAGAAAATCTGTCGCGAAGAAGCACTTTGAGGAAGCGATTGCTAGAGTTCGACCAACAATCACACCTGAGATGCTTGAATATTACTCCAAGTTAGAGAGCCGCTTAACCAGTGGACTGGAGAGTATCCGAAGAAAGAATGACACCTTGATGGGTATCGAAAGTGTATGAGGTGGATAAATGCCAGCAGCCTTCTCAACAGAACTGTCTGGTCGACGGGTCGTTGATAGTCGAGGAGATTTACTAGGAACTGTTGTCGATTTGTTCATTGATGATACCAACGGCACCGTTCTTGGGCTTCTCCTAGAATTGGACGAAGGATTGGATCCAAAACTGCTGCCGTGGTCCACTTTTGGCGAATATTTGGTCGTTCCAACCGATGAGGTTGCATCCATCGATGAAGAGATTCATCTCAATCGATAGACCGAATTGGCGATGATACAAGACCTCCCACCACCCCCAAACCGTCTTAAGGCTAGGTTCAGCGTCTCGCGGCTGCACATCCTATGGATGTGGGGAGTCAGTCGAAATGAAAATCGGTTCGGTTGACATTGGCACCGTCCTGAAATCACGCAAAACGCGTCGAACAGGATTGATGGTCGCTTTCTATGGGGTATTGGCGCTTTTGCTCTACAGCATAGTTGGTTCTTACCTAGTGCCAAGTGACCCACACCTGTCCGCCTACGATGATGATTGGGATGATTTATCTGCATTCAGAGCAGATCTCAAAGGAATGGGCATTGATACGACGAGTATGATTTCTAGTCCCGTACTGTTGGGAGAAATTGAGAACCCTGAGGATACCGTGTTCATCGTTACTGGTGTGGAACAAGATACAATTTCCCTGCCGAGATTTACTGGAGATGTTGATGTAGTCCAATTCAGTGAATCTGAAGGATATACAACAACAGAAATTGAAGCAATAGTGCAGTATGTTGCGTCTGGTGGAACATTGCTTGTCATGGATGATTTTGGTTTCTCAGCTGGTTTGGCTGAGACGTTTGAATTGGGATACAGTGGACATCAACTCTACGATGAGGAAGCTTGGGCTCGTGGACTTGACTACAATTACATCTGGATGAATTCATCGAACCCCTACGATTACACAGGGACCGACAAATCTGGCTCACATCCGTGCTTATCGGATGCCGATAATGATGGAATCATCGACCGATTGGATTCATTGCCAAACAGCCCGGTCAACAGTGCCGATACACCTACAGTTGCTGAAGCCGGACTTTGTGCTCATCACATTGAAACCGATTCCACTGGTGGACAATATTGGAATTTCAGCACGAACTACAACGTTTTGCTGAACACGCCGTCTGCATTCGATAAACAAGCCGCAGAATCAAATTCAGACAATCGATATGCTTGGGGTACTTCCAGTCAGGATTCTTACCTCGACACCAACGATGACGGACAGGGTGACGTTGGATTTGAGGGAGGAGGGATCGAAAGCGATGAGCAAGGTCCGTTCACAATGGCCGTCAAAGTCTGTGCCAAGCGAGATTGTGAAGAAATGCCTGGTGAGGCAATGGGTCGGGCAATTTTCGTCACAGATGGTTCAGTTCTGATGAATGCAATCTACGATTGGGAGGATACCAACGAGGGAGAATATGGTGAATTGAATGGCAAAATCATGCCTGAAAATGACAACCGTCGCTGGGTTCTGGACATTGTTGCTGAATCATTATTGATGCACACCGCTGCTGATGAATTCAATGGGACATCTGGAGCCGGAAAGCAAGTCATCTTTGATGAAAGTCGACATCAACAAACGAATGCCATGGGTGACACCTACAATCTCATCTACTACATTCTGGTATACTTCACCAATGATTGGATGGCAATGCTGTTCCTTTTCCTAGCACTATTCATCGCCTTTGAGGCTGTGATTATCAAAAAGGTCGATCCTGAACCTTGGCGGCACGTATTCAGCATCATTTACTACGGATTTGGTGATGCTAGACGATACGGTTACTATGGCCGTGCCAATAAAGTCAAGCAAGTATTACTGTCTAGGGTGAGGAATCTCAATTCATTGACCAGAGATGAGTTTGATGCCTTGCCAGCTCGAGAATTGCAGAAGATGATTGGCGATCCTGTTCTCATCAAGTTCGTCTTTGAAGATCGGAATTACAGTCTTGAGCAACTCGTTGCTGTTGTCAAACGGGTCAAAATGTGGGGACGCAAGTAAGCGGAGGTGAGATGAAATGTGGACACGAAAAGCAGCACTGTTCCTAACATCAGGTATTTCTCTCGTCCTGATTGGAATGATGATTGCAAATTTCCAGTTGATGATTCTCGGTATCATGTTCATGGCTTTCCTAGCCATCAATTCGTGGGTCACGGGTCATGGTGAATTGGAAATTGTGCGGACACTATCAGCTGACAATCTGTACAAAGGTGATGATTTGTATGTCGAATTGGCGATTACAAACAGTTCATTCCGTCGTACACAACAATTGGAAGTATTTGACAACGTTCCGCATGAAATGAAATTGCGTAGTGGTCTCAACTACATGCGCGTCAATCTCGGCCCTGGGGAAACCACGCGGATTCGCTATGTTTTGCGGTGCCCGCTTCGAGGACACTATTCCTTTGGGCCTGTGTCTGTTCGATATAGAAACACGTTCAACCTGTTCAGCCAAGAGATGTACATCGATCACCGCTCGGGTCTCATTGTATTCCCTCAAGTACGGGAAATTGAAGAAGCGATGGTTCGAAGTCGAACACCAAAGATGTACACGGGTGCAATGACTCTTCGAACCCCCGGTCCTGGTTCTGAATTTTTTTCACTGCGAGAATATGTTCCGGGAGACCCATTCAAGATTATCAATTGGAAAGCATTTGCTCGCACTGGTATCATGATGGTCAACGAAAAATGTCGTGATGCGGTCACAGATGTATTCATTCTTCTCGATTCAAGAGACATCAGTCGTATTGGTACCGTACTCAAAAATCCACTAGAAATGGGTACAGTTGCCGCTGCAAGTTTGGCCTCTTATTTCATCAAGAGACGCGATTCTGTCGCCCTTGCTGTGTACGATGATACTCTGTCATATTTGCCAGCAGATGGTGGAGATAAGCAGTATTTCAAGGTCCTATCTAGCCTTGCGGGTGTCGCTCCAAAGGGTGACATGCCACTCCAAGCTGTAACCAATTCCCTCGCACCGCGATTCAGCCGTGGTAGCCCCGTATTCGTCATCTCAAGTCTTGAGGGTGATGGGACTGTGCCACATGCAATTCGCGATTTGGCTGGCCGTGGTCACGAAGTCGTAATTCTCAGTCCATCCAGCATCGATTACGAGCGACTTGTGAGTCGAATCCCTCGAATGTCATATGAGGTGATGAAACTTGAACGACAAAATCGACTGTCCGCTGTTGCAGGTTATGGAGCACGTGTCATCGATTGGATGCCCGATGTAGAATTGAGTCAAGCACTACTACAGGTGAAAATGTGAGGAGGTGAATGAATGGCAGATGATGTAGCACAACAAGAGGAAGGTCTGACCAGCCTTCATTTGCGAACTCTGCGAAAGGAGTGGCGCGTTGTTTGCCTCCAACTTGTTGCGAGTATTTCTCTAATCTGGTTGTTCTTGACCATGACCCAAGTCTTTGGACACTGCCATCCAGATTATGTTGCCAGTGGTTCATGGTGCCCTGCACTGGATCACACACTAACCCTTGATCAAATCGAAGCTGGTTTCGCTGACGGCGGAGGATTTGATGAATTGCCCTTACCTGATTGGCTAACAGGCCAAGGCAACGAAGGTGATGGGCGATTTTACGTTCCTATTCTATTGACAATGGCCATTGCCGGTGCTTGGGTAGCCCTCAATTTCCAACCACCAGCACGTCGACGAAAGATTACCCTTGCATTGTTGGGTAGCATGATTCTATTCCTCGCTGGAATGTTCCTACTCACATGGACATTTGGCATGATTATCAATTTCGACTTGTATTTACCATTCGGGCATTCTGATGATGCAATGAATCATGCAAATCATTTGGTTTGGCCCTTATCAGTCTACATTCAAGTACTCGTCATGTTGTTTTTCTTGGCGCCAGTACTCTTTGGCTTGATGGGAATCTGGGGCCTTTCAAAGCGAATGGTCAATTGGTCGATGGCATATATGCTCATTTTCCTTGGACTGTATGCTCTGCTATCCTACGAGGGTGTGATCAGCCAATTATCGAGTGCGTCAGACCCTCATGCCCCAGGTCTCAATCCACTTCCAACTCAAATCGGTGAGGCCGATACGTTGGGTGGCTTGATTTCTGGTGATGTTTGGGAGTTGCTACTGGTTGCAATCCTCTTGATGGTTTATTCAGAAACTGCACAAGCGACGATTCGCTTCCTTGAATACGCATTCCGATTGCCTGAATCCTGCAAGAAGGACCCTGAATATGTGCGCCAATTCCAGAGCATTCTCAACACGCACATGCAGCATACTGTAGTCGTGATTCTAGCAGTTGGGTTCGTAACCATGCTCGCTCTCAAGTTCGATGATTTGATTATTGATATCGTGGGATGGACTGGTTCTGGTCAGTGGAGTGGACAGGTCAGAGAATCACTTGAATTGCGCCTCACCTATGGGAAGGTGATTTCGGCAATGCTATTCCTCACATTTGTTGCAGGACTACGTTACATCGTCCCTTGGCAACGAATCTCAGGTCTAGTTGAATCTGCACTTGCGAGTAGGGGTAATACAAACCCCTAATCAATCACCGCTAACGTGAATTCTTAGGATTATGCGAGCAACGCCCTCTCCTAGAAGGAGAGTTCCGGCAGGTAATCCACAAATGGTCACAACCCACAATGCAATTGTGGGCCAATCAGATTCTGCCCACATCCATTGACCAACAAAAATCGCAGTAACAATTGTAGTCAGGAATCCAATTCTCTCCAAGAGTCCAGGGTATCGACGGCCATGAGTTTCTTGTCGACCGACGAGGGTTCCCGCTCCCTCATCCGCACTCATTTTCCCAACTCACATATCGAGGTCTGACAATTCGCGTTCAAGATCGTCCAGTGCATCTCGTTGAACTGGATCAGCAGGAGGGGGTACACCGTTTTCTGTTGATTCTCGAACATCAGCAGCGGAATCAACTTCGGAGAGAGCGACATCAATATTTGCCATCAATGCAGCTTCATCGGCATCGCCAGCCACATTTGCAGGTGTCAATCCAGCAGAGATACGTGTTGAAATGTCCACACCATCGGTTTCGGCAGCAGCTTCAATCGGCTGCCAAGTTGAATTGGATGCTGGAGCCGCACTCGCCTCAGGTGTAGGTGCTGCAGCAGGTGCGCTGGGTGCAACCACAGAAGACGGTGAAGATACGACTGCAACCACATCATCCACGGGATTCATGTGTCGAACCGCTTCATTGTTGATTTCAGGCCTTTCATGACGTGCCAATCCATCCACTTCGAAGGGTAAGCTGCCACTACGTTGGAACGTCCATAGCGCCCCTGTTGGTTCTTCTCCGGTCAGACCTGCAACGTCCAATCGACGCAACAAGGATTCCAATACCTCCACAGTTTCAGCCAAGCCAACAGCATCTCCAGCGGTACGACGGTCTGCATCTAGATAGATTTCATCGAGAGAGCGTTGAATCAGACGTCGTGCCTCAACGGATATGTATGGTAGGGCTTCAGGCATGTGACTGAATCGCTCAAGAGGTTTCACATCTTCAGCTGGTAAGCCCAAATCGACAAGGCCACGGAGTACGTCTTGCATTTGTGCTAGCATTGTCACAGACCTCTCATATTCACCGAGTAATCCTTCAAGATCAATGACAACGTGCTGAACTGTTTCTGCCAGTTGGTGCTCTAGACGAGATTGTACTGACCATCGCGTCAAACCGCGAACTGTTGAGGCTGTTTCAGGTGCCTGTCTTTCTAGGAGGTCCATGACCTCAAGTGATAGCAGATGCCTCGGAGTTTTCGCAACTTCATCCACACTGTGTTGGATGATGGCCAATGCGCGTTCAACAGCGCGGTCGAGCAAGACGATACTGTAACCACGACTGCGAGCGTTCGCCATCCGGTCAAGGACTGGTTCTAGGCTAGAGAGTCCGCGCTCATCGCCGAGCAAAGCCTGAGCGAGAGGTTCTTCAGCCAACCGGGCACGGATTCGATCTGCTTCTTGTAAATCGAGAAGGGCCATCTCGTGCGCTTCTTGGATATCTTCGGCCTGCTCAAGCAGCATTCTCAATTCCGTCTCTGATTGGGCCTTGCGTGCATCAAGATCGCCAAGTTCACGAAGAAGTAAACGGCGTTCTTCCATCATTTCACGTAGTTCAGATTGCATGATTGTTGATTTGCGCTCAGAATCGAGAATGCGACCTCGCTCTTCTTCCATGAGGCGCCGGTGAGCGTGAGCTTCCGCTTCTAGTTCCACAAGTTCGGCCCGCTGACTCTCAATTCTACGTTCAACTTCGTCGAGTTCACCTTGTCCTGTTCGGTGTCGATCGCGCTGTGCGTTAACCTGTTCTGTGAGAACGCGCTGCAATCGCTCATCATGGTCCAATGATTTTCGGACTTCATCAAGACGTGTTTCAGCAGCACTGAGTTCAGACTTGGTTGTTGCTTCTTCAGTTGATAATTCGCGCAAATCGGTGAGTAGGGATTCGCGGGAATCGAACTCGCCCAATGCACTGGCCAACTCTTCAGCACGCTTTTCGACCATGTGCTCCAATTCAGATACGCGCTTAGACAATCGATTGGAAAGGGACGTGGACTCATCTGTTTCAGATTCTGCGGCACGAACCTTGGCTGATAAATCATCAATCTCTCGATGAAGACCGCTTCTCTCATCACGGGATTCACTCAATGTGGATTCAAGATCGTGCATCATATCTCGCGCTTCATCTCTTGATGCGCGAGCATCTGCAACTTCTCTCTCTAGGCGACCTTTCTCTCTCTCGAGTGAAATCTGAGTGTGTTCAAGTTGTTCGATACGCTTCTTGATTTCACCTCCAGCAGGAGTGAGGACCTTTGAACTTGATACTGGCATCAATTTGGCCATAGGTCCACCACTTTCGAGCATCTTCCATGTGGACCGCCCGGATTCCATGGCTTCAAGACCCAAATCAAACCCGAAGAGAGCGTCAAGCCGTCCAGTCAACAATCGCTTTCGATCATCCGAGCGAGTACGACAACCGGCAATTGCATCAGCAAAATGTGCGAGTGAGAAATCTGCCACTGTAGAGCCAGCGAGGCCTAAGCGCGCTCTTCTCTCCAACCTGTGTGACTGTAGGCGACGAGAAGAGGTGGTCATCGTATGTACTGCATCGGAAAGTGCGGCCCCTTCAGATTCCCGCAATCCAGTTGGAACTCCATCCACTAGCATAACTGAAATCGGATCGGCTGATTCCGATACAGATTGGATATAGCCCGTGAGGTGGTCTTCATAGGCCATTCGAAGATGAGAAATTAATTGGTCAATTCCAGATTTTGTTTCCTTGGTGATGAAACCCTCTGGCAACTCTTCATTCTCGGCCAATGCATCTTCATCCATTGTTCCAACGAGGCTTGCTGCATTGGAGAGAGCCGCATGTGCATCAGCCCCATGTCGGCACCAAATCGCAATTGCTGCTTGACCTGCTTCCGTGAGCATCAATTGCCCACCTTCCAATCGTAAATTGGTTGAGAGTGATTCATCTTGAGTGAATTTCGATGACAAGCCGCGGAGGTGTTCATGGCCTAAAGTGGCAAGATCGTCTGGTGTTGAAGGCAATTCACCACTCGAGTGGATGACGACGCCATCCTCAAATGCCAATCCACCCATGACTTCATCAGATTCAGTCAAGCGATCGACGAGTAAGGCCAAGTCGGTTGTTTCAATAGGTAGTGCGGCAGCACCTTGAGCAAGTAATGAGGCGACATCAGAAGGATCTGAAAATGCCTCAGGAATTCTACGAGCTACTTCTGTGAATTGAGACATTGTCCATGATGCGCCACGCGAATTGAGGTCGTGAGCATCAGACAATTCCAGCAAACGATTCTTGGCAGCATCCCCTGTAACGAATGTTTGCTTGGCTTCAGATTCAGCCAACCATCCGACAACACGCCCACCGTGAATCAATCGATGCGCACAAGCAGTTTTTGCACGAGGTTTGTAATGAGAAATTACACCTGTCTCAAAGGGCATCTGATTTTGCCCCACACTCAAATCGGCTTCAGAATCAACAGCATTTCCAGGGGGTAGATTAAACATTTTCACACCTCAAGTAGATCTTCGATAACAGGTCTTAGCATTCGAGCCTCGTGACTCAATCGACCAACGGGCAATACATCACTAGCAAGCCAAAGACTAGAACCGCCTCGAATCGCAGTTGCTACCGTCGTTGCCTCACCTTCAAACCACATCTCATCAATGCGGCCGATTTTGAGAGTTGTTGCCATCTTCATGGCCCGATGGAAAAGTGTGATGTTTCCTTGTCCTTCGCCACCCATTGTATCTCCCTCACTCGATAATAAGCAAGCCTCGATTTGATCGAGATTTGAGAGCAAACGAGTCAACATGGGCGTCCTCAGAAGTCATCGAGGCAGAATCCGACTTCAAGAACTTGCCCCATACCGGCCCCTAAGGGGGCCGTTTGATGAGTGAAATTGATTCGCCAACTGGAAAATGGCGATATTGATGCAATTTTGCCACGTTTGGAGTGGATATTGTTTTGAAAAAAAGGCGAAAAGAATACAATGATGGAGATTATAGATTTCAATTGAAAGTTTCATTTTCCAATTGGGAAATTCAGATTTCCAACAGGGTCGATTTGAATAAACAAACCCCATCCCCGTTCTGTGTCAGTATCACTGGATGTGCAATCTTGCAGTCGATGTAGTCATCCTGCTGTTATACATCAGATTTACAGTGGCCAACATCTTTGCCAATTACATTTGGCAAAATCAATACGAAAACGTGTTTCAAAGACCCTGCGGGAACAACTCAACCTTCCATCTGATGCGCGAGATGCAGATGGGTTGGCTTCGGTGATTTTGGTTTGTATTTCAGGCGGAAAGGATTCTGCAGTATTGCTTGATATGCTCGTCAAAATCGTTGGTTCTCGTCGCGATATTGAATTGGTTTGCGGCTGTGTGGATGAAGGCATAGATGGGTATCGATCACCCTCAATGGAATGTGCCAAGGAATTGGCTGAATCCCACAATTTGCGCTTTGAAACAATTGCCTATCCCGAGTTGGGATACCAAAGAATGGATGAAATTGTAAAAGCGATGCCGTTGATGGCAGAAAATCACAAGGAAGCAAGGGGGATGAAACCCTGCTCGTATTGTGGTGTGTTCAGGAGGCAGGGACTCAATGCACTGGCCGAACGTGTTGGGGCAAGATGGATGGCGCTTGGGCACAACCTCGACGATACCGCACAATCCGTTCTCATGAATTTGGGCAAGGGGGAAATGGAGAGGATCATTCGCTTGGCTCCTCACACATCGATGCCGTTAGATGGGCTGCCGCCCCGTATCGTCCCACTCCGTTGGGTTCCTGAACGTGAGATTCATGCTTATGCGATTGGGACTGGGTTGCCCATTCATCACGATGATTGCCCGCATGCCACCGGTGCTCTAAGACAAAAACACAGAGCTTACCTTGCTGAGATGGAAGCCGCGAACCCAGGAACCATGCATGGACTTGTACATTCAATGGATGCGATTCGGGATTTGTGGTCTACTTCAGAAAATCCACCCGCTTCATGGAAACCCGGCCAAGCCACCCAGTGCAGTGAATGTAGTTCACCTTCTAGCCAAACGATTTGTCAGGCTTGTACGTTCAAGGCTTGGTTATCTGAAATCTCCGGATGAAAATCAGAGTAAATTTTCGATGAGTTCGTCCATATCCTGTGGGCGGCCACAGTAGCGGCAACGCAATTCAATCGGGTCCCCATTCACGACCTTCAAACGATGATCTTGTGGTTCGCGTGGATTGATTGTGATGCAATTCGAAAACGTACAACTGGCGATATTCACGAGTTCGGAACCGATGCTGACCTCGCGTTTCTCTGCAACCGAATATGATCGAATAATCGCCACGCTGGCCTTGGGTGCAATAAGTGCAAGTCGGTCGAGTTCATCTTGGGTGAGTTCACGATCTTCAACCTTGATGATATCCTTTCGCCCATGCTTGGATGAGGGGACATTCATCACCAGACTAATCGGAGAGGAGCGATCGCCAGAAATGCCTAACATTTGCAGAACTGCAAGTGCTGCACCAGCAGGGACGTGATCGATGACTGTTCCATTGTTAATCGCTGTAACACGCCGCATTTCTCCAGTTGACATCAAGCCTCACCTCCTGGCACGGCAACCCCGAGGAGACGACACATGAGTGCCATTCTAGCGACCACTCCGTTGAATGCCTGCTCAAAGTAGCGTGCGTGTCGAGTTGCATCGACATCTGATGAAATTTCGTTCACCCTCGGCAACGGATGCATGACAATCATCTCACCCTTTGCACCTGCAAGATCTGCTGCGGTCAGTTTGTAGATGCCTGCAACCTTTGCATATTCGTCCTCATCAGGAAATCGCTCCTTTTGGATGCGGGTCATGTAGATGACGTCGGCATCTGGTATTGCCCCGTAGAGATCTTCTGTTTCTGTAATCTTGGCGCCTTCGTTGTTCAAATCGGATACAATTTCAGCAGGCATAGCCAATTGTGATGGAGATATGAATATCAAATTGCAGTCAAATCTTGCCAATGCGTGAGATAGACTGTGAACGGTTCGCCCGTATCTTAAATCACCGACAAGAGCGACAGTTAGACCATCAAGTCGGCCATGTGCTTGTCGGATGGTAAATAGATCAAGCAATGTTTGAGTTGGATGATGCCCGGCTCCGTCGCCTCCATTCATAATCGGGATGGCACATGCGTCTGCAGCATATTGTGCAGCGCCTTGACGGGGGTGCCGTAAAGCGGCGATGTCGCAGTAACCATCGACCATTCTCATGGTGTCATACAATGTCTCACCTTTGACTGCCGACGATGAATTGACATCTCCGAGATTGACAACGCCACCACCCAATCGCTTCATTGCAGACTCAAATGACATTCGAGTACGGGTGCTTGGCTCAAAGAACATGTTCGCCAATAACTTGCCCTGAAGGAGTGGGAGGTACTCAGAACCGTGGGCTACAGGTAGCAGGCGTTCCGCATCGTCAAGGAGCGAAATAATCTCCTCATTTGTCAGGTCATCCATGGTGATGAGGTCGCCGTCCATCTTACCCGCCGGAACTCCTCGGACGCTCCCCGAACTTATTCATTGGGGTGGATAAACATGGTCGATTCCATAGGAATCGGAAGCCGAGGGCTTGAAGGGGGATTGCTGAGTCGCCGAAACGATGATCATCAGTCGGACCCCGGTTCGTGTCTCATTTTGTGGTGGTGGAACCGACCTTCCAGCCTACTACGTGGGTAGTGAAAATGGTGGGCTTGTGACTTCAATGGCATTGGCTAAACATATCCATGTCACAGTCAACAAGCGATTCGATAACAGCGTCCGAGTGGGCTATTCTAAAACTGAAATTGTCGACAATTTCGAGGAGTTGGAGCACGAATTGGTGCGAGAAGCTATGCGACTTACAGGAGTTACTCATAGTGTCGAAATAACCACGATTGCGGACATACCCTCAAGAGGCACGGGGTTGGGTTCCTCATCGGCTCTAACCGTCGGATTACTCAATGCCCTCCACACCTATGCTGGTCGAAAACCCGATGCGGCACAACTGGCTGAAGAAGCCTGTCGAATTGAAATCGACATCCTAGGCCAACCTATCGGCCGACAAGATCAGTATGCCGCTGCCTTTGGTGGCGCAAACCAGATTGCCTTCCATCCCGATGACAGTGTGATTGTTACACCTGTCAATCTCGATGCAGCCTCCTTGGAGGAGAACTACTTCCTTGTCTATACAGGCATCACTCGGAAGGCGACCGATATCCTTGCCGTACAGAGTGCAACTTCCGATCAGAAGCGAGACAATCTCGATACACTCCGCGAACAAGCCATTGAAGTCAGAACTGCGCTTGAATCAAACAATCATGATGCGGTCGGCACTTTGCTCGACTCCTCCTGGCAAATCAAGCGAGGGTTGGTCGATGGCATCACGGTAGCGGAACTGGATGAACTCTATTCAAGTATCATCGAAATGGGGGCAGCAGGAGGGAAATTACTCGGAGCTGGTGGTGGAGGATTCTTCCTGTTCCAAGGTGATGCATCAATTGGTTCAAAGGTCGCTGGAATGCACAAAGTCATCCCTCTCGTCCTTGATGATGTGGGCAGCATCATCATTTTCGATGACGGCGCTCGTCAGGAGTGATTCGATGCGCAAAGCAGTGCTGCTCGTCGGAATTCTAATTCTAGCCAGTATCCCCGTTTCCGCAGATGAGCCTACAACGATTCACCTGTGGAGCGAACAGGCACCCGGACCTGTCCTCTTGTGGAAGAGTGGTGAGGATATGATCAATGTTGATCCTAACCTACCAATCGATCTTGATATTCCAGCAGGGAACTATTTCTTTGTCAGACTCTTCGAGGGTATTCCACAGATGAACAGATTGTTGTTTAGCGAAAGTACGAACGTCACTGACTTCCTATTGGAGAATCTCACTCATTGGAGTTCAATGGCCGGCCAGATGATACCTGGCCCGGCGCTGATTGAAGGAAATGCGCATCTAGACATCACAGGGCCCATTGCCAGAAGTGAGGCAATGAACGCCACTTGGACATCGTCCACGAGACTGCCCGCCTCTCTGGGCCATCCTGGACTTGAGGGTGCGTTCAGAGGAATTATGGAACAGATGACATTGAACGGTTTCGCAGACGAAAATGCATTCACTGCTTGGGCTATCAACAACACGGAGATTGGATGCTGCGCCTATGACCACAACGACATGATCGCCTCAAACATATCGATTTCAGTCATCTTTGACGGCCCGATTTGGGGTTGGGACATCAGTGCAGAGTTCGTCGGTCAAGGCGATGGTCGAAGCACTAGGCTCCTCGATATTCCAGTAACTGGATTCGTAGAAGATTTCACCGATCTGCGAATCACACTTCCTGAACCACATGAGATTCGCTACAGCCCTCAAGAGGATTACATCACAGGAACACCTGATGATTTTGTAATCCACCGGGGCGATATCCCCGTCACTGGTAATGCAACCATTGCACTTGGCATCAATGTCGCCCCGGTTGTAGGAATGCATGTGACCGATGGTCAACTCCCATGGCTTCCATTCGGTCAACTTTCAGAAATTGTTTCTGATTGCACGGATTCATCGATTTCCGAACCCGAAAGTCGATTTATTCTAAGAAATGGGAATTCAACATTGCTCGATGAGCAATCACTCAATCTTACCATCGATGCAATGTTCCTCAATTTGTCTCCAAGCACATGGTTGAATCTCACACTAGAATGCACCGACCCACAAGGTCTGATGTCCAATGAATCGATGGAGATTTACATCGATGGTGTGCTACCGACCCGCACATTGCAAATGCAGTATTTACATCCAGATGACCCCAGCCCCGTCGATGCTGATTATGGCAATCAATCCATTTCAATTCCTTCCGGGGCTGTGCTTTCGGGGGCGGTTCAAGCCGGAGATGATTCGGACCCCCCTGTCGACATTGAATGGACCAGTAACAAGAGTAGTGGATGGATTCATTTGGGGATTGGAAATCATGCGTGGAATGACATTTTTGTGCAGGGCCCTCACATCAATGGTCAGCATTTGAGCATCGAAGATCGACACCAAACAAAGACACTCACCGTATACAGTTTACAACTAAATCTCACCGATGCAGCTGGAAATATTCAAACTCAAAATTGGGATGTAACTGTGACTGACCGCACGAGCCCCACACCACGACCTGCTCTCAGTATCGATGGAAATTACTACGGGGATTTGAATCACCCAATCGAAGGGGGTTCACCCATCGATGTAAGCATGAATGAATCATGGGATGATATCGATGCAATCGAACAACTCACTTGGTCGGTGGAATTGAATGGTGAAACTTTGAATCTCACAACATGGGAGGATGTTCGATCCTTCACGCTCCCTGAATTGAAGACGGGGCGACATGCACTCGTTGTCAATGCAACCGATTCATCGGGCAATACTGGAACCCATTCAATGATGTTCGTCGTTGAGCCCCCGTTCGGAGCATTGTACCGAATAACAGATGTTGTCAAGGTTGGCGATGGTGGGCCTGGTGATCAGGGAGCATTGGATGTCACAATCGCCAACGACGCTCAAGGTGAAACCTACTTCCGATTGTGCTACCTGACCGACTGCACCTCACAATTCAGGGCAGTGGAAGCCAGTGTGGATGGGCCGGGTGAAATGACGCATCGAATTCCTGTGAAAGAATGGGCTTCGGGCGAGATTAACATTCGAATCGAATACCCCGACAATACGACCAGCGAATATCAAAGTGGATTGAATATTGACTCAGAGATGACACCCTTGATGTGGATTCTACTCGCACTGCCCCCTCTTGCTGGATTGGTGGCATTTTTGCGACTAAAGCGTCAACCCGATGATAAGGAATCATGACGGGGCACCTATCTTAGAGGTGGGCTGCATCGCCGGAGGCGATGGAACACCTTGAGTCACCCTCGGCACTCATCGATGCAGAGATTGTTGAGCAGAAGGAAAGGGTGACCCGTCTAGCCTTGGCATGTGCTTTAGCAACCATCGCAACGGCCGCATGGTACATGTGGCCGGCACTCGATGGGGATGCGGTTCTCTTTGATCGCCTAGGAGCGGTTGGATTGTTACTTGCCGCATCTCTATTGCTACAGGATTTGGTTGAACCTGACGCACGCGCGCGAGGACGCTTAGGTGCTGTAAGTTGCCTCGCCTGGCCAGCCATCGCTGTTCTAGGAGTCGAAGCAATCACCACAACAGGAGCTGTTCAAATCGGACACGGACTAATGTTCGTCATCTCTGGAACGTGTTTACTCGCATCACGAGAATTGCTTCGAGGGAACTTGGATGCACAGCGATTTCGTGGCATCATGACATTGGGTGGTTCAACGATTGGCGGTGCCGTCATGTTGTCATCCCAATTTGAACAAGAACCGATGATTGCCGCTTCTGTAATTCTAGGTCTGGGGGTTATCTCTGTCGCCATGGATTTGTTTGGTGGCGATGAGGATCGCGCCGAACGCAAACGCTTCGGGAATACTCTGGATGCCATCGAAAATCGTATTCTCAAATTACAGGCCAATGGGGTTAGTCTAGATCAAGCTTCGAGTCTTTGTCGAAACGCTTCAGAAGTGGGTTACAAAAATCCTGAAATGGGATTCTCAATTCTAGATGATGCGGAAGAAAATATTGAGCGGACGTTGGCATTGGCAGAAGATATCTCCGAAATTCGCGCCGTTTGCGCGGCCGCCGTAGAACAAGCTGCAGAAATTGCATCGACGGCCAAAAAACCGCAACGCAGCATGGATGCAGGAGATAGAGAGCGAGACCTTGGAAGCCTACGGGAGGCTGAGATGCTGTATCGACGCGCCAAGAAGCTCGCTCTGAACGTCGTCGAACATTGGAAAGCGGCTGAGGATCAAATTGCTGAATCGAGTCTTCTGATTGCTGAACTTGAAGGTAGTCAGCATCAGCAGTTGCATGAATTGTTACTCCAGGCTAAGGAAGCGCTCGCCAAGGAAGATTGTGTATTGGCATTGGAGATTGCTGAAACCATTCCCGACCATGTCGCCAATCTTGGTGAAGCCAGTGAAGGTGCTGAAGAGGCATATGATGAGGCTGTGAAAATCATGGAGGAGAGTGAGGGACTCGACCTCAAACTCTGGAATGAGCGCCTTGAGAATGCGAAGATGCATCTAGATGAAGGTGAGTTCAGTCTGGCGCGCGGTGTCTCAGATGGTATTGTTCGAGAAGTGCGCAAGGAGCGCGAAGCGATGGGCGAAGTGCAACGTGCACTACGCCAGAAGAAGAAACTCAAGGAGAGATGGAAGGGGCGCGCCGATTCTGACGAATGGGAAGAGCGATTGAAGAATGTGACCGATGCCTCCAAGCGCAAATCCTGGTCACATGCAGGGGCCCTTCTGGAACGACTCGCGGCTGATCTCGATACGCTGGATGCGGCGAGTGGAGATGCAGAAGAATTACTCACCTATGTTCAAAATGAATGGACGGCACTGCGCAAGAAGTTGGAAGGCCGTGGAATCAAGGCGATTGATGGCGAACGTGCGGCTTGTGAGAAGGCCGTTGGTGATGCCAAGGCTGCGTTTGAGGAAGGGCGGCTGGAAGAGACGCTCAATGCCTTAGGCGAAGCCGATGGACTGATGGAAAAGTTGCGGCGTAGAGTTTAGGTGAAATGAGATGCAATGGGATGAAAGAATTGAGAATCTGAAAAAAGTCACTGGATTCCCAAAGGCCCTATTCATGAGCGATGACGGACGCGTAGTTGGAACATGGATTATGGGCAACAATTACCAAGTCAAATCTGGATACTATGGTGGCTACCCAGCAGGATACCTCAAGAGAATTAAAGCGCTATTTCCCGACAAAGAAAACGTGCTTCACCTCTTTTCAGGCAAGGTAGATTTGGAAGCATTCCCTGGGAAAACTGTTGACATCAATCCCGACAGAGGCGCTGATTTTGTCGACGATGCTCAGAGTCTAGAAAATGTCCCTATTGAAGAATTTGATTTGGTTTTGGCAGACCCCCCATATTCGATTGAAGATGCAGAACGTTACCAAACGACGATGATTAAGAGAAATAAAGTCATGCAAGCCCTCGGAAAGAAGGCTGTGAAAGGAACCCATGTAGTTTGGCTCGATCAAGTATTGCCGATGTATCGTAAGGACGAATGGGATGTCGTTGCGGTGATTGGAATGGTGAAAAGTACCAATCATCGGTTTCGGGTAATCACTATTTTTGAGAAAAATTGTGACCCGAAGGCTCAGTAACTTAGTCGTTGGAGTTGGCGCCCAATCGCTTCTTCCATCGACAGGCGCCCCACAGCAACCGCTTGGGCCAATCGCTGAGAAATCGTCACCTGTCCACCTGAGACTCGACGACTCAATCTCTGCACTTCCTTGATTTCACCATGCGTCGGTACCACGGGTTGCTTCTGAGTGACAAGTGAGCCGTTCATCTTCGCAATTCGAGTCGCTGAAGCATGATGCTGATTACGCTGTAATCCGCGCGATGTGCGACGTTCATCTACACGCTCAACCTTCAGGCCCCGCGCAAGGCAGACATTGGCCAAACGATTGGAAATCGTTCGCGAACCGTCGCCAATTCGAACCGTCAAAGAAGTGTGACCAATATCTTCAGACAATTTACAGATACGATCTACGGTGGCATCTACCGATTCAAATTGAGCCGTACCCAATACTCGTCCATCACCTACCCAAGCAAGCCCAGGACGAGGTCCAGGATCGATTCCAAATGTCAAATCCTTGACAATGCCACCTTTGGACATCAATCGCAGGGCCTGATCAATTGCATATTCCACCGATTCTAGCGTTGCTCCGATGCCCAATGGGTCGGCAGCGGCCTCGACCTCCTCATGTGTGGCCAACCAAACCAGTGCTGAAGGGGGCAAGGATGCGTCCCTCTCAAGGTGGGCACAACGAACCCGCCTTGCCTTCAGACTGGCCAGCAATCGATAGGCCAGACGGAAATCTGCCGTTCGGACGACGACTTCACCCACGCTAATGGGTTCCTCTGTAGATAGTCAAACCTTCGCATTCTATGGGACCGAATTTCCTCGTTTGCCAAACAAATCGTGCGGAGTCGCGGGGGTTGAGCGAACACTGTAATAGCCGCGGATGGGCCGGCTTCGCCGATGGCCTCGTCTTACGAGCGCGAATTAAGGGCGGTATTGGCCGGTTCCCCCGATGGGGTCCGCGCCGTCACACGCTCGTGTACAGAATTGGAACGCGCAAGGGCGATGCAAGTCGTTCAAAGGCCATTTCTGGTGGTTCGAGCCGCTGGTAGTGGCATGGATGGAAGTGGGGATTTGCTCGCCTTGCGCGGCGATATTTGTTTTCCAATCGAAGTCAAAACGCGGGCTGACAAAAAGGTCTACTTTTCAGGACAAACCGAAACTCAATTGGAAGCGATGAAGGAAATTGGCGAAAAATGTGGTCTCATGCCGTTGTATGCGCACAGACTCAAGGGTGTTCGAGGTGACTCATGGCGGATATTCCGAGTGGAAACTTCTACCTTAACGGGGAGATTGGCGACACTGTCCAAGCGAATTCCAAAATTGCCCTTAACACGAACTGGCAAACCGCATCTGGATTGGGATCAAGGTCTTCCTCTCCACCAATTCCTCGGTGTTGTTTGCAGAAATTCTGAGGAAAATGGTTTGTCAAGAATTGTGACCGAAGCGTTGTCCATCAATATTGAGCCTGAAACCGTCATCGAGGTCGAACCAGAACCAATGCCAACTTGGATGCAGAGATTTAGAGTCTAAACATCCTCTCCTGAGAGAAGAATCTCGAGTTTGTCAATGGCAACACTTTGACGGCCGATATCGCGCCCCAGTCGCTCATAGTCAGCTTGCTCAATCATGCGACGTATGGCGTCTCGATCTCTCAGTAGAGTGTTGACCCTGCGCTGAATTCGTCGCGCCTCATCGGAGTCAACCATGTTACGGCGAGAGGGGTTGTCGCCTTGAGTTCTCTCCCGATGCTTCAAGAAGAAGTGGGAGTAGGGCTACTCGTGAGCGATGCACGGCGGACGCGCGACCGGCGCGCACTCATTCTGATTTTCATCAGCGCTTTTCTGACCGTGCAAGTGCATTGGGCATTTGCCGCTCTGTGTATTTGGGTGCTCCTTTTGGGCCAATTGGAACGTCGCGGGGTGCTGGATCGGTGGAATGCAACTCGAGTGTTGGGGGGCCTCCTGATGCTACGCACAACGCGAGGACAGGATACGATTGAGAAAGCGGCAACACCGCGCAAATTCTGGCGAGCGTATGGTGAAGTTTCTTTGTGGACTTGTGCAATTGTCATGGTCTTCATCGTCGTGTTTCTACTCCTTTCCTTTTCTTTAGCCCTATTCATGGGGGTCGAAAACACGGATGCTCCCGCAAGCCATCTGATTCCATTCCCTGGTGTCAGTCCAATCATTCCGTTTTGGTGGCCTGCAATCGCATTTGTTGGTGCCCTTGTCATCCACGAGTTTGCTCATGCTCTGCAAGCGCGCGCGCACGGGATGCGCGTACGGTCTGTGGGTGTGCTAATGTTGGGACCTTTTCCAGCAGGAGCATTTGTCGAACCGGAGTATGAAGAGTTGACTAAAGCGCCACGGCGAGAACGTGCACGATTGTTTGCAGCCGCGCCAGCAACCAATCTCTTTGCGGCCTTTTTCACTTGGTTGTTGATTTGCCTACTGGCTACACAATTCGCCGTTGTGAATCCGGGGGTGCACGCAAGTGGAATTGTAGAAGATTCAGCCGCAGCAGAATCTGGCTTGGAGCCGTGGGAAATCATCACACACTTCAACGGAACTTCCGTCGATTCGGCAATGGAGATGTCAGAACTGTTGAATGATCATTCTGCAGGTGACACCGTGGATCTCATTGTACTCGGTCATCCGGATACAGACGGAGAACGAACAGAACGCGTTGTGAGTGTGACACTCACGAGTAAACTGGATTATTTGCAATCACAAAATGCCACAGACGAACAAATCGAATATCTCGAAGTTGATGAGGAAAGTGCATTCCTCGGTGTTTCAGGAATGGCTGGTGGTTCAAGTGGTATTGACAGATTGGCAGGACCAACCGCTTGGGAACAAGATGTTCCTTGGTATGTTGATGCCCTTGGTGTTGCCATTCAACCGATTGTCCTCATCGGTATACCTCTTGATTTTGAGGGGCAAATAATGGAGCCTCAAGAGATGGAATACATCGAAGCGGATGGATGGTTGGGCAGTATTCTTGGCACCACCGTGTTAATGGCGTTGATTACGCTCCTGTTCTGGTTCGTCTGGTGGAATGTCGGACTGGGTTTGGCAAACCTGATCCCAATCATTCCGTTTGACGGTGGACATTTGATGAAGGATTTCTTGGGGGTTGTTGTCGGAGGAGTTCACAGACTTTCAAAGAACCATCATCCACTCAAAACCGAGGCCACCGTCTCAAGGATCTCTTCTTTCAGCAGTCTCTTTTTGTTCATGGGATTGTTGATGATTATCATCGCCCAGAGAATCTAGGTTATTCTTCTTCTTCGTGTTGCGCTTGCGCAACCTCTGGAGCAGTTTCCATTACACGATTGGCTACTCGTTCCCAAATTGCTGGAATTGCGAGTAGGATGAAAGCTGTGAACGCCAATTTTGTCCAAGTTGAACTAGGAACTGAATCACTGTTGTTTGACAAACCCAACTTGATGGCGCCTACCCACGGAATTTCAGCCCCTGCTACACCAACAACCCACTCCCCCTTGACGGTTTGAACGGGACCCACACTTCCATCCGAATTTGTCCCAGAAAGTCCGGGGCCCTGATTTTGGGCGTTCGCTGCAGGTTGGTCGATCATGCAGTCGTTGTTGTCTCCCTTGGTTAGAAAGCCCTCATGAACAGGGTCCCAATTCTCAACCTTGAGATCGTATTCCCCCCCATGATATGGACACTGGATGTCAAATGTCCATGTGATGGTCTCTACGTTTCTGAGCGTGGTTCCGGGTGCATCCCAACCACCTGATTCATTGGCGACGACCTCGAGGAGTGCTCGGTGAATCACAGGCGTATCTGTACCGCCATTTTTCTGATAGATGATGACATCACCAGGCATTCCGTGACTCTCATAGTTCTCGTAAACACCACCTTCTTCGGTTGCTTCGGCGAAGGTGATGATATTTTTCCGGTCATCTGACATCACGAGCACGAGATCACCTGCATCGATAGAGCCAATCTCCCCATTTTCATCATGCTGCATAGAGTTGGATTCAATCACGACCATCGGTGGCCAAGAGCCTGTCATCAATACGAGTACAGTAATCAGGGTGGCGATGAGGCCGCCGGCTAGAACGGCCTCACGCATCCAGGACCAAGCCTCGCCCATTGGGCTCACTCCTCTTCATCCATCTCAGTGACTTTAGGCTCCGGCCTTTCTCCAGAGGCGGGGAATGAAACCCATAGTAAAAACATGGAAATGAATAACAGAATCCAGCCAGATATGTCATCGAAATAAGGAGCGGGAACTGAATCTATTCGCTCCCCATTCAACCAATCCCAAATGATGAGTGTGTTCACGCGCTCTAAGGCCATGTTGCGTACGATGCCAAATGACATATTGCAAAGTTGTAGAATGGTGACAACAAATCCAACAGAACCCAGTGAACGATTCAACCATGGCTCCCTGAATATATCGACATCAATCATTCGAGAAAGTCGCGAATCTTCTGTGCGCCACCAATTGATGATGAGATCCTCCGGTACATGCCCTTCATCCTCTACCCGTGAGGCCTTTCCTTTGGCAAGACCGTGCTCGATATAGTGAGATTTCAGCCGTGCGCTCCAAACAGATCCAAGCAAGGTTGCGGCTTCATCAGCCTCCTTACGTTGGCGACCCAATTCAGCACGAGAGGTTGAACGTAATATTTCCATCAAGAAACTCCACTTTCCTTGGTAATGAAGGAATTCAGGGCCTACAAAAATCAGTACGATAAAACCGACAAATAAACCGGCCCAAGTCCAATTTCTTAGATCCTCCAAATCGGGGTCCTGCGCACCGCCGAGGAAGAAGAAGTAAACGATGGCCCATATGACAACGCTCGCGGAAAGGAATGTTATCGTTCCCAATATGAACAAATGGCGGTCTCGTTGGCTTTCCCACCAACGTTTCATCGGGGCTAACATTCCACTCAAATTACCTACTCCCTGCCAACAGCACCTGCTGACCTAAACCGCCGAAACTCTTGGCACTGTTGAGTGTTCGCCTTCAACGGGCCCTAACGGGCCCGGAATAGTTTGAAAGCCGAGGGCGCCGGGTGTCGGCATAGCCGACAGGGCGAAGGGGCGGAAACCAAATGCGAAAAGTTGCCATTTTCATCCTTGCAATCTTGCTCTTTTCCACAGCATTGCCTTTTGCATCCGCAGCTACTGAAACCCAATTTTCAGACGGTTCCTCAACGTTCACACATGTCTTCAGTCAGGCTGGGGATGCGGCCACACAGGGTGTGACACTACCGTATGGGGCCGAAGTGAGTGATGTTGAATTTGAACTTGAAGGGTCATCTTCAACACAAAGTTGGTTCAATCGGACGAGCAATGCTGACTTCGGTGGCCAAGGAACGACTGGATCAAGTCAATGGGGTTGGTCAATCAACCAGAATGGATGGAACTATGGTTATCGCCAAAATGTCAAAGTCGACAATGGTGAACTGGAATTGCGCCCTACAGAAGAAACCACCTACTGGTCGATGAGCAATGCAAACGAGATTGCATCATCCACTGGCGGCAGCATGAACACGACTGGAGAATACTTCTCAACCGCTGAAGCAGGTTACAACGGAATGGGGGATACCAGCACAAAGAGTATGTCCGGGGGGACTTGGAATTACATGGGCCCCGTCGTCAAACAAGGTGATGAAATCCATGTCATTCGATACGGTTCTGTTAGTTCCTACGGCGGATATCAATTGAGTGCAATCAATCGATTCAATGCAACGACTGGAGCGTCCATTGGAACGGCTAGCATTCAATACAACAACTGTTCTTCAAACAACGTATACTACGTCACCGATGCAACCAGTGATGGCGATGGAACTGTTTGGATGACTTCCTTCTACACGGGCACTGCCTATGGCGCGATTACGAACTGGTCGGTGACTCACTCAGGAAGTTCACTCATTTACAAGTGCGAGAGGTCGTGGACTGTTCTCGAAGTAGGTGGAATTTCCATTGACCCCATCACCGACAAAATGTACGTCGTACAACGGGTTCGACTGTCTAATCAATACACCATTGATTTGTGGGAAGTCAGTCGTAGTAACCCGAATCTGGCTATACAGACTTGGTCTCTAGGTGATTTATCCCATGGAGGGTCTACGACAATCAATAGTTATGTTAAACCAGCTGGACTAGATGTTCAAATGCCTCGAATTTCGGTCAATATTTACTGTTACTATTACTATTATTCGTATTATTGTGGTGAGGATCGGGTGTCATGGATGAACGTCTATCACCAACGCTCCAACTGGCCAGAATTGCAAGGTGAATTCCCCAGTTCTTACGCGAGTTTGGGGATTGAAAATATCGATGGAGAGTTGGCGACAACCTGTATGTATGGGTCGGTTACATCCTATTGTCCCAGCGCTACCACCATGCGGAAAATTACGACGCGAGGACACGGTGCCACCGATTGGATGGGCACCCCAACATCAAATAGTGCCACGATCACATCGAGTATGCAAACACTCTCTCGTTCGGTTAGCGAACTTTCGCTTGGAGCTGCGATTACATGGGAACCAACGGGCACCTCAGTCGACTTTGAAGTTACAAACGATGGTGGAACTACTTGGAAGCGTGCCACCAGTGCGGGTCAAACGGTTACATTCACAAATGCTGGTAACAGTTTGGGGTGGCGGGCATGGCTCAACGGAACTGCTTCTGCTGCACCACTCATCGATACCGTAGGCCTCGCCTATGCCGCTACTTATGCCTCGAGTGGACAATGGAGATCATACCGTATTACATCTGGATCATTCCCTGATGCTGCGATGGTTTGGTGGAATGCCACCACGCCAGGTGGAAGTTCTATCGATGTTCACTTCAGAGCTTCATCAAGTTGTACGAGTGGGACCAGAGTAAGCGTTCCAAGTTCCGGTTCAACAGTTACATTTTCTCAAATGTCTGGAAGTTACATGTCTCTCTGCATTGACTTGGATGCTGGAACCTCCAATCAGTATACTCCGACACTATCCGACATCAACATCGCACTTTTCGAAAATGCACCTCAGGATGTCAAAATTGATATTTATGATACAGATTCTTCCACTCCTGTTAGTTGCACCATCCCTGAATATGAATGGGAATACGATGGAACGCTCTTGGGTAGAACTACGGCGCAATCTTCGGGTGGGAACAATGATCTAGAAGATGCCTTCAACTGTATCGTTCCACAGTCAGGTTCTGGAACTGAAGTCGTGGGTGTGAAATTACACTCCTCCACTCAAGGGAAAGTCGAAATCAAATCAATGAGCATTGAATACACAATGGTGACTGTCAACCTTGACATTAATTATAATGAAAATATGGTTCTCCACGAGCGTGGCGATTCTTATGAAATTGTTACCCGACATGTGATTGGGGACAATGCTCTGAGCATTACCAATGCTGAGTTGACCTTCCTCGCATCCCCGAATAGTGACGCACCAAAACTATCCTGGGCTGAAGATGGCACTCTTGTCGATGATGATCCTGAAGATTGGATTATTCCGGACCAAGGTGGAACGTGGACGAATTTATCCAATGGCATCTTTGAAATCCACTGGATGTTCCGTGTTACAGATGATTTCCCAGAACAAAATAACGTCCGTTGGCGCATCAGTTGTACCGATGACAATGGCTTCTCACCAGCAACTCTAACGACAACTGATGCTGCAATCATTGTCAATCAATCGTATGGCCTCGGATGGTTTGCAATCCACGATGTTGAAGGTGAAGTCGTCAACGACGATGTGCAAAATGGAGATTGGGTCGTTGCAGGTGAGACCGTTTACTTCCAAGGTCAAGTCTGGTTTGCAGGAACACAAGATGCGCCTCTTAACTCAGTTTTCGATATCCGTGTCGCACGCAAGGACAGTCAGGGTGATTTCGTCTCTGCCAGTTGGAAAGACAATTCAAATCCAAATGGAACATTCTTCATCTCTGTTGCCGTTCCGGACATGGATATCCCCGAAGGGGTGACATTTGAGGTCCAGGCTTACAATGTACGTGATCCAACCAAAGTGATGCCAATTAACGAATCTTGGCAACGTACTTTGAGAATCGATGGTTCATCTCCTGAAATCACCGATTCTTGGCCTGCTGAAGGTGATTATGAAGCAAGTTCTCCCGAACAACAAGTCGCTGTGACCATCTCTGATGCAGTGGGTCAGCCCGAATCCCTCACGCTCAATTATTGGGTGGAAGCGGACCATGATACAAATCGGAATGGTGAACCTGACGTAGAGGAGTATGCGACACAAACTATGTCCAATTCAACGGTAGCAGAAGAGAAGGTGTTCTTCGGTATAATCGATGATTCCCGTAACCCCAACATGGCAAGGGTGTCCTATTTCGTATCGGGCCATGACCCTGCTGGGAATCTCATCACAGGAACCGATGGGCCTGGCTTTGCTTATGATTTATCCACCTACAGAACCCGCCAAGATATGGCATCTGTTTTCACCGGCTTGGTTTGGCAAGATCACATCGACGGAGCCGATGTTTACAGTGGTACAGACCAATCGATTTCAATCGGACTTGTAGATGCAAATGGCATTATCGATTTCGAATATATTGCACTGATTTTCGACTTTGAAGGACCCGATCCAGAACGCGATCAACAACGCATCTCATACAATGGTCGAACTGATACTTGGTCTTCAGAAAGTGATTACATCGCCCTCCAACCAAGCAGCACTGCTGATGTCACGACCAACGATACCGGGCTGCCTTGGATTCAAACGACATTTGATTTCCAATTCTCGTGGGATTGGCCTGATGAAGACATCTCTGATCTCGCACTTGAATACAAGGAACTGGGTTCACCTACACCTACACGAATCGAATTCATAGATCAAACATTCAGTGTTGAGAATGATTTGGTCCTAGATGCGTCAACATACGTTGTAGAGGATGTTGCTGAACCTCGAACGGGCCCTCTCGATGATGCTACACCCGTTCGACCTGATGATCGATTGCGATGGTCTGGACGAGTGGTGTTTGAGAGCAGTGGAATCCCTGCTCCAAATGACCTCGGCATTACTGTTGAGGTGTTCGATGGAGTGCAATATTGGTCCGATGGAAGCCTCACCGATGATGGTGCTTTCAGTATCGAAGTCCCCCTAACTGCAGCCACAACCTTGCAAAGTGCAGAAACTCGAACATTCCTCACTGGAGTTCGAAATGTACCGGGCCGTGGCGAAGATATGACACGCGATACTGTTGCAACTACATTGCAACTACAGGTCGACCACACACCTCCACGTGTCCACCATCGATTGTCTCCTGTCGATGTAATCGATATCTCCGCCTCATCAGATTTGACATCGATTCCAGTCCGATTTACGGGGTGGGAGGAATGTGTGCTGCTAGGCGATGATGACAGATGTGCCGCATTTAGCCAATCACCTCAATGGGTGAATTGGGTGATGCGAGATGGTGCTAGAACAATTGCAGCTGGTATCTCTCCTCTAGCAATGCAATTGAATAATACGCATCTTGAATGGATTGGTGAAGTTGATTTGACCAGTGATGGTCTTGTCACACCTCGAAGTGGCTATAAGATTGGATTCTGGGTAACAGGGCACGATGCAGCTGGAAATGAATTCCCGATGGCTGCAAATACTGAGAGTGACCCTGTTCGTGAGCGAGATGATTTGGATGGTGATCAAGATCTCGCATGGGTTCGTCTTGGGGCGACGGTTGCAGAACTTATCGTCAAGAGTGTGACACTGAATCAAGATACAGTTAGCGAAGGTACAGAAATCGAAGTCACTGCAATTATTGCCAACACAGGAGGAGTGACTGAATCCTCATTCTCTGTCCAATTTGTCACCGATGAAAAGGTGATTGATACGGTCAGAATCACAGGACTACCAAGTGGTGGTGAACATCGAATTACCAGCACCTGGACTGCGACTGAAGGGGTTGATCGAATCACCGTTATTGTCGACGCTGACAATGAAATTGTTGAAGTCGATGAAGAAGGGAACTCGATGTCAGCCGGAATCTCTGTTGAATATTCGTGGGGCCTTGGATGGGTAGATAGTTGGCGACAAAATCCCCTCACCGTGATTGGAATCATCTTTGCTTTGGTTCTGATTCCTGTTATCGGTGTAATCACATGGAAAACCTCACTCTCTGGTTCAACCAGTCTCTATGATGAAGAACTCTTGTACGAAGATGAGGATGAGGATGACTGGGATGATGATGACGATGATGATGGTTGGGAATAATCCCAAGCATGATTCGGCGCATTGAAGTCACACGCTTACCCGCCCTCCCCCTACGGGGAGAGGGCGATGTCAGTTTACGAGAGCCTTTGTGAACCCCTTAAGGCCCATCTGGAATCACAGGGTTGGGTGCCAACTCCAATTCAGGAGGCGGCCATTGAATCGCTCCTTTCTGGGCAGGATCGTGTGCTTGTTGCGCCAACGGGTTCAGGAAAAACTGAGGCTGCTGTTCTACCTATTCTCTCCGCTTGTTATTCGCAGGAATGGGGGCCGATGTCTATTCTGTATGTGACTCCATTGCGGGCTCTCAATCGCGACATCGACAGACGTTTGGAAGGACTGGCCTCGGTTGTGAATTTGAAGGTAGGATTGCGACATGGAGATACTACTCAATCAGAAAGAAATAGACAATCTCGAAAACCACCTCATCTCCTCGTCACAACTCCTGAAACATTGCAAATCATGTTGACAGGGAAAAGACTCAGAGGGCATTTGCAAAATGTTCGAGCAATCATTGTTGATGAGGTGCATGAAGTTGCAGCCTCGGAAAGAGGTTCCCAACTTCTTGTCGGCATGACAAGAATCGAAGAGATGGCCAAGAGGGCCATACAGAGGATTGGACTTTCAGCAACGGTTGGAAACCCTTCAGAAGTTTCGAAATGGCTCTCACCTGAACGTGGTGAAGCCATCCTCGCAGATGCACCTCGAAATACAGAGGTACGCATCACTTGTTCTCAACCAGATGATGCCGACGAAGCGGTTGCATTGGAACACAATACATCTCCACAAGCAATGGCGAGTTTGCGTATGCTAGCCGGGCGACTCAAGGCGGATGCCCCCTCTCTCGTGTTTGTCAACAGCCGCAATGCTGCAGAAACGGTGGCCAATCGACTGGCGACTTTCGATGAAACGTTGGAAATCGGAATTCATCACGGGTCTCTTTCAGCGGAATTAAGAACGGAAATGGAAAATCGATTGCAGCGTGGTGAATTGCACGCTTTAGTGTGCACGAGCAGTTTGGAATTGGGAATTGATGTTGGAGCCATTCGTCACGTTCACCAAATTCAATCTCCGCGAGCAGTGGATCGGCTCCTACAACGCCTCGGAAGAGCCGAGCACGTTCTCGGTGGTACAGGTAGAGGCGATTTAATCGCGTGGGAATGCGATGATATCGCCGAGTCTGCTGTGATTGCTAGAAGGGCCATAGCGGGACAAATTGAAGGGGTTCAGTGGCGAAGAATGCCGCGAGTAGTCGCCGCCAATCAAATGGTGATGATGACACTCTCAGAAGGGATTGTCCCCCTACCTGCTACAACAGCAATTTTTCAGAGAACTTCAATCTTCAGTGAATGGACTGAAACTGATACCCGTGAATTGGCAAGAATCCTAGATGATCGATGGCTTCTAAAATTGGTCGAGCAGCCTGAATCATCTGATCCACTAAAATGGGCCCCTTCGCTGTGGAGGGAACTTGTAGAGGGGACCTCTCTCCCAGCTGAAAGACCTTCAAAAGAAGAGATAGAAACACTGCCTTCTGAGAAATTAGAACGACTGCGCAAAGAAATGAGGGCATTGGTGCCCAAGCATCTCAAAGATGGGTGGACATCAGCGGGTGCTAGAACGCGTTCGTATATGCTGGAACACCTCTCAATGATTCCAGATGCCCAGAGATATACAGTACGAGATGTTGTTTCTCGACGGGCAATTGGATCCGTTGATGAGGCATTCGTGCTGTCATTGAATAATTCCGGTGAAGAAACTGATGGGGCACCTCGGCGATTCGTCATTGTAGGTCGCACCTGGGAAATTGTTGAAGCAAATCCTGAGAAAACGGAATTGCTGGTTGCCCCTGTAGGTTCAGGAGGTACCGCACCCGTATGGAGTGGTGAACTACCACCCGTACCTGCTGAAATCGCGCGAGAAGTTGGTGCATTGCGGAGAGTTATTCGTGAATTGGCCACGGGTGAAGAAAGTGAAGATGTGGAAACGGGGGCACGCCTCGATCGAATCGGTGGGGCTCCTATATCGTGTGATATTGATGACTATCCGTTCGCCCCTGATGCATTATCAAAATTGATGAATAAAGTCGTAGAGCATGTGGATGCTTCGAGCAGCCTTCCCGATGAACGAACTCTAGATGTGGAGACTCGACGTGATGCGGTCATCGTACATTCGTGCCATGGGAGTCGAATAAACGAAACTCTGGCTCACTTTTTACAAGCGATGGCTTCGACCATCGAAGGTCGAATGGGACGTGTATTGGTCGACCCGTACAGAATCAGTTTGCAGGTTCCTGGACTCCGGGCAACACACGTTGTAGAGTGGTTGACAGAAACCAAACCCGAGAATTTGTCAACAATCCTCCGCGTGACTGTGCCAAACGGAAGGCAATTGCGTTGGAGACTGGTTCAAGTTTGCAAAGTCATGGGTGTTTTGCGCTCGGGAGTTGATCCTCGAAAGGTCAACTTGCATGGAATCGCTCAGAGATACAAGGGCACACCACTGATGGATGAGGCCTTGGATAAACTGTTCAGCGAGCGAATGGATGTCGATGCGACAACCGATTTACTTCATGCCATCCAAGATGGAATTGTGAAAGTTGCACAACGATCACCTGGGGCACTTGGTGTATCTCCACGCTCAGAACGAGATATGCAATTGCCTGATTGGTCCAATGTAGAAGTGCGGCGTCGCCTCGAAAATCGTCTGATGAATGAACGAGTCGTAATGATTTGTTTGCGGTGTAAAACATCATCTCGTTTCAGGGTTGCAAGATATCCAAGCATTGAACGAAACTGCGGAATTTGTCAAGCATCCATGCGAGCCGTCGCTAGAGAGGGATTGGGAGATGAGTTGGCCAAATGGGTTGCTTCGGATGAAGACAATGTTCGCAATCGCATGATGCGCAATGCTGAGATGGTTCAAAATCGTGGTATTGACGCCATCCTTTGTCTCATGGCAAGAGGGGTTGGAGAGAACACAGCAACGAGAATATTGCGTGCATATCCGCCAGAGTCCGAACGGGATTCATTGCTCAAAGCGATTCATGAAGCTGAAGTTCAATATGCAAGAACTCGCCGCTTCTGGGGTTAGGAAGCCTCATGGACGGTGAGGGCAGACATCGTCCCGATGTGGTTTGGGTTGACTGGCCGAAATGCTTCGGGCAAGACCACTGTTGTAGACTGGTTGGTTGACAATGGCTACGTCTCAACCTCCTGTTCGGATTCAATTCGTGCGCACCTGAAAACACAAGGAAAAGAAATCAATCGAGACAATCTGATTGCGGGTGGACGGGAGTTGCGGGCGGCACATGGTCCTGCCATTCTTGCTGAAATGCTGCGGGATGCGAATGGGGATGCAGAGAATCTTGTGATTGATTCGATTCGAACTCCTGCTGAAGTCGAAGCGTTACGAAAAAGACCCGATTTCAGATTGATTGAGGTTCGTGCTTCGCGTGAAGTTCGATGGAATAGATTGCAATCACGCGGAAGAGACGGTGATCCAACAGATTGGGACACCTTTGTCGCACAAGAAGAATCGGAACTAGTGGCTGCTGATGATAGTGGGCAAGCGCTTGATGCAACGGCGGAACTAGCAGATATTGTAATCATCAATGATAATGATTCAGATTCATTGCAAGAATCGCTGGAACTGTTGCTCAGGCCTGCCGAATCGTAAGGCCTGCTTCACCCATCATCTGAGTTGACATTTCGAAGTCGGCCATCCAGCGTTCTGGAACTTCGCTCTCTTGTGGATAAACAACTTCAATGACACCTGCCTGAATGAGTGAACGTGCACAGCGCGTGCATGGTGGCCATGTCACATAGGCAGTACAACCCTTCAATGACAATCCGATTCGGGCTGCGTGCATGATTGCATTTTCTTCTGCATGGCAAATGAGCGGGTATTTCTGTTCACGATCGGAAAGGCGCTCCATATCATCAGCAATACCTCGTGGGAAACCATTGAATCCCGTACTTCGAATCTCACGATCTTCTCCGACGACCACACACCCTACCTTTGTTGAAGGGTCCTTGGACCAACCAGAAATGTGCTCAGCGAGTTTCAGGAATCGCTGGTCCCACTTCTCACTCATGACTTCACCAACCAATCCTAGGAGCCGTAGTGTTTGAGTCTTCTCACGCAATCGGGTCAATGCCTTCTTCGCCACTAGGTGAAATCAGAATATTTTGAAAATCCATTTTCCCTTCTTCATCAATGATTTTGAGAATCTCTCCAATCAGATAGATGCTGCCTATGCACAGGATGGGTTGAGGGAGGTCACTGTCTAGTTCGACGGCTTGATTCTTAGCAGAAGATAGGGCGGAATCAATGGATTTGATGGCGGTAATCTGAGCATCTGTTCCTTGTGCTCTGAGTTCACTTGCGAGGACTTCACAATCTACAGCAACCTTCCTTCCATCGGGTGGCTGTGTGACAAAAACATGGCTAATTTTTGCTTCGACGATGAGTTCCACAAGGGGTTGAAGGAAGATGGCCAAATCTTTCTGAGTGGTCGTTCCTATCACAATGACGCCTGGAGTGGGGGCCATATCTCTAGATTTGAGGAAGCGAATTTGATCACAAGATCGAGTCATCCCACTTGGATTGTGGGCACAATCTAGTAGCATTGGAGCCCCGAAATCAATCCACTGCATTCGCCCAGGCCAATTTGTGTGTGTTCGAGCCCTTTCGATTTCTTTGTAGGCCTTTTTTTCCCCCATGATATACAAGGCCATACTCGCCAGTTGGTATGCCTCCTGTTGGTAAGGCATCCATCCATCATACCATGTCTTGCTGGATAGGGGTCGAAATGGCTTTACAGCATTTGAAAATTTGAAAGCGCGCCTTCGATCCCCTCTCCACCACCAAGCAGTATCATGATCTTTGACAGTGCGTTCAATTGTCTTACGCACTGAGTTATCGTAAGGCCAAGCAGCTAGAAGGGGACGACCTTGGCGTACAATTGCAGCCTTCTCCTCAGCGATTTCCGCGAGTGTTTCGCCGAGTACCTCTGTGTGTTCCAAAGAAATTTCCGTTAAGATACAGCAATCAGCATCGACCAAACGTGTCGCATCCCACCGACCACCCAATCCAGTCTCAACAACGGCCCTCTCAACACCCTGATCCCGGAACGCCAACATGGCCACTAGGAACGTGGCCTCATAGAAAGTCGGAGAAACTCGTGGTTCAATCTTGCACACCTCTTGAATCTGCTTTAGGCAGTCCTCAAACAGCACATCAGAAATAGGTGAACCGTCGATTCGAATGCGCTCATTTACGGACATCAAATGTGGCGAAGTAAACAGACCCGTACACTTGCCGGAAAGTGTGAATGCATTGGCGAGAATTGCACAACAAGTTCCCTTTCCATTGCTGCCTGCAACATGCACAGCAGGAAAGGAATGCTGGGGCATGTCAAGCCGCCCGAGTAGAGTTGCTGTGTTGTCTAGAGAAGGGTTGTATCCAAACGCTTTGAGCGAATCCAACCACGACCAAACATCATCGTCCATACGCCCACCCCGTACTTCCGGTGAACGGTCGCCTTGAAATGGCCTTTGAGGGTCGCCCGAGACATGTCGGGAGATGGTTTCGCCGCAAAGCGGCGTTCTGAGGAGGGGGCAAATGCTTCCCCTGAACGAAAACCCCGGTCCATATTGGAGGAATTGAAAGGTCAAGCCGGATCGATGGCAGGAATGGCAGGGATGTTCATCATCACGATTCTGTTGGCGATGAAAATTCAACCGTTCTATGACCACGATGAATTGCGAGCCTTTGGTGCAGAAGGAGCAACCAAAGCAGGATTTATTCTGTTGGAACTTGTCTTTATTTTCATCTTCACCGCCCTCATTATCTATCTCGCCAGAAAGAATCTGCAGAAGTTCATTCGCTGGGGCGTTCTTGGGGTTCTTTGGATTGCGATGCTTTACGCTCTTTTCCCATTGGTTGCCATGGTGCTTGTTCCTGAGGCCCCACCTTTCACTGAAGATTCATTGGATACCTCAGAGGCCTACATCGTCGCTGTGGAAGAGGGTGGAGCAGATTTCTTCTATGTTGATGATCCCTATTCAGGGAATGGAACGCTCAGGTATGTCGGCAATGCAGGTGAAATCGAGTATTGGAATCATACCGTATTACCTGAATCTGGAATTGAATCGTCGACACCAGGAACAGTCCAAATTTCAAGGACGGCAGATGGAATCATCTTGTGTGAAGGCACTCAATGGGTTCTACTCGATGCTGAGGATGGTACTCAAAGGGATGACCACGGGAGAGATTGTGACCTTGGATTGAGATATGAATGGACTGCAAGTAGTGAACAGGATGAGGCTTGTGATGGCCCGGATTCTGGTGAAGTGATCGATGGAATTGAAATCGCACACCAAGATTGGCTGATTCAAGACAGCAGATTAGAGGCAATACCAGTGCACAATGATGGTGATATTCAAGGTGGAATTTATGATTGCTCAGAATGGAGGAGGAATTTCCCCGCACCATTCAATGGGAATAGTATTCTTTTTGTCCGCGACATTGGTACTGAGCATTTCCTTATTGTTTCTCAACAATGGGCTGGAATGGTAGAGTATCCTACTGAATCCTCCGGGCAGACACCAGAAAACGCCCAAATTACAACCACTTGGGATCTATCACTCTCCGGTGGAGAAGTGTTCACCGGTGCTACGTTTGGAGCCGCACCTGGGGTGAATTCCAGTGGACTGGATTCCTTGGTGCTCAGTACATCCGCAGGTCACATTACCGGTTGGGAAATCGGTGAAGATGGAACAGTCGATGAGGGTATTTCCATGGATCTTTCAGAGACGATTCGTGGTGTCTTACTCGCAGATTGTTGTTCGGGTGGTAGCAACGATCTCTGGGTGATTGAAGGAGACCATGTTCGCATATTCATGGGTGGCAATTTGGTAGAAATGCCGCGTAGCCTTGACATTGGAGGGGATGATTCACGAATTCCAATGGCTCTACACAATATGGACAACAATGAAACTACATTGGATGATGGAATTCTCTTAATCGAACAAGATGGCGCGTGGTCTTCAATGCGTTATACCGCGCATATCTATGATTACACCATGACGACCTATGTGGCTCTCTTTTTCGCAATCGCTCTACTCGTTGTACTAATTGTTCAGCCTCAGTGGTATGTCATCAATACGGTTGGAATTCTTGTTGGAGCGGGCACCATTACGATGCTCGGTGTGTCATTTGTTCCATGGATCATCATTCTCTTCATGGTGCTTGCAGCAGCATACGATGCTTGGGCGGTGTACAAGAGTAAACATATGCTTGAATTGGCAGATACGATGGTCAACCTAGAATTACCAGTCATGTTAGTCGCTCCACAAAAGCCGAGACATGGACGGGTTCAAATGGTGCGTCCTGAAGATGGAGCACCTCCACCAAAAAGAAACTTTGACGAAACCATGTTGATGGGTCTTGGAGATGTGATTTTCCCTGGATTGCTTTGCATCTCTGCGATGACTTGGTTGCCTGATGTTTCAGGACCTATGGGCTTCTCTGCACCCATTTGGGTTGCGATTGGAACGATGATTGGCAGCTTGGTTGGATATTGTGTATTGATGACTTACGTAGCCCGTGGCAGACCTCAGGCTGGCCTTCCATTACTCAATGGTGGAGCCATTCTTGGATATTTTATCTCCGCAGCCATCTTCATCGGTAGTTCTGCCTTTGTTTTCGATGTCAGCCTATTCTGATGTTCCGTCGCTTTCAAGCATGAAGGGCGGTTCCGTAGGAACCGGTGGAAGCCCATGCTGGATATTCGGATGTTCCGTGACCATGCAGATGTGATTCGTGCAGATCACGACAAGCGGGGCCTTCAGCACGATGCAATCGATGAGGTCATTCGATTGGATGAGGCATGGAGAAAGGCTCGATTTGATGCTGACCAACTCCGTCGTCAGCGCAATGAGGCTGCCCGTGGAATTGCTGCGGCCAAGAAGGCTGGAGATGATGCTGAATTCCAGAAGATCAAATCAGAAGTAGACACCATTGCTGCTGAAATTGAAAATCTAGGAGATGTTGCAGATGCTCACGAAGCCGAGCGTGATCGAATTCGCATGTCCATTCCAAACATCCTTCACACCGATGTTCCAATCGGTGATGATGAAGGCGGTAACACGCAGCACAGTCTGCATGGAGAAAAACCAACCTTCGATTTTGATGCCAAGACTCACAATGACCTCATTGAAATGAATCGATGGGTGGATTTACCTCGGGCCGCAAAGATTGCTGGCAGCCGATTCTACTTCCTCAAGGGTGATTTGGCACATCTGGAATTAGCACTCCAACAATATGCAGTGGATTTCATTTCAGAACGAGGCTACACCTTTGTTCAGCCACCGGTCATGATGAACCGTGAAGCCTACGAAGGAGTCACTGATTTGGCTGATTTTGAATCTGTGATGTACAATATTCAGCCTGACGGGTTCTACACCATTGCAACCAGTGAACATCCGTTGACTGCGATGTTCATGGATGAGGTATTGGAGCCAAGTTTGCTGCCCATTCGGATTGTAGGTGTGTCTCCTTGCTTCCGTCGAGAGGTGGGGGCCCACGGTCAGGGTGACAAAGGAATCTGGCGTGTTCACCAATTTACCAAGGTAGAACAAATTATCATTACACACCCTGATGATTCTTGGAATCATCACGAGGAATTACTCACCAATTGTGTAGATCTCTGGGATAGCCTTGGCTTGCACTATGAAGTTGTCAATATCTGTACGGGTGACATGGGAACTGTGGCCGCCAAGAAGTATGATCTTGAAGCTTGGTTGCCCGGTCGTGGCGAATACAAAGAAATCGTCTCGTGTTCCAATTGCACTGACTATCAAGCCAATCGTTTGCGAATGCGATATCGGACCACTGAAGGCAATGCAGCGGTCCACACACTCAATTCAACAGCGGTCGCCACCAGTCGTGCTCTCGTCGCCATTATGGAACAAAATCAACTCGAAGATGGACGAGTTCGAGTACCGGACTGTTTGATCTCTAGAATGGGTGGAAAGACGCATCTAGAGCCCTGTGAGTGGTGATGGCATGCGTGCCATCATGTTGACATTGCTCATTTTCCTTGCTTCATTCAGTGGTTGCTTTGGTGAACCTCCTGAGGATGTTCAAGCCAAATTATCCATTGATCCCATTGAGCAAGCTATTCGAGGACAGGTGATGTCTATTCATGTTGAATCGAATATTGAATGGACTGTGAATCGTTCTGCGGGACTCTTCTTTATCGATGATGATGGTGTGTTTAGAGATGATTTGGAAAGGACCTTTGCATCGGATGTTGAAGATTTTGAAATCCTAGTCCTCGATAGCGAACGAGCCGATGTCGAACTCATCATTACGGCCGGGGATGAATCTGAGAACATCACCATGCAACTCGTCGATAGCGATGAAATGATGCTCGTAGATGGCCGAAGAGCCTTCGACACCATCGATATGCTCACCACTGATTGGAACAACCGTTGGTGTGCTTCAGCAGACCTTACTGGAGGTGGTGCGACTTACGAAGCCGCAGCAGAAGCCATGAAAGTCATCTGGGATGATTACGGCTTTGATCTTGTTGAAGTCACCCGATATGATGATGATCCCAATCAAATCAATGTTGTAGGATACAAATATGGGAATGTGTATCCAGACCAATACATCATTCTCGGAGGTCATTTCGACGTCGGATATGCCTTCACCCCACCCGGTGGGGGAACCACTGAAGGCGCCAATGATGATACGAGTGGATCGACGGTTTCAATGGAAGTGGCACAGGCCATCGCATCAAGAGAATGGGACCACACTGTAGTCGCTGCACTATGGGCCTGTGAGGAAGAAGGGCTGCTGGGGAGTGCTGCATTCGTAGACCATCTCCCTGAAGACAAGGCGGTCAAAGCTTACTTGAATTTCGATATGGTTTCTCTGAATTATCCAATCATACCTCCTCCAGGATATGGTCCATATGATCTCTCAATCGCAACAGCGGGTGCGCATGATGAAAATCTCTCTGTCATGCTAGAATGGGTTCGCTTGGTCGTTGAGGATGAAATGAACTTCCACGATGTGGCATCAAATGATATCTATTGGCAGGCGGCCGAATCGTGTGCTAGTGATCATTGTTCATTCTTCACTTCAGGATATGCTACATTCAACTTCTTCAGTGCTGGAGGTGATGCTTCATTCTGGCAAGAATGGCACAGTCCGACAGACACACTGGATTTCATGGTGGGCAAAGCTGGTGGTGAGGATGAATTGGGTGATGGATTCAACACCCTTGTTTGGACTGCATTTTGTCTGTTCGTCCATGTTGACAATACCGATGATTCATTCCAAGGTCGTTGGTATACAGGCGAGGAATAGTTTTCCAATTGGAAAAATGAATTTTCAATTGAATTATTCTGAATCTTCGATGTCGATTAATGTCGCACCCGCATCCACTTGTTCACCGACTTCATGGTGAATGGCCACAATCTCACCCGGGCCATTGGCTGCAATTCGATGTTCCATCTTCATCGCTTCCATGACAATGAGTGTTTGTCCCTGTTCTACTTGATCCCCGATGCTACAGAGAATTTCGAGAATCTTACCAGGCATTGGTGCAGTCATCCCACCATCATCGCCCGAACCGCTCGCCCCCTGTTCATCGATGGAAATGACATGGATACATCCGTCAAGGTGTACCCACCAGTCGTCACCGACCTTGACAACATGTGCCAATTGGCCATCGACCCACATTCGATTGGGTCGTGCATCAATTTCGAAAGTGTGTTCGTTTGGGACGCTCTCGTCATCACAAATCGCTTCGGCTGAACCAATGGTGATTTGCCAGCGACGGCCCTGATTATCTCTTAAATCGACCATGGCAATCACCCTCAGGGGAAGGACCTCCGTAGAGACAAGAACGGGTTGTAGGGACTGCCTCGTCCCTCTTCTGATTCAACTGTCATTGCTTTCCTAGAAAGTCCGTAGTGTTCAGCTGCAGCAGCCACAAACGGCACTACATCAGATGATTTTGAATCCCATCCTTCGGGCCAATTGACATCGATAAAATCAGTTGTAGTCTCCCCTGCATGGTATGCCGGATGTGACATAATATCACAAAGGAAGCCAAGATTTGTAGTGACGCCAAGCAACACGAAATCTTCGCAGGCTCGCTTCATTCTTCGAATCGCAGCTTCACGTTCAGGTGCATGCACAATCAATTTGGCGAGCATCGGATCAAAGTCGATGCTGGCCTCGTCACCTTCACGAACACCCGTATCCAATCGAATTCCAGGACCAGTGGGGGGACGAAACATCGCCAATGGTCCAATGGCTGGAAGGAAACTGTTTGCTGGATCTTCTGCGTAGATGCGGACCTCGATTGCATGGCCTCTGATAGAAAGGTCGGACTGGGAAAACGGAAGTGGCAAACCTGCGGCGACTCGAATTTGTTCAACAACCAAATCGACACCACTGATGCATTCTGTAATTGGATGCTCGACCTGTAGCCGAGTGTTCATTTCAAGGAAGTGAAAATCGCCATCTTCTGCGAGTAAGAACTCGACGGTGCCAGCACCTTCGTAATCAACTGCTTTGGCTGCATTCACTGCAGCTTCACCCATGCGTTGACGGGTTGCCTCTTCCAGTACAGGCGAGGGAGATTCTTCGACAACTTTCTGATGTCTGCGTTGAATACTACACTCCCGTTCAAACAGATGAACGGCATTCCCCTGTGCATCGGATAGTACCTGAACTTCGATGTGCCGGGATTTCTCAAGAAGGCGTTCAACATAGACTGTTCCATCACCGAATGATGTTACGGCTTCACGACTTGCAGCTGCATATTCTCGCTGTAGATTTCGAGGTTCGCGAACCACCCGCATTCCTTTACCACCGCCACCAGCACTTGCCTTCAGTAGCAATGGGTAACCCACGCGTGTGGCGGCGCGTACAAGTTCGTCCACCATTTCATCGGGATTCTCTAGTGGTAATTCTTCACCCGGAATGACTGGCACACCTGCTGCCACCATGGCCCTTCGAGCACTGATTTTATCCCCCATCTCATCAATCGCATGAGCGGAAGGGCCAATCCAAACAAGACCTGCTGCTTTGACCTCATTGGCAAACGAACTACGTTCAGATAGAAATCCATATCCTGGATGTATTGCATCCGCGCCGGTCTCTTTTGCCGCAGCCAGAATTGCCTCGATATTGAGATATGTTTCTGCCAGATTATCCCCTGGAAGAAACACGGATTCATCTGCTGTTTGCTGATGTAAAGAGCCGCGATCTGCTTCAGAATAAATAGCGACAGAACCCAAACCTAATTCTGCACAAGAGCGAAAGATTCGACACGCAATTTCACCGCGGTTTGCGACCAATATTTTGGAGATAGGGCGTGGTGCACCCTCCATCCAATCTGGTCCACCCATGTGGATTTCACTCCTCTTTCCAATTGGGTGGGCGCTTTTCAAGGAATGAGGCCAAGCCTTCCTGCCCCTCATCTGAGCCTCTCATCTCACTGGTTTTGTCAAGTGTCCATTGCCTCAATTCTTCATCAGTTCCATCCCAGCGATCAAAAGTTAATACCAGTTTTTTAGATTCTGAAACGGCCATTGGTCCTGTCGTCAAGACCTCGTTAATGATTGTCGATTCTGCATCCTCTAGTGATTCTGATAATTGATTCACCAACCCAATTCGAAGTGATTCTTCGGCGCCAATTCTTCCAGCCATCATAGACAGTCGTCGGAATTCTGCGCTACCCACCTTTCGATATACGTAAGGGCCAATGACAGCAGGTAAGATTCCTAATTTCCCTTCAGAAAGGGCGATTCGTGCTCCCGGCTCAACGATGACGTGGTCCAGACAAGCGATGAGGCCAGCTCCACCTCCTAGGGCAACACCTTGGATTTTTCCAATGGTAAAACAAGGATGTGACCAGAGACTGTTGAACAAGCGATCAAGCCTTTCAGAATCGGCTCTGTTTTCTTCTGGACTTTTGGCTCCTGCATCCCTCATCATATTGATGTCGGCCCCTGCACAGAAGTGCTTGCCTGCTCCAGAAAACACGATTACACGCAGAAAGGGTGAACCGGATGAATCGTGCAAAGATCCTCGTTCACCGACCGAACGGTCTCGAGTCCAATCAAGAATTGAGATAATCTCGCTGATGAGTTGGATATTCAGCGCATTATACACATCTTCACGTGTCAGGGTCACATGGGCGACCGCTCCGTCTATTTCAAGCGCACAAAGGCTTGTTTCTGGCTTTAAATTTTCAATTGCAAAATTAGACATTTCAATTGCTCCTTCACATTCTAAATATTCCGAAATTTGTATCTGGCATCGGTGCGTTCAAACTGGCACTAATGGCCAAACCGAGAATATCGCGTGTATCACGGGGGTCGATGATGCCATCATCCCATAATCGCGCTGTGGAATAATACGGAGAACCCTCGGCCTCATATTTCTCAAGAATTGGTGCCTGGAATGAATCCCACTCTTCATCAGTCATCGGCTCAATCCCTTCACGGGCCCTCTGGTCCTGCTTGACAGTTGCAAGGACATCAGCTGCTTGTGGACCGCCCATGACAGAGATGCGGCTGTTAGGCCACATGAAGAGGAAGCGTGGGTCGTAAGCACGCCCACACATGCCGTAGTTGCCTGCACCGTGGCTGCCACCGATGATTACGGTAAATTTGGGTACAGGGACACAGGAAACAGCAGTCACGAGTTTTGCGCCATCCTTTGCAATCCCTCCTGCTTCGTAATCACGACCCACCATGAAACCCGTAATGTTCTGTAAGAACACCAAGGGCACTCCACGCTGGCCACACAGTTCCACGAAATGTGCACCTTTGAGTGATGATTCTGAAAAGAGGATTCCGTTGTTTGCGACAATGCCAACTGGATATCCGTGTATTCGAGCAAAACCGCAGACGAGAGTTGGGCCGTAACGGGCCTTGAACTCGTGAAAGCGGCTGCCATCGACGATGCGTGCAATAATTTCCCGGACATCGAATGGAGTGCGATTGTCTTCTGGAATGATGCCGAGGATTTCGTCAATGGGATAGGCTGGATCCTCTGGAGCCTGAACCTCCAATTTCGTCTTCACACCGGTGTTGAGATTCTCAACAATATTTCGAACCATACGCAATGCGCTGGGCTCATCTTCAGCGTAATGATCCGCCACCCCAGATTGGGCTGTATGAACATCAGCACCTCCCAAATCTTCCGCTGTGACTTCTTCACCAGTTGCTGCCTTGACCAAAGGTGGACCTGCGAGGAAGATTGTTCCGTTGCCTTTGACGATAATCGATTCATCGGACATGGCGGGTACATATGCCCCTCCCGCAGTGCAGGACCCACAGACCGCAGCAATCTGTGGGATGCCTTTTCCACTCATAATCGCTTGATTCCGAAAAATACGGCCAAAGTGTTCTTTGTCGGGGAAAACCTCGTCCTGCATCGGAAGGAATGCTCCACCTGAATCGACCAGATAGATGCAGGGCAGATGATTCGTATTTGCAACCTCTTGAGCGCGAATGTGTTTTTTCACAGTCATCGGGTAGTATGATCCCCCTTTGACCGTAGCATCATTGGCTACGAATAGGCATTCTTTCCCATGAACAACTCCAACCCCTGTGACCATACCAGCACTGGCTGCACGGCCATCATAGAGGTCATATGCTGCAAGTGGAGATAATTCGAGAAATGGTGTACCGGGGTCACAAATGGCCGAGATGCGCTCACGGGGTAGAGCCTTGCCTCGGCTTCGATGCTTCTCGACATATTTTCCCCCGCCGCCTTGTTGAACAACGTCAAGTCGTTCACGCAATGTTGCAAGAAGCGAGTTGTTGTGGTCATGGTTCGACTTGAATGATGCATCCGAGGAATTGACTCGGGTCTGAAGTCGATCCATACGCACCCCTTAGGGGTGCGACTACGAACTTGGCCTTGAACACTCGCCCGTTTCAAACGCCTAGAGTCATTCTGAGAACATCTCTCAACCCAGGGGCTAAACCAACGACCAGAAGGCACAAAATCACTAACAAGCGCAAATGGCGATGACGATGCTCAAATCGAGCCGTTGCAAAGAGCCACCAAATGATAGCTGCGAGTCCAAACTTTAGAACACCAAAGCCCCAAGCAGTACCTGCAATATCAATGACTTTCTGTGAAAGAACATGTTTCTCACCATATCCATAGTTCTCCAAGCCCACGCTGGTTGCAAGTCCATCGACCATCTGACCATACATTGCTAAGAGAATAATTGGAAGGCCAATGGTTGCACGTGGGGTGAGGGCCTCCATTCGTTCCCATGTTGACGAATGCTGACAATCCCAATCGTCCAATGAAACCCCTTCAGGAATGATTCCTGGTTCAAGTCCCATGTGATGTAATTCTGATCTTGCTTGTTGCCCAGTAAACCATAGTACCATGCAAAGAAGGAGTGGGCCAATGAGAATCATTATCATGGGAATCAGCGAAATGGGGGTGCGATCATTCAAGGGTTCTGTGTAAAGCATGAGCCAACCTGAAAGGTGCATGCAACTTCCACCAAGACCTGTTTGGATGAGGCCTTGTTCAATTGCTGTACAGCATTCCAAGAATGGGTGAATTAGAATAATGATTAGTAGGCCTCCAATCGGTGCCACGAATAGGGGTGAAATGAGTAAAGAAATAGGGTCCTTTTCCCAATGTTGGCTGATGTCAGGCATGAATAATACCATCTGAAGGCAAGTCAAAATGAATGCCAATTGAGTGATGGCTATTCGATTCTCCGATCCTGCGCTCTTGGACACACTGTGGCACATCCAACCGGTCACAATCACCCAGATGGCTACATGGAAATGAATCAAGGGTGATACGAACAAGCCACCCAAACCTTCGGGATCAAAAAGACGGCCGTCTTCGTTTACTTCTCCAAGTGAGGCCCAAATGACCCATGGTACAAGCGCGATAATTGAACTGTCTCTCGCAGGAAGGCCGATACGTCGCAACCAACTAGAAATTACCACAACAAAAGAGACGAGAAGAAGAGAATATGCCAGAGTATCTACTGGATTGTAGCCAGCATCACCTGTGGTTGAATCCTGTGCATGTGGTTCGATAAAATAGGACTCGTATCCTTCGGAAAGCATGTTGCCGGGTGCGATTTCTTGCCCGGCAATAGCACCCAATAGTAGAATCACTGCAGTCAAAATCAGTGTGGCAGCACCACGTTCCATCAAAGAAAATTGGTGGTCGGGTAACGGTACCTCGGAAAGGACCGGGCTATTGTCAGCCATGGGTCTCGCTCAGGTTAACGCTTCAAAGCGATTTCTTACTCTTCTTCGCCAACTTGGCGTGCTTCGTGGACTTCACGGAAAACAATTGTCTCAACTCCGACATGGTCGCGAAGTGTGCGAATAAGGCTGAACTTGGTAAAAGCCCAATTCTGATCATAAGCAACGAACTCCGGAAGGGTGATTGTCAAATCATCTCCATCGAAAGTAACTTCGAATCCATCTCGACCAGTATTGGTTTCGAGAAGAGTCGTTACTTTCTCAGCACGATCTTCGACGACCTTGACAATGCGGTACTTGTAACGCAGTGTGCGACCAGCGAGAGGGTGATTGAAGTCAATTCGAGCGCGGCCAGCTCGGACCATCTGTAGAATTCCTTGCTTGCCGTTGATTTCAACAGGGCCGCCGATGGCAAGGCTGTCTGGGTCACGCACGGAGCGCGCTAGAACATCTTGGCCCATCGTTTCAACGGCATTAGGGTCACGTTCACCGTATCCGTCCTCAGGTGCAATATCAAATTCGTAATCTGTTTCAGCATCTGCTTCAGCCAAATGAGATTCAAACCCAGCGATGAGGCGACCATCACCAATGACTGTGATGAGAGGTTCATATTTGCGATTCTCATCAAACTTGTCTGCCTCTTTAGCAACCGCCTCACGGGTGGTCTCAATGAGGATCTCGTCGTCTGCATTGTATAGGTCGTAGTCGATATGGACGATGGAACCGTTTTCCATTTTGTTCACCTACCCAGCATTGTGGGCGAGCCGGCGACCGACTCCCCCTTTATGAGCGTGCGTATGGGGAAGCCGCGAGCCCGTAGGGCTCATTCTTCCTCTTCTTTCTGGATTGAAGGAGTCATGACCCAATTCAATGCGGTACCAATCAGAATCAATGACCATCCTGTCCAAACCAAATGGCTACCCGTCAAATCATAGATAATAACTCGAACTCTATCTACTGAATCGCCCTGTTGCATCGTCACTGATATCCACGAGAGATCCTGCGCCTGACTCTGATCAAAAATCATCACAATATCTCCATGCGGACGGTGCCAAATATCCGTTTCAGAACGGGCATTGATACTACCTTCGTCGAATCTCAGCATCCCTGGTGTCAACGTTGCAATGACATCACCCTCAACTTCCTTTCGTACTTCGACTGTGACGGTTATTTTCCCATCGCCGACGTTCTCATCCCATCCTTCATCATCGGGACCAATGGCCGTCAATTCGGTAAACGTGTACCAATACTCCCCATGCTCAATGGGAGTATCCTTTGCGAGCATCACAATGTGGCTCGGATCTCCACGCTGAACCAGTGTTGTGGTAAACACGTGTCCAACCAACAAGAGAAGGATGCCAAGGTGGGCAACATGAATGGCCATTCGACGCAATTGCAATGGTTTTCGACGCAATCGAAATTCACCATATCGAGTCCATACCAATCGAATCATGGGGGGAATTGAAAACAAGAACAAGGGCAAAGCAAAACCTGCAATCATGCCCCTTGTGATTCCTTCTGCACCACGGAATTCAAGATCTGCATCACCAGGCAATGCATCACCCATCGCATAAGCGAACAAAATGCTGAGAAGAATCATACTACCCACCAATCTCGGAATTAAATGTGGTTTGACGACCTTACGCCAACTGTAAATTGTAAGTCCAAGTGCTGAAAGGCAAATCAACGGTAAACCAAAAATCTCGTGCCATTCCAAATTGGTGCCGTCTACTTCTGCAAGCAACAACAACCAGGTGAGCAAGAGGAAAGGTGCACCAACAGCCAGTGGGGTCCACAAGACAAGTCGTTGTTGCCAGCGTCCGTCATTCCAATCCAATGGAGGGTCATCTTGATCTCCTAGTAAGAACATGGGGGACAAAAAGCCAACCATTCCAATGACGGTTGGAATTACCGATAATAGTGAAGCCCAATAGCTGAAAAGCATCAATGTCACACCCGCTGTCATCCACACAACGCGCTCATTAGTTGCATATTGGTTTGATAGTAAGAAGGCAAAAACACCCGTCAGAATCCCAACCTCTACCGTGCCCATCCACGACCCGATTAGGCCACCTGCGATGATTACCAGAGGAGTCCACTCTTGTTCTTCAGAATTTGCGAAGTGACGTATACCCAACCACATCAAACAGAATAGAATGACCAAGTAGAGATGGACCTCAAGCCCTGCTCCGTCTTGAATACCCAACTCAAGGATGCGTTGAATGGGCCCCATTGAAGGATCTATTTCACCTTCAGCGACGAAAGCATGTACACTGTCCCAAACACCATTTGCACGTGTGACCAGTGTGGCATGGATGGCGAAGAATGCGGGTAAAATCCCTAACCCAACAAACCAATGATCTTCATTGGACATACCCTTGGGTAATCTGAGATGAAGTAGAATAATCAGGGCAATCCATGGCAAAAGAGAGCCCGTCTCTACCGGATCCCATGCCCAATAGCCACCCCAATCCAAAATCGTGTAAGCCCACAATCCGCCTAGGCCTACACCCAGTGTGCCGACCCATAATGCTGGACGAGCGAGGTGGAGGATTCTGTCTCGCGCGGGCGCGCCCGCATGGAGCATTGACGAAATAGAGTGCACACCAACACCCACGCACAGTGTGTAAAAGGCGAAAATCACGGGTGGATGAATAACCATCAAATCAGTTTGCAACCAAGCGTTGAGGCCTGGGCGAGAAATCACATCGCTAGGGGTCGCACGAAATGGTTCCAACATCAGGGCGATAAGGAGGAGAATGGTTGAGAAACCTACTAACAATCGAAGGCGAAGTTGGTGCTGAGGAACTGTTTCTGTGGGATGTTTCTCACCATCTATTAGAATGAGAGCACCCAACATGGCCACCCACAGGAGTAAGGGACCAGATCTCCCTGCCCAAATCGCACTAATTCTGTAGAGAAGTGGTAGATCAGAGCCACCATTACTCCACACATATTCGATGCTAGAGGCATCGATTAGAAACAAAAATAGCAGTATGGAGAACGGCAGCATCAATGCGATACCGAGCAGTTTTCTCATCGGTTCACCATCCGTAGTACTTCGCACGGCTGTAGCCAAATGCGAGCATTGCAGGAACAATTCGACGGAAATACAGGCTGGGTTTTCGAACAAGCAAACGCAACCCAACCATTGCTTTTCCATGTGGCCCCATTGCCGACATCTCTTGTGGGAAACAGCGTCCCATCAAGGACATCTCGTCATCATTGAGATTGTATAGTGCTGTTTTACCCTTGAGAATCTTATCGTATGGTGGGAATTCCCTCTTCCAAGCCGCCTGATAAGCAGCTAGGCTTGAGGCTGAAAAATCGCCGGAGTGGATTGAAGATGCTGCGGTTATTGCCGCGAATACTGCGGATTTCAAAGCGAGATGAGACCCGCCTTCAAACAGAGGTGAGGTGAAGCCGGCAGCATCACCAACAAGCATCAAACCGTCTGCATAAGTTCGTTCATGTGGACCTGAAATTGGAATCGTACCCCCAAATCCTCTAACGGATACTGAACCGTCCCGCCAAGGGGGATTTGTAATTTCAAGATCAGAGAAATGTGTGGTTTCGATAAACGCATCCAAGTCTTTCACGAGACCCTTCTTATCCTCACTCACAAGACCAACATTCGCGCGGCCATCACATTTTGGAATCATCCAAAGGTAGCCTTTCTTGGCATATTTTGGCCATATGTAGAAATCGAGATACCCATCGGTAGGCACATCATGCATTTCGTATTGAATTCCTGCAATTACTTTGGGTCGTTCGTTCAGTTTGGTGAGTTTTGAACAGACACCTGCAACTCCCGATGCGTCGATGATTATTTTCGCAGTGATGGGGAAAGAATCACCCTTCCCTTCACATTGCCAACCACAAAATTTCCCATTGGATTCAATGCGATTCATTCCTGTCAATTTGTGACTCAAATTGAGAGTCGCTCCCGCTGCAACTGCTTCATCTGCAATCCATTGCTCAAACAGGTGCTTTTCAAGGACGTAACCAGGCTCAGAAAGATGCTTCTCAGTCCCATCGGGGAATATGACTCGAATCCCATCAACATGCTTGCTAATCACCGTCTCAGGGAGGTCCAATCCGAGGTTGGCAACAGCGACGTTAGACAAACATTCACCACAATGAACAGGAGTACCGATTTCAGCGTGGTCTTCGATAAGGATAACCGATAATCCTGCTCGAGCAGCATGCAACGCTGCGGAACCTCCGCCAGGTCCAGCCCCGACGACGAGAACATCACACTCGGATGCCATTAGAGGGGGATACAGTCGATACGGGCCTTGAATGCCTCGGTGCCGTAGGCACCGGCGCACGCCCGCTGGATTTGATAGGGGGAACGTTTCCGGCGACCATGGGATGGCGCCGCCTAGGACGTTACCTCCGCTCGCTGGAGGACAAAGGAGATCTCATCCGAATCACACGCCCTGTTGATTGCTATCTAGAAGCAGGATGTATTGCTGATAAACTCGTCAAGAACGGTGGACCTGCTGTCATTTTTGAACAACCAAAACTCGCCGATGGAACCATCTCAAAATTCCCTCTAGCCATGAATTTGTATGGAACTCGACGCCGGACAAATCAAGCATTACGGGTTGAAAAACCAAGTGAAATAGGGGGGAGATTGACCGATCTCATGAAACCCGATATCGGGACCTTTGCCAAGCGCCCATGGAAGGCTTGGCCCCTTGCCAAGAAGGCGCTTTCTCTCCCTCCGAAAAAGGTTCGAAAGGGGGCTTGCCAACAGGTGAGAATGTCCAAACCAGATCTAACCAAACTACCCATTCCCACAACATGGCCTATGGATGGAGGACCATTCATCACCTTGCCATTGGTCGTCACAAAAGATCCATCCACGAAAGAACACAATTTGGGAATGTATCGCGCCCAAGTCTATGGCCCAACCGAAGTAGGATTGCATTGGCAAATGCACAAACATGGTGCCGATCATGCTGCTGCAAGCGATGGGAAAATGCCTGTTGCAATTTGCTTGGGAGGTCCACCTGAAGTTATGTTCAGTGCAATTGCCCCCTTGCCAGATAATCTTGAAGAGTACATGTTTGCTGGATTATTGGGACAAAAACGACTCAGAATCACCAAATGTCTAACACAAGATTTGTGGGTTCCCGCAGAAGTAGATGTTGTCATTGAAGGATATACAATACCAGGGGAAACGCAAACAGAAGGGCCTTTTGGAGACCACTTTGGGCATTATTCACTTGAGGGAGAATTCCCAGTTCTCCACGTGACTGCAATTACGCATCGGAAAGATGCAGTGATACCCATGACCATTGTTGGGAAACCACCGATGGAAGATGGATATCTTGGTGAAGCAATAGGTGATGCCTTCCTTCCTGTACTTCGATTCCAACATCGTGATGTGCAGAATATGTTCTTGCCATTGGAAACTGGTTTCCACAATCTCGCAATCGTCTCATCTAAGCAACGATATCCGGCTCAAGCACGGAAAACCGCACTTGGGTTGTGGGGTGCCGGACAAATGATGTTCCTCAAAACCATCGTTGCAACAGGACCCGAACATGATGTCAAAAATCTGGATGCGTTGCTAGATGTCTTGGATCAAAATGTTTCGATTCCGGATGACTTGGTCGTTCTCGATGGTATGGTCGCTGATCAATTGGCCCATGCTGCACCCTACGAAGGCGTGCACTCCAAGCTTCTCATCGATGCATCAACACCAAGAAAACAGGGGCATCCAAACATTTCCCTTGATGGAATTGAAGGAATTTCTCAACATCGCTGGATTCGACCATCGATGCTGGTCATTACAACTCAAATCGAAGGTGGGCCCTCTGAAACAGAGAATACGGAACTCATAGATGAAGAAGGTGCGAACAGGCAAAGGGGACAAATATCCCAATTGATGAATTCAATTTGGCAATTGGAAAATTCAAATAAATTACGCTGGTTATTCATCACAGACGACAGTCTTAACTTGGACTCAGAAGATACGATGCGTGTCTTACTGTGGCAACTATTCTGTCGTTTTGAAGTGAGTCGTGATTTACACTACTCGGCTGAAGGAAACAGAATTTGTTGGGATGCCACCGCACCGATTCCTTCGACCGAAGGAAAAATGCCCGTACGAAGATGGCCGGCAGTTTGTATCCATGATTCTAGCATTCAAACAAAGGTTGACGAGTGGTATGAGGAGGAGGTGCGAACATGGGCCTGAAAGCGATTCTCGAATTTGTAAAAATTGAGCATACGATGTTTTCCCTTCCGTTCGTCTTCATTGGCGCATATATTGCTGGAGAACCGACCATTATCCAACTGATTTGGATATTGATTGCGGCGGTTGGTGCCCGGGGATTGGCTATGGCTCTGAATCGAATTATTGATCGTGATGTTGATTCGAAGAATCCACGAACATCTAGTCGGCACTTGGTCAGCGGGTCAATGTCCCTGAATACTGCGTGGTCATTATGTGCATTATTCTTAGGAATACTTCTCATCGGTGCTTGGCAATTGAACATGGTGGCTCTCGCAATGAGTTGGCTCCCAGTACTTGCTTTCGTCATTTACCCCTACACAAAGAGAATCACCTGGGCATGTCACCTGTGGTTGGGATTGTGTTTGGGTCTCGCCCCAGCAGGAGCTTGGCTCGGAATTGTTGGAGGGGATTTGGGTTGGTCAGCAATTACTGAATTGCACTGGTATCCCACGGTTTTCTGGATTAGCCTCGGAGTCATGTTTTGGATTGCTGCATTCGATCTCAATTATGCCTTGATGGATATTGAAAGTGATCGTCAAAATGGAATCCAATCATTCCCAGCACGATTCGGTGAACAACACACTCTGCGCACAAGTGTACAATTCACTCTCTTGTGGTTTGCATGTTTTGCGATTGCAAACCCTATCGATAAAGTCACATTTCTCGGTGCAGCACTATGTATGTGTCTCATCAACATGGGTGTAATCATTGGACAAACAAGGATGGCTGATTTCCAGAAGGCTTTCTTTTACACCAGCGTTTTCACTGGATGGGTGTTGCTTGGAGGACTGATGGCTGCATGAATGACGATGTAGATCCATTTGACCTCTCAAAGGCACTTGAAGGCGCGGCAAAAGCGCACCTTGATCCATCAATCTCGAAGTTTCAACTCCATTCGGAATATGGGATGGCTGGGGACCAAGAATCTGCAATTGAAAAAACTCTTTCTCAATTGAAAGATTCACAGTCTCGGTGCGTGATGCTTGGGGTTACAGGTTCGGGCAAAACATTCGCCATGGCCAATATCATTCAAGAATTGAATATCCCGACACTGATTTTATCTCATAACAAGACTTTGTCACGCCAACTTTGGCAGGAAATGTCGGGGTTATTTCCTGAAAATGCGGTTGAATATTTCGTATCGCACTATGACTACTACCAACCTGAAGCCTACCTACCCAAAAGAGACCTGTACATCGAGAAGGAGCTTTCACTGAATGAACGGATTGAACAAGAAAGGTTCTCCACTGTTGCCTCATTGGTCTCCCGACCAGATGTACTCGTCGTGGCAACCGTATCTGCAATTTATGGCCTCAACCCACCCGAGACGTTTTTGCAACAACATGCCCGACTCCACGTTGGCCAACAAGTGGAACCACAGGAGGTTGTCAAGGAATTAGTTGCACTACAGTATCGACGTGTCACTGGAGAAATATCCAGGGGTGAATTGCGTTTGAGGGGCGAGGTTCTAGACATATGGATGCCGAGTCGCGATGATCCAATTCGCCTCCGCTTCGATTTAGATGGCATTACACGAATTCAAGTCTGCGAGGCTGTATCATGGGAAGCAATCGATGAAATTGAAGAGGTTTGGATTCATCCAAAGGAATTTTTCATGACTGGTCCCGATCGATTTGAGAAAGCCCTGGAAGACATTGAATTCGAACTACAACAGAGATTAGACTTCTTTGAGAAAGCCGGCATGGATTTGGAGGCACATCGCTTAGAGTCTAAGACTCGTTATGACCTCGACATGCTTCGTGAAATCGGACACTGTCGTAGTGTCGAGAATTACTCTATGCACTTTGATGGGCGGAACTTTGGTGAACGGCCATATTGTTTACTCGACTTCTTTTCTGCATGCGCGCAAACATTCCATGGTTCAAAGGAAAAATTCCTAGTCATCATGGATGAGAGTCATGTTACATTACCACAATTAGGTGGAATGTATCACGGGGACCGCTCAAGAAAAGAGAATTTGATTGAGCATGGGTTTAGATTGCCCTCCGCTGCAGATAACCGACCATTGATGGCTGACGAATTCCAATCCTTAGTGCCTCAAATTCTCTATGTGAGTGCAACTCCTGGTGAACGTGAATTGCGGCAACTTTGTGAATCGACAGGCCAGCCCGTGCAAGAAGTCGATCCAAAGGCAAAACGAAAACCACTACTGAAGGATGCGCTCGGAGAAATTCAAGGGATTTCAAGAATGGAAATCCGCCCCACGGGATTACTCGATCCAGCCATTGAAGTTCGCCCGACTGAAGGACAAATTCAGAATTTGCTAGATGAAATTACAACATGTGCACGGAAAAATGAGAGGGTGTTGGTCACTGTGATGACAATTAAATTTGCAGAAGAAGTGGCTGATTACTTGCAACGAATGGGTGTAAAAGCTCACTACCTGCATTCTGAAATTGATACATTGGAACGAAGTGAAATCATCAAAGCATTACGTATTGGTCACATCGATGTGATCGTTGGAATCAATCTCTTACGTGAAGGGTTAGACCTCCCAGAGGTGAGTTTGGTGGCAATTTTTGATGCGGATAAAGAAGGATTTCTTCGCAATGAACGAAGTTTACTGCAAACGATTGGGAGGGCCTCTCGGAATCAGAATGGCAGAGTGATTCTTTATGCCGATACAATGGGTAGGGCAATGGAATCTGCAATATCTCAGACTATTGAACGAAGGCAAAGGCAAATTGCACACAATGAGGAGAATGGAATCACTCCAACAACTATCGAGAAACCCTTGCCTGTGATGGGAATTGAGGCTGAACAACTACTCGCAGGAACCGCCGGTAAAGGCGTAACTGGAGGGAAGCGATTCGTTGGAGGGTTTACCGGTCAAACCGGCAAGGACAAAGAAAGTGATCTGATTCAGAAATTCAACCTTGGTGCCGGTTCTTGGGGTGACGACATCGTCTCCAATCTATCACAACCTTCTGATGCGGATGTGTCTACAGGGCATAGCGATTCAAGTAAACTATTGATTGAGCGATTGAGGAAAGAAATGAATCAATCCGCTGCTCGCCTTGACTTTGAGAAAGCAGCCGAGTTGAGAGATAGAATTTTCCAATTGGAAAACTCAAATTTCAATTGATATGTTCAACCCGCCAATTCAAGTGAGGGAGGTGGGTCGCGAAGGCGTTCCCATGACGATTAATCCCGATGATTTCGACGTTCCTGTCGTAGACTACGATTTCGATGAAATCGAGGGTGTTCCATCATTGATTGATCAAATGGCTCAAGCAGGTGGTTTCACGGCAACGAAACTTGCTCACGCCCGAGATATTCTCAGGGATGCAATAGCAAAATCGCAGTCAGATGGTGTTCTGAATTGGCTCTCATTCCCCGCTTGCCTTTGTGCAACTGGAACTCGTGGATTTTTCGTTGAAGCAATAAAACGCAAGGCATACAATGTCATCATCACCACTTGCGGAACACTCGACCATGACATCGCTAGGACATTTCAATCCTACTACCACGGAGCCTTCGAACTGGACGATGTTGAACTTGGAGAACAAGGTTTGAATCGGCTAGGAAACGTGATTGTACCCAATGAATGCTATGGGGATATTCTAGAGAAATCAGTTTTACCTTGGCTTCAAGAAATTGAAGTTGAGAGGAAAAATATGAATCCTGAAAATCCATGGAGAGGGTTTGGAAGTATCGAATTGTGCTGGGCATTTGGTGACCGGATTAAAGATGAGAGTAGTTTGTTACACTGGGCTGCAAAACACAGAATCCCTATCGTCATCCCTGGTCTATCCGATGGATCTATTGGCGCTCAATTATTCATACACCGACAGAGAAGTCCTGATTTCATGGTTGATTTCTTGGCTGACGAACAAGTACTATCTGATCTCACTTGGACGTGTGATGAAAGTCATGCTTTGATGGTGGGGGGCGGCATTTCAAAACACCACGTTATATGGTGGAATCAGTATAGAGATGGGTTGGATTCTGCAGTTGGTATTACGACTGCCCCTGAACATGATGGGAGCCTCTCAGGTGCACGTTTGAAGGAAGCTATTTCATGGGGTAAAATTCGCCCAGAAGCACCTCAGGTCACCGTGGAAGGGGACGCGAGTGTTCTTCTACCGTTACTTGGTTCAGACCTGTTCGGCTGAATGTGCAATACATTCCATCAAACCGACTCGCATGGCAGTCATTGGCCGCCAACCATCAGTCCCACAAGCAACCAATGCATCATGCAGTGGCCCAAGATTCGGACGCCGACGCTCGCCTCTGTATCGTACAGCGGCTGGTGAAGGAACCTCACTAAGAGATTCAATTGTGTGTGTATGTTCTAAGGCATTTTGAAATCGAGACCAAAGAACCTTGATTTCGTCTACAACCATCTTTTGCGTCCAAGCACGCCGGCCACACAATTGAAAAATACCCTTAACAGCATTCTCAGAAAGTATTCTTTGTGCTACTTCAGCATCACGAATGTGGACCCAATGATAAATTGTAGAATCGGTTACAGGCTCATTTCCAACCAATATTTCAGAAATCCACCGATTGATTGGGCCATTTCCTCCAGGAGAATATACATCGATGAATTCTATTTCAAGTGATGTTGACATTTGATTCACCCAATCAAACGTCGTTAAGGGTGCCATAGTGACTGAGGGTTTGGCGAATGAGGTCGATGATGAGGTCGATCTCTTCGGTGGTAATGGAAAAATGGGGGGTGAAGCGCAATGCATTTTGGCCGCCGTGTATGACTCCAAGGCCCGCCTTTCGACAATGTTCTTCAATTTGACCAAATCCTACAACCGGGTGTGTCTCTGGATTCAATTCAGCACAACAAAGCAAACCGGTACCCTGCACTTTGACAATTACATCGGGGTATTCAGCCGCCAATAGTTCAAGTTTTGAAATCAATTCAACGCCCCGTTCTCGAATATTGTTTCTAAGTTCAGGTGTGATTTGATCCAGAACTGCAACTGCTGTTTCCAATGCTCGAGGATTGGTCGTCATGGTGTTGCCATAAATTCCAACTACGTAGAGTTCTGATGCACGAGGGGATAATCCAAGGACGGAGAGGGGGAATTGGCCAGCATTGAGAGCCTTTGACCAAGTCTCCAAGTCTGGGACACCACAGGTTTCGAATCCAGGGTAATCAATAATTGAAAGACACCCTCGTCCACGCAACCCTGCTTGGATGGAATCCACCAGTAACATGCTGCCGTGTTCAAGTGTGAGCCTTCTAGCTTCATCGTAGAATTCACGTGTGACACACTGTCCTGGATTCCCCTCTCCTTGTACGGGCTCAATGGCCATCAATTCGATGAAAAAACCATCTTCTTCAGCGCGTGAAAAAATGCTGCGAAGAGACTCGATGTCGTTGGGAGGGACCAGTAACAAATTATCACGGTCACGGAACGATGCTAGGTTTTGATCGTATCCATCTTTGCAAGAATGTGAAATTTGAGCCGGGCGATCTGTTCGTCCATGAAAAGCCTGCTCAATCGCCAGGAGTTTGATTGGTTTGCCTTCGTGCCGCCCGCCTGCTCCGGTCAACCGGTTGGCATTCACATCTGCAATCCTCAAACTAACCGCGACAGATTCTGAGCCACTATTCATGCAAATGAATTTTGAAAATGGGCACTCTCCACGTGTGTGGCCCAATTCATTTCGGAGGCGGTTTGATAGGCGTTGTTGGCTGAATGAAGGAGTCATGACATTGGCCATAACCCAATTTTGAGACATTGCCTCAATGACTGCATCAGGGCCATGCCCCCCTCCCAACATTCCGTAACTTCCATTATCATGAAGAACGGCTCCTTTTGAGGTGATTACCCATGGCCCTCGTGCAGCAATTGCCACATATGGATTGATTGTAGCAGCAGAATAAAAATTGATGTAATCTGACTGAACAGATGAAACAAGAATGGCTTCATCCTGAGCCAAATACTCCAGTCCAACTTCATCGATTAGATTGGTGAAAATAAGCGAAGCTTCTTCAATCGCTTGAACCAATTGATTATCGAGAATACAAAATCGCCGAATAATCTCATCCGAGAGGCCAGTGGTTTGAGCAGAGGACCCATTGGAAAGTCGTCGGATCTCCTTCAGATGCTCAAGCATGTTCGATTCGACAGGGAGGGCATCCATCAATGTTCGCAGAATGAAAGTTCAAACAACATCTGATATCGACTATAATTCCAAATAAATTTCCAATTGGTGAAAGAATTTAGGGCGCTCCTGCAAGTCAATTTTTATATTGGCCGATAATGTTGTATTATCTGCCTTTTCAATTGAAAATGAACAAATGCACATCTGGGCGTATTATCAATTATTCAATTGAAAACTCTTTGATTATCCGCCTTTTTCAATTGAACAACTGATTTAATTTCACAATGGGATGGTTTAATAGCCCAATCGACCCGTCGGATATCAGGCAGGATGGGATGTTGCAATAGGAGACGGAAACAATGGTAGATGATAATTACAGAATTCAGGAACTTCTACAAAGAGAAGTGTACGTTGGTGAGAACCTCGTCGGGACGATTGTGGGTGAACGATATCACCCCAACGAAGATCGCGTCAGATCGATGCGGATTCAGGTCAAACCAAACGTAGCAGAAGAATACATGCGCAAACCGGCTGAGCATGCACCACTATCGAAGGAGTTGATTCATTCAATTCAGGATGATGGTTCGGTCAAGCTATCAAAGTCGATGCGGGAATTGCAAAGACGGTGGAGAAATACAGTTCGGATTGAAGAGCAACTCTACGCGCCCGATGAACTCCTAGACAGGGCCGTTCTCGACGATGACGGCATGGAACTTGGTGTGGTCATTGGATTGGTCAAAGTCAAGCGAACATATAGAGGCATTACAGTGAAACTACGTTCTGCTGTTCGCCGACGATATGCTTTGGGCGAGACCATCGATATTCCAGTTACCGCACTCGCTCGCACCAGGGCACGATTGGATGAGATTGTACTCTCTCGAACTTACGATAAATTGCGTTCTTTACCCAGTTACATTCAGATTAACGAAGGCGATTTAGAGGATTAAGGTGAACCGTCACCGTTAATTCGGGGGCTTCGGTCGCCGAGTTGCTCTGGACGGGTAGCTTAGGTTGGCTGGAGCACCCGGCTGATAACCGGGAGGTCGCAGGTTCAAATCCTGCCTCGTCCACTTTTCCATCTGCAATACTGACGTTTTTCAATGGGAAATAACATGAACAGTCGGCTCTGGGGTCGATGCATGGCAGTCGTGTCAGGTAGCAATGCAGCCGAATTGGCAGCAGCACTGGCGAATGAATTGGGATGGGAACACCACCCCCTTGAGGTGCGGCGGTTTCCTGATTCAGAAGGATATGTTCGCGTGCCCCTAGAAAGCATCGAGGCTATCAGGAGAGAACCCGTTGTCCTCGTTGCGACAACATTCCCTGACTCTGGAATCGTTGAGGCTTTATTGATGCTTGAATCAATTCATGATGTTCGTAGAGGGGAACTGAGCAATCTGAAAGGGGAGGGGGAACAATCACTCGATGATATAGGCCCTGGGATTTTCCTCGCCGTACCTTATTTTGGATATTCGAGGCAGGATAAACGATTCCAACGTGGAGAAGTTGTTTCTGCAAAACTCCTGGCTCGACTATTGACTCGCCGTTGTGACGGACTTGTCGTTTTGGATTTACATGCCCCTGCTGTTCTTGAAGATCTAGAAGTGCCTGTTGAATTTGTCTCTTCAATGCCAGAAATCGCAATACATTTACAGAATACTGTTGAGCCAGATTTTGTCCTTAGCCCTGACAAAGGAGCCATCGAACGAGCCAGTCATGTTGCTGATGCAATTGGTTGCAATTTCTCTTATCTGGAAAAAACTCGGATTGATGCTCATACGATTGAACACAAAGCCAAGGATTTGGATGTAGATGGAGCCATTGTGGCTATTGTTGACGACATGATTTCCACCGGCGGCACAATCTGTAAAGCCAGTGATGCTCTACGTCGTCAAGGTGCCAAAGCAGTCCACGCGGCGTGCACACATGGGCTCTTTACTGGTGGAGCAATTACACGCCTATCAAACCATGTAGATGGCGTGCATGCAACCGATTCCTTGCCCAACCCTCGCTCTGTGGTAAGTGGGGCCCCAGCCATTGCTAGAGGTGTTCACGCCCTGATTGAACGTGTCCTCTGAGGTGTTGCTTGCCCCGTAGGGGCTTCCGCTGCGTTTATACGAGGCACGCCGTGCGGCGGCTTACTAACATGAGGAGTGAATCCAATGAGTGTACATATAGCATTTGAAACCCCGAAAGACGTTCAAGATAGTGTTTACGAACTTGTCAAGCTCGTAGGCAACGGCAATGGCCGTCTAAAGAAAGGCAGTAATGAGGTGACCAAAGCAGCAGAGCGCGGTACTGCGCAGATGATTGTAATGGCAGAAAACGTGAATCCGGCAGAGTTGCTGGCACATATCCCCCTCATCTGTAAAGAGAAGAAAATACCGTTCATCTACGTTGAAGATCAGGCATACTTGGCTGAAGCTGCTGGTATGAACACCGGTGCAAAGACTGCTGCCATCGCATTGATGGAAGTTGCCAAAGGTGCGGAAGAAGCCTTCAATGGTGTGAAAGGTCACACCGATACGCTGAACTGAGTTTGAAATTACCAGGAGGAAATTGGAATGACTCAGGAAGGTTGGCCGGCAGAGGTCGTAGAAGTTGTCGGACGAACCGGCATGACGGGAGAAGCAACCCAAGTCAAGGTTCGTGTCAATGACGCCCCCAATCCTCGTGACGTTGGTCGAATCATCACTCGCAATGTCGTTGGCCCTGTTAGGATCGGAGACATTCTGATGCTACGCGATACAGGCCGTGAAGCTCGAAAACTCAATGTTCGCTGAGGTGAAAAGATGGCTGAACGTCGAATTTGCAACTTCTCTGGAGAAGAAATTGAACCAGGCACTGGTGTAATGTACGTCAAGCGTGACGGGACTGTGCTTTGGTTCAAAGATTCAAAGGCACGAAAGAACATGAAACTAGGCCGCAATCCACGTAAGGTCAAGTGGACGCGGCGCTATGTCAAGGGCGGAATTCAGTAAACTACTGAACTCATTCGACTGCAGCCGCCCCCTACGATGGTGGCGGCGTCCTGAAATAGGGGAGGCGGGTCGGCCGATTCGGTGTCAAACATGCAGACGACATATGTAATGGTGAAACCTGACGGAGTACAACGCGGATTGGTTGGTGAAATTATTACTCGCTTTGAACGTAAAGGACTCCGCTTGGTTGGATTGAAATCAATTGTACCGAGTCTAGAACTCGTTGAAGCACACTACGCAGTTCACAAGGAACGGCCCTTCTATTCAGGTCTTGTCGAATTCGTTACATCGGGCCCTGTCGTAGCAATGGCTTGGATGGGTGTCGATGCAATTTCTGTTAGTCGCAATATTATCGGAGCAACCAATGGTCGTGAAGCAGCCATGGGGACAATTCGAGGTGACTTCGGGATGGATGTTGGATACAACTTGATCCACGGCAGTGACGGGGAAGAGACTGCAACCTACGAGCTGGGACTCTGGTTCCCCGAAGGATTGAATGATTGGAATCCGAACCGTGAGACTTGGGTCTACGAGTGAGGTTCCAATTGAAAGTTTAAACTTCCAATTGGGAAATGGGAGTGATATTATGGCTGAAAATAGCCGCCGACAACCCATTGTGGCTGTATTGGGTCACGTGGACCATGGCAAAACTTCGGTGTTGGATTACATTCGTAGTTTGGGCCGGGACCGTCAAGCGAGTGTAATGGCCAGAGAAGCTGGTGGAATTACACAACACATTGGGGCCACCGAAGTTCCAGCCAAATTACTGAATGAGCTCTGTAGTCCTTTGATGGGTGGAAAGGAATTCTTGTCCCCTGGTCTACTTTTCATTGATACACCGGGCCACCATTCATTTTCAACCCTTAGAACAAGAGGAGGGTCGCTGGCAGATATTGCGATTCTTGTTATTGATTTGATGGAGGGGTGTCAACCACAAACTCTTGAATCGATTCGAATCTTGAAGAATGCAAAGACTCCGTTCGTTGTTTGTGCCAACAAAACGGACAGAATTCATGGATGGCATTGCATTGAGGGGCGCTCTGCAGCCGAATCTATGAAAGATCAAGACGCTCATGCACAGGGCCTATTTGAGCAGAAATTTTGGCACCTCGTGGGACAATTCGGGGAGCAGGGGTTCAATCTTGATATGTACAACAAAATTTCAGATTTTACCCAAAATATCGCCCTGGTTCCCTGCTCCGCAAAGGAGGGTGAAGGAATGCAAGACCTTCTTGCAATTACCATTGGCTTGGCTGAAAAATTCCTTGAAGAACAACTATCTGACATCGATGGAGCCTCGGAAGGTACCGTGCTTGAGATGAAGGAAGAACGCGGGCTTGGAAAAACATTGGATGTCATTCTATATCGTGGTCAGGTGTCAAAAGGGGACGAAATTGTCATTGCTACAGAACAAGGATCGAAAGTCACCAAGGTCAGAGGGTTGTTTAGGCCCCGTGGTATGGCTGAAATGCGTGATGCTGGTGATCGTTGGGACTCAATCGAAACCGTTGAGGCTGCGGCTGGTCTGAAACTGGCAGCTCCTGATTTGGAAGGTGTGCTGGCCGGCACAACCCTTCGGGTTCTTCCTGATGATGAAAAACTTAGACAAGAAGCCATAGATGCTGCAGATGAAGAATCGGAGATTAGCATTGAATTGGAAGAAGAAGGGATAGTCATCAAAGCTGATACACTCGGTGGTCTAGAGGCACTTGCGTTTGAACTTCGAAATCTAGAGCCACCCATACCCATTCGTAATGCAGGAATCGGGCCTGTGAATAAACGTGATTTGCGAAGTGCGGAAAACGCAACAGACCCCTTGCACAGAGTTATTCTTGCTTTCAGTACGACTACGCAAACAGAAACTGCCGAGGAACTAGAAAGGGATGATTGCGAAGTTGTGCATATTCATTCGGACATTATTTATCATATTCTAGAACGGTTCGACGTTTGGTCTGAAAATAGAAAACTTGAGTTGGAAGAAGAAAAGCGCGAGAAAATCGTCTATCCAGGCAAAATCAAAATTCTTGCGGATCACATTTTCCGTCGCTCGGGACCTGCGGTAGTCGGTGTTCGAATTCTAGGAGGGAGGCTTCATGTTGGGCAGAGGCTCCTTACCCTTGATGGAGCAAAAGTCGGGCAAGTTAAATCGATTCGAATTGGAGATAATTCTCACAAAGAAGCAAAACAAGGTGATGAGGTTGCAGTTGCAATCGAAGGGGCTACGGTTGGAAGAGGAATTGATGAAGAAGATATTCTTCTTGTTGATGTACCTGCAAGTCATGCTAGGAGACTCCGAAAACTGGAGTTGACATCTACCGAACAAGAAGTTCTTGACGAACTCACGACGTTACACCGTGCTGATGATCATTTTTGGGGCAGGTAAGGTCATTCAGTGCCCCATTCTTCGGTACAATATAGTTCTGAATACACTGATGATTCTATGACCCCTCGACCCCCAACGTTGAAGTACGAATCCGAACGGTCCAACGATGGGATAACACCCAAGGTGATACCATGTCAGCAGGGATGGCACAAGCAGGCACAGGCCGCACGAAAGATTTGATTTCCACTGTGAGTCAAATTTCTCATGCGTTGATGGGTGAAGTCGCCAAGGTAATCATTGGCAAAGAAGAAAATTTGCTTCGTGTTTGTGTTGGTATTCTTTCAAATGGGAATATGCTATTGGAAGACTTCCCAGGACTTGCTAAAACTTTGCTTGCAAATACGTTCGCAAAAGCCCTTGGTTGTAAATTCAAGCGTGTTCAATTCACCCCTGATCTACTCCCCTCGGACATCATGGGGACCTACATGTATGACCAACAAGCTGGGGAATTCAAACTCCGACCTGGACCACTTTTCACAAATATTCTACTCGCTGACGAGATTAACCGTGCACCACCGAAGACGCAAGCTGCACTGCTTGAAGCGATGGAAGAAAAACAAGTGACTATTGAGGGTATCACGCACAAGTTACCAGCACCTTTCGTCACTCTTGCAACTCAGAACCCAATCGAACAGGAAGGAACCTATCCCCTTCCAGAAGCTCAAATGGACCGCTTCCTGATGAAGATGTCAATGGGATACCCTGATCGTGCTGAAGAGAAAGCAATCCTTGCTCGCCGTAAGTTGCGAGGGAAGGATGACCACGATGTGGAACAAATCACATCTCCAAAGAAGGTTGTTGCAATGCAAAAAGCGTTGGAAACTGTCCACATTGATCCCGCTATCCTATCTTACATTGTCGAAGTTGTCCAGCGATCTCGCGAAGATCACCGCGTGATTACAGGTGCGTCGCCTCGTGCCAGCCAATCCCTGTTCAAAACGGGCCGCGCTTCCGCAGCCATTGATAGTCGCGACTATGTGATTCCAGACGATATCAAGCGGGTGGCTCTACAGGTTTGCAGCCACCGTATTGTGCTCAAACCTGAAGCGAAGATTCGAGGAATCACTGGAATGCACATCATGCGCAAAATCCTCTCTGAGGTCCCAGTGCCGGTTATTCAGTAATCTCCTGTAAACGATTACCCGCCACTCGATTGGGCGAGTGTTTCAAAGAGGGGCTTGGCTGAGGACGTCGTATTCTACCAGAGGTTGTTGATATGAATCCATACAAGATGGTCATCGCAGTCACCAATCAAAAGGGGGGGTGTGCAAAGACAACTACCGCTGTCAATATTGCCACTGCCTTGGCAAAAGGTGACGTGGACAACGGTTTCCCTCCAGCCAAAGTACTCCTCGTCGATTTAGATCCACAAGGTAATGCATCGACATCATTTGGTATTGACAAAAGCAAGTTGCATCGAACTGTGTATGATTTGATTATGAATGATTTAGGCGAGGAATTGCCAATCCTCGAAGATTACCTCATCGCTCCGGAGATTATCACAGATGCCATGCAAGAGGCCTGGCGACAATCAAATCCAGACAAGAAACCACCACGAACGATGGGCGTTAGAAACCTGTGGCTGTTACCGAGTAATATTCAGTTATCAGGCGCTGAAATCGAATTGGCGACAAGGATTGGACGTGAAACTCGCCTCAAAGAAGGATTGAGACCAGCCTTGAATGAATTCGATTACATCATCATCGATACACCGCCTAGCCTTGGTTTACTCACCATCAATGCGATGGCAGCTGCGAATTGGGTGTTGATTCCCGTCCAAACTGAATATTATGCACTGGAAGGTATGAGTCAGTTGATGAATTCAATCAAATTGGTTCAACGTAGGATCAATCCCAATCTGAAATTATTCGGTATTGCTTTGACGATGTATCAGAAAAGTAAACTCTGTAATACTGTAGAATCTGAAGTTCGCAGACATTTCCCCACCCAAGTTTTCAAAACAGTGATTCCACGAAATATCGACATTGCAGTAGCACCATCCGATGGAGCACCCATTACAATTCTCAAAAAACCAACTCGTTCAAACAAAGGAAGTCAATCATACTGGGCTTTGGCCAAAGAAGCACATCGTCGTGTTTTGCAAATTCGCCAAAAATATGGTATCAACGAACCAAATCGACTTCGACAACATAAACTGCGAACCGATGAATAGGCTCACAAAAGACCGACACGCTCAAGTTGCTTCGTGCAAGGCTTCGCATCGGTGACAACGTGGGTTCTCCGAATATGACCTCTGTGAGCGTCTCCTTTGATGTGAGGAGACAACTGAATTCAATGCGAGCAATGGGTAACCACAAGAGTGTGGATGATCTATTGACTCAAGTGCTGCAAGAATATCGAATGGCGCAACTGCGTGCTGAAGCAGACAAACTGCGAAGTCGGCTGCGAGATATTGGCCAAACCGATGTCGAAGCGCTTGTCGAAAGACTTGGTCATTCCCCATATGGTGGTTGAATTGAAAGGTCAACCGCCAGCTTATTCTGTCGATGCGCCAACTCTCTTTCTTGGGTTGATGGATGGTGGAAGCAATGCTCGAATCCTTCTTGATTTGGCGGCGGCGAATGAAATTGAATTGCATGCTCAATCTACTGATTGGAATGGGTTGTTATGGCTTATTTCAACCGCATTGAAGGAAACGGGCAGTGCCTACTCTGGTGAAGACTATGCATCACTTCGAAACAATCTCCCCGTGAACTTTCACTGAGATCAATTTCCATCATGGCGTTCAAGCCATTGATGACCATACCAGCGCCATTGTTCCATTGTCCAACCTTCTGGTAGCCCTCCAGATGGCACAGGGGGTGCTTCAGCAGGAGGTTGTTGTGCAACGGGTTCAGGGGTCGGATCGGGAGTTGATTCGGACTCTGTTTCTATTTCTTCATCCTCAGAAGATTCTTCTGATACTGTTGTAGAATCTGGCTCAGTGGAGGTGGCTGGTTCTTCCGAAGAGGAATCTTCTTCTTCAAAGAGCCCTTCTTCAATTTCTGAATCGCTTGCAGGTTCCTCATCAATATGATCGTCACCCCATGCTTTCTGCTCATCAATGCCTCCTCTAGTTTCGAACTTGTCGCCACTTTCCCATGCATCCAATTCACGTGTAGCATCCTGGTGAGTATATTGAGCATCTGGTTTGCGTTTGTCACGAACCTTCCCCATCACCCTAATCGAGCCAACAATAGCCAACATAGCAACAGCCATGGCCCCTACAATGTAACCTGCAATCACAGCAAATTCCTTGATGGATTCCATCATGTCAACATCCTTTTCATTGTCTAGGATTGTGAGATTATCCAAATCGGTTTCATCGGTTGCACCACTACATGCTTGAACGTCATCTGTGTGTTTGGCACAATGGTCATCTAGTGTTTGAATTTCAGGGTCTGTGTCGTTGTAATCGCTGTTGCTTCCAGCACAATCTCGATCGTGATCAAGCCACTCGGTACTGTTTCCAACCATCGTGCAATCTCCAAAGGTCGATTCAGTGTTGTCATCGTAACCGTCACCATCTTCATCAACACAGCCATATCGATTGATGGAGGTGTAAGCGTTGACTCCTGGATCGTACATGTTGGCTCTAGTGCTCGTGCCGGCAAGTGTAGGACAAGCGTCGCCTCTAAATCCACTCAAATTGTCTCCATAGCCATCTCCATCTGAATCTCGCCACTGACTGTCATCCATGGAAAAAGCGTCTGCGTTCCCTGTAGGGTGTGCCTCATTCCCATTCCCTGCATCGGACCAACCATCACCATCGGTGTCTTGGCAACCCAGACGATCTAGAGTTGAACCACCTGATTGATTCACACAAGCATCGGGTTCTGTGGCCCCCAATTCTTGGTTATCACCATAGCCATCACCATCCGTATCAGCCCATTGTGTGGAATCGTTAGGAAATTTATCACCGTCTGGGCCATATTCATAATCACCATAACCATCTCCATCTGAATCTGATTGTTGCGATGGATTGTTGGGGAAGGCATCAGCATTATCTCCAACGCCGTCACCATCTGAATCAGAAGTTTCAGTGCCATCATGAGGATATTCGTCGGCGTTGTCACCAGTTCCATCAAAATCTGAATCTACCCATTCTGTGGAATCGTCAGGGAACTCATCGATTCCATCTACAACACCATCACCATCTCGATCTGCATCGAGAAGGTGCATCTCGGAACTGGAACTAAATGATGTGAAAATAAAGATCCCATTCCCCTCAGCTGCGCGGAAGCCTACCACTTCTCCTTGTACGGTAAATTCCTGTTCATTCGTTAAATTACTGATATCGATTGAGAATACTTTACCATTTGACATACCGACCATCAAACGCTCGCCCAGTTCTTGTATTGAACGACCTTGGCCAATGGAACAGAGACTCATCGATTGCTCACGAATCCAACTTGAAGTATTGTGTACATCCAATCGGCAATTGTCTGTAAGACTGAACAACATAGATTCATCTTGGCTGGAATCGAGTTTCAACAATGGGAAGTTAGAGTCGACTAATACGTCAATTAATGTCCCATTTTCATCGTGGATTCGGATTTGCTTATCCCTTCCAGATGTGAGGATTTTCCCATCAGCAAGTGTGGTCACACTTGTGATACCATTCGAGTGGCTGCTGGTCGAAACACCCGATGGAGTATTGGCTTGTCCATCCCATTCAACCGCCTGTTTTGATGTGCGCATCGTGACCCACAAGTCCCCATCTCGATCCCATGCCAATGCATCCACAGATTGGCCAACACTGAATCGATAGAGTTCATCCATGTACTCAATTGAAATGACAACTGCCCCACTTGGTGTGCCAACAGCCAATAATTTGTCCTCTTCGTTGTAATCTCCGGCATAGTGGGTGGTATTCGTAAATACACTCCATACTTCCGCATAACTACCGTTGGCCTGAACAGAATATGCAATGACGTAACCATCGACTGTAGCAACGAGAATATTGCCATTGTCAAGTGTCCACCATCCGATTGCGGAGTAATCAATTTCTGCTACTTTCCCTGCCGATCCAAGTTCTTCAATTGAAGCAGAGGTGGTAGGCACGAAGGGCAATACGAGCGCACCGATAAGGAGTACGAATAGTGCAAGTGCACGCGCGCGCATGCGTGGACGAATGCGCATCCCCCTTTGAATCGAGCGCATGGTTTGTTCCGTATCGAATCGCACCCCGTAGGGGTGCGTCTCAATCATTCTTCTTCATCTAAACTGGCTTCGCTGATTGGCTTCAATACAGCCCGACTAACCGGCTTGAGAATAGTCACTTCATCGCTTGTAGATTCCTCAGTATCATCGTCGACAGGGGTCAAGACCTTACGGGCCACGGGTTGTAGAACTGGTCGGAGTATGGGGGCGAGAGTTGGCATATCCGTCTCTTCTTCTGATGGTATCTTCTCTTCCAATCCTGGAGGTCCGCGGGTTGGCGGGCCACTAGCAGGTTTCTCAGGTGCACCTTCACGAATGAGTCTTCCACCACCTGGTGGGCCTCGTGATGATTTGACGATTTCCGAGAAATCAGGAGTTTCTTCAGATGGTGGAGTGGCTTCGACTGTGATTTCTTCTTCATCTGAAATCGCATTGAGAATTGTCTGAGTCAACGAGGTTTTCTCTTCGACCGGTTCCTCAGGTTTTGAATCAAATTCTTCTTCCGACATTGGTTCGGATTCGGTTTCAGGAGTTAGGGCTTTGATGGGTTGACGGACAGGCTGCAATGAACCTAAACCACCACTGGAGGGTTGAGGTGCTGATCCAAGAGAACCAAGTCCACCAGTTCGTTGAACCGGTGCACGGACTGGAGCGGCAAGTGTTCGAGGGGAGTCATCATCTGTTGACTTTGGAGCAGAACCTAGACCACCTGGACGTGCAAGACTACCCAATCCACCTCTGGGTTGGCCCAAAGAAGGAGTGGCACCAGCTGCGGTTCCTGGCATCTGTCCCTTGGCACCCGCTAGAGCGTTCATCCACGCCTGCCGGCGATCCAGACGACCGTCCTTTCCTTCAAGTTCTGCTTCTTCTTCAGCGCGATTGAGTTCTGCTTCTGCTTCAAGGTCGTCCTCTGTGATCAATCCCTTCTCAAGTTCAACTCGGAGTTTTTCTTCTGCCGCAACCCTGAATTCTTCTGCTCGTGATTCGAGTTGGTTCAAGCGATCGCGGATTTCAGCACGCTTGATTGCAAGTTGAGCCTCAATCTCTGCTCGGATTTCACTTTCCTTTCGTCGGACTTCGATGAGGGCTTTGTTGCGCATGATTTCTTCGCGCTTAGCAACTTGACGCTCAAGTTGTTCCGTAACTTCTTGCTCCTTTTGTGCGCGGAAGGCAGCCAATTCAGCTTCCATCTCCACTTCGAGATCGAGACTGGTTTCTTGCTTGATGAGGTCGAGATTGGTTTCTTGAGCGATTCTTTCATTTCGGATTCTAGAATCAATTTCTGCCATGATTTGGCGCTCAGATGCCTGTTGACGAGCAGAATACTCAGATTCAATTTGGGAAACCCACCCGTCCTTCTTGTCTGCATATTGCTGATCGAGTTGCTCGCGCAAATCTATTTCGCGATCGTGCCTGAATTGGCTCAAGTGTTGTGTAATCTCCGCATCCCGATCAGATTTATACTGCTCAAATTCTGAATCGATTCTTTCGCCGACCGAATCTTCCAGTTCTAGATGTAAAGCCCGGTCGATCTCGTCGATTGCGTGTGAAAAGGATACATCAAATCTCTCTTTGAGTCGTTGCTTTCGAAGGGCAAGCCGTTCACCATATTCAGAATCAAGGCTTCTGAGAATGGATGCTTGAAGTTCTTCACGCCTACGAGCAACTGCAAGTTCCAAATCCTCTTGCATTCTACCTTCAAGGCGCTCTGTTTCTTGTGTAAGTCGAGTTTCAAGTTCTGTTGCCAGTTCTTGTGCGATTTGTTCTTCAAGGCGGTGAGCACGTCTCTCATATTCTGCGCGTAGGCGTGCTTCGCGCTCGCGAAGGCGTTGACGAAGTTGTTGTTCTAAGCGGCGACGAATTCCATCCCGAAGTTGAATTTCACGTTCTGCTAAGCGCGCTTGTTGAGCATCTTCGATTCGACGAGCCTGGGCGCCTTCTTCCTCATCGAGGCGGTTTGCCATCTCACCCTTCAGTTGATCCTCAATGTCTCTGATTTGACGTTGCATCTCTTGACCCGCTTCAATTTCAAGTCGCTCCTCAAGGAATGCGTGACGACGTTCGAATTCAGAATCCATTTCATCCTTCAATTGTGAACGAAGTTGGTCTCTGCGTGCTTCCAATCGGCGGGTGGATTCTAATTCAAGGCGCGAACGGATGGATTCTTCTTCACGAGTTAATCGCAATTTCATTTCATCTCTAAGTACTGATTCTTCACGCTCAAGTACATCTCTCTCTAGCCGTTCAAGTTCATCTTCCATTTCTGAACGGAGCTCTGCCTCGATTTCAGCGAGGGCGCCTTCTGCTTGCATCCCTGCTGTTTTTGCAAGTGCACCTTTCATTCCAGAAAGGCGTTCTGCCTGTTCTTGTAATCGAAGACGGCGTTCTCTCTTTAGTGAAGAACGCATCCTTCGTTCATCGTTGAGTCGGTCGTCAAGAGATTGAACATCATCCAAGGAAGGAGTATGGATTTCAGACGCCCCGGAATTACCAGCCGTATGGCGCGCTCTTAATTCTGCCAATTTATCCCTGCTAACACTCAAGGGTCCCATCCCCGTTTCGCATTCGAATTCTTCTGATACTTAACCGCCATAGGTTTGAACAATCTCAGCAGGGGGATTATCAGACCCTACGACACGTTCCGAAATTACCCATTTGGTTCATCTTGAATCGGGCCCCATTCTTTCTCACAAATAGTCGGCCCCATCACCACATGGAATAAAATAATGAACAAAGAAATCGAAAACAGGGAAAGGGATAGCAGGGTACCGGTTCCAGTAGTATAACCCAATATTTGGATGGCGATGGCGATTAACAATAACAACATCAGGACGTACATCATTTTCTGCTTCCATCCTTTCTTGTACTTAGGCAAGCGACGATCAGAAATCATCAATGCTCCCGAAAATAGGCACCCTGGAAGTAGTAACCAATCCAACGCAGGGTGGTCGCCTTCCCCATATCTCCACTCAATCATGTCTGGCCCCAACGCCTCGGGTTGTACCCATACCAATCCAGATAATGCCACAATGAGCAGAGCGTTTCCTGGACTCGCGAGTCCATGAAACCACGGGTTTTCGTCATCAGATTCGTGTTGGAAGCGAGCGAGTCGCAACATTGTACAAACGATAATCCAACAACACGTCGCCGCGAGTGGTATTGTCCAATACGGGGCGGCCTCCCCCCATCGGCTGAACATTCCGAATACGAGAAGGGCCGGGGCTACGCCGAATGAGAGGGAATCAGACATCAAATCCAGATAACTGCCCAAATGTCTGCGTTTTGAATATCGTCTAGCAATTGGGCCATCGATTGCATCCCCAATTACAGAAAGCAAAATGAATAACATGGCTCCCCAAATGTAAGTTTCAGATAAGTGACTGTCATCAACTGACGCAAATCCATCGAAAGCCAATATCAAAAATAGAATTGAGAGGGTCCCCAACAAACCATTGCCTAGAGTAATCCAATCGGCGATACCCATCAACCGAAAAGTCGTCTTCATACCCCATGCGAAGCCTATTCGGGGCTTCAATTCTTGCCCGGATTCTATTCAGAAAGTCACATGGAAAGACTCGGAACAAGCAGGGCAAGAAAGGCTGCGTTTCCCAGGTCGAGGGCGAATGCGAAGTTGACGTTCACAAGATGGACATGATACTTCGACTTTGATGACTTTTTCAGTGACTTTGAAAACGGTCGCACAAGATGAACATCGTAGAGCACAAGGCCTCTCATCAACACCCACTCGCAGTATTTTTGGGCAATTTGGACAACTGACTTTCTCGTCCATCCAACTTTCACGTGTGGGCTTGTGTTCAATACGAGAGACTGCTGAACAAACACTGCAAGTAATCTCACCAAGTTCGTGAGGTAACATGCTGTCACAATTTGGGCACTGCACGGTTGGAGGTCCAACCTTCGACTCTATTTCTTGAATTTCATCGCTCATGATATCCCTCCATCAGGAGCGCTTGGGTGGACCGATGACTAGGATCCCATTTGGCATGAAAGTAACCCCCATGTCCAAATCAAAGTCAAATATCTCAGCCATATTTCCAATTGTTTTTTTGGCTGCAACAGCCGAACTGGAATCGGTTGGAACGGGAATAAAATGCATCACGGCTCCAGATTGAAGCATGTTGCGAACCTCTTCAGGCACATTTTCAATCCAATCATTGCCTTCGATCGAAGTTACTGGGACGCGATTGGTTACACGCCACCAACGAGCACGCCCCTCATCTCTGTGGTTTTCCACCAAGGCGTTTTTCTCCAGAGATTGTAAGTGATGGTATAGGTGATAACGAGTCACACCTGTACTCTTTTGCAACATGACTGTCGACATCTCGTCAGCATTCAGGAGTTCTTCATACACTGCAAGGCGCGTAGGATGTGATAATGCCATGGTGCGACCATCAACACGAATCTTGCTCATCGATGGCCCCTCATTACCGGTCGGTCCATCCGCGTATATCAAAGCGGCGACTGAGCAGGGTCAGGCTTCTACAGGAGGCGACTTGGATATCAACAACTTCAGAGAATCGAGATAATCATTGAAAAGAGATTGGAAAACGGACCAAACAAGAGTAAAGCGATTGCCAGATACCGCCACAAAGGCTCCATTTAGAATCACGATGAATGCACTCAATTCGTGGATGGCTACGCCAACTGCAAGATTGAGATTATATCCTGTGAGAATAATTCCGACGAGTAATACTGTTACTATAACAGAGACTAAGATATTGAATTGAACAATCGTACGAGTGCGTCGTGCAATACGAATGAGGGTTGTAATCGCCCTAGGATCTTCCCCCGGAACCAATACATCTGCTGCATCGAGGTTGACCTGCTCGCCACTTCCGACTGCAACCCCAAGGTCTGCTACAGCCAAGGCTGCTGCATCATTGAATCCATCACCAGCCATCAACGTATGACGACCCTGGCTTCTACGCTCCACCCACATTGCCTTACCCTCCGGATCAATTTCCCCTCGGCATTGCATTGGAGGGATCCCAATCTCTTTCCCAAGGGCCTCAACTGCGGACTGAGCATCACCAGACAACAGTTCTACAGCAATACCCATGGATTGTAAATCATGAACCATTTCAGCGGCTCCCGGACGTAAGTCGTCATGGATGAATGTGAACGCAGCAATGGCCTGACCATCTTTGGCTAACAAAGAGAGACCACGATCGGCTGGAATTTCAGCGAGTAAATCCTTGCTGATCTTGATGCCTTCTCGAATGAGCCAATCCTTTCGCCCAAACATCACTTTCTTTCCTTTGTGTGTTCCTTCAACACCGGCATCTCCATCTTTCAATGATTTCACATCTTCTGAACCGGCTGATTCAGCTTCGCTCAGAATCACGGCAGCATACGGATGGTTCGATCTCTTCTCTAAACCTGCGGCCAACCGCAGTATTTTTTCGCGTGTGTGCCCCTTTGAAACTCTAATTTCATCCAGACGTGGATGGCCACTGGTGAGGGTCCCTGTTTTATCCAATAATGCAAGATCTATTCGTGCAGCTGCTTCTAACGCATCCCCGCCCCGTGCAACTACTCCGGATAGAGAAGCGGATGAGAGTGCTGCAGCATGAGGAACTGGGGCAGCCAACAGCAATGCACAGGGACAGGCGACTACCCACAGCATCAGGGTCATCCGGATTTCTCCAGTCATCAAGCCGATTAAGGGTGCGCCAACCAGAACGATTGGCACCCACCAACGAGAGAACGATTCTACTGTCGCCTGTACGCGTGGAGGACGATCACGGAATGTTCGAACTTCATCAATCAAACCAGATAGACGTGTAGCGGCACCAATCGCTGTAGCCTCCACCACAATGGGGCCACGATCGAGAACAAGTCCGGCATGCACATTTTCGCCTTTTGCCACCCGCACAGGTATGCTTTCACCCGTTAATGGTGCACGATTTAGTGAACCAATTCCTTCGACAACGACTCCATCCACTGGCACGATTTCACCGCTCCGGATTTCGACCTTGTCACCTGTTTGAATCAACTCAATTGGCACCATTCTGTCATCTGTAGAGGTGGTCGCAGGTTGATTGAACGCTTGGCGAATTGAGGTGCTGACCGTTGCAACTGAAATACCAGTAATCATCTTCGGTTCTGCAACTCTACGCGCGCGTCTTGGCAATCGGTCTAAGCCTCCTTGCATCGCTTCTCGGGCTTTCTTGAGAGCTGATTCCTCCATATGTGATGATATTGCAACGAGGATAGAGACCATCAATGCCTCCGACCAATGTTGCCCCGAAAGTGCACCAAGGACTGCAAGTGATGTCAGCAGTTGAAAGCCCAATTCCTTGTTTTTGAGACCGCCCCATGCATCAAAGAACATTCGCCATCCAGATAGAGCAACACCAATCAATGTGAGGAACATGAGAATATTTTGATTGAGATTGACTGCAAGTATAATCCCCAATATGATGATGGCTGGAATCGTTGATACCAGACGCCATTGACCAGAATCCAATCGCCTGTTCTGGACTTCTTGTAAGGATGCAGTCGTGCCCACAATCCGTTTCAAACCATTTTCTAATTCGATTGAAATATTTTGGCCAAGATCAGGTGCAATTTGCAACTCAACGCTCGCATCTTCAAACCTCACATCCAATATTGCTGGAACTTGAAACAATAATTGTCGTAAATCCGTCCGACTCACTCCATTCTTCTCAGCCAAACCGGTTGCTGTGACCCCTTGTATTCGTTGCCACGGTAAATCTGGTTCATGCCCAAGACTACTCAGAAGTGAGGATACCTTGGATGTATGACCCTTCCCCAAATCGATGGAAAATGCAGCAATGCCCATCGTTGCTGAAATACTGACACTCTTGACACCAGGCAACCGTTGTGTTGCTCGTTTTGCTTTGGCAGCACAATCAGGGCAGTCCATCCCTTTGATGGGCCATTCAAAAGAGTGAATGCCATCAATTTCAAGTGAGACGTCTTCAATCTCTTCGGGGGCAGAAATTTCTTGATTATCCACTCGAGGTTTGAGGCGATCCTTGACAGCATCGACTTGGCCGGAGATGCCCTTCGTTAATCTGGAAAAACGCTCACTCAGAGCGGTCTTCTGCGATTCAGGCATAGGAACTGGAAGTGATTCAATGGGGTCAGAACTCTCGCCCTCATCCTCTACGAGGATGAAATCATCAGACTCGTCCATGAAGTTGCGTAAGGTGGGGAGGGTTTGAACCTCGCTGTTGTGAGTGCCGAATATTAGCGAGGGTGAATTTTCCAATTGGAAAATCGATTTTTCAATTGGTGCAGGGGGCAGGATTCGAACCTGCGAAGCGCTTGACAGCGGATCTTGAGTCCGCCCCCTTTGACCACTCGGGAACCCCTGCGAGGAACCGGCGACCGATTTCTTGGTGTTCACTCTTCCTCTTCGTCTACATCCCCCAATCCGGGGGGAACTGGAGGAGGTGTTTCGTCTGGAAACTCGATGGGTGGATCGGGCCAATCGTCCTCATCGCCTTCCCACTCTTCTTCTACATCCCCTTCTTCATCTCTAAGCCAAAGTAGAGCGGTTCCAAAACCCAGCGCAGTGCAAACGAGAATCAGTAAACTGACGACCAGGGGGCCGTCTCCAAATACGCGCTCAAACCAACCCAATCCGGCTCCTTTTTCACGAATTGGAGGGACATCAATTGGTAAACGTGAATCCTCATCTTCGTTGAGCACGATGTAGATTTGAAGGTCACCTTCCCTCCAAGCTTCAAATTGAAAGCTCACAAGTGTGGCTTGCCGTGGATCTAGAGTTACGTTTTGACTGCTCAAATCAATTACCTGAAGGCCCGAATTCGTTCTTGATTCCCACGCCCAAAGTCCTACTGTGAGATTGCCTTCCAGATTTCCAGAATTGCTGATTCGGACATCCACACGGATACTTTGACCCACTTCAGGAGCAGGTGGATACACCCAAATCGAAAGTAAATCAGGGGTAAAATGCATCACCTCAAGAGAAGGAATTCTAGGCGAATCAAGTGTTCCCGGTCCCGCCAGTGCATTACCCGCCAAATCCTGACCTTCTACCCAAACAAGCAACAAATCTCCTGGTTCCAATCCAATAATTGGTGTGAAATCAATGTAAGTTGAATAGACCCATGATGTGTCAGAATGTACCCCCAAATCTAGGTTGATATTACCCTCTGAACCGGCAATGTCAATGCCATCGCGACGGTAATTCCAATGCAATTCAAGGATTTGTTCGCCCATCCCCCCTTCATCTTCAACAGTGAAAGCAACCAATTGATTGTCGAGAGAATCTGATCGCAATTGAATGAGGCTTGTTGTTTGGAATTCGATTCTAGGTGCGACAGAATCGATTGCAATTTCATAAATCATATCGGGTAAACTCGAATTCAAATCACTTTTGTTCGCCAATCCGAATTGTATCATGTGGAACGGGCCAGGCCAATTTCCTACATCGAAATTTATCGTTGCAGAAAATCCAGAGCCGTCGGACGCATGATGCGAAATGTAGGGAGATGGGCCATCTTCAATCATCAACTTAATTTCAGAAGAAGGCGGCAATTCAATGGCGAGAGGAGTATTCGTTTCTCGATGTGTGACTGTGGCTCGTATCGACATTGTGTCACCAGGTTGCAAATTGAGTCTGTTTTCGTATGCAGGCATCGTAGGAGCCGTCAAATCAAGTACTTCATCGACGTTCCACATTAATCGATTGTCCAAGGCCCATGCAAGGTGTTCAAGATTTGTGGCGCCACTTGAAACCAATTCACCGTCCTCAATAATCCTCAACGATGGAACCCATGCACCCTCCTGCCAAGCCTCTGGTGCATGGAAATCAATGGCAAAGTGAATATCTACGTGATAGGCATCATCTCCGAGAGATTCTGTCAGGATATTCAATGGAACGATTGAACTGTATTCAGATGTAATCAATTGATCTTGCAGAGGATTGTACTGGATGATACCTTGTCCATCTCCAGCAATATCTAATTCAATCAAATCAATAGAATTGAGGCCGTTTCCATCTTGGAAAGTAAACGAAAAAGTGTGTTCGATACCTTGCAGTATGGACATTCCCACATGTCGATTCAGAGTGATGGATGGCAAGGATACTTGTGTGGGCTGTTGTGTTTGGATGATCATTGTTGCCATGTCGTTATCAAATCCAGGACCCCCTGCACCTGAGAAGCCGAATCCTGCAAAATCTCCACCTTCGATGAAACATGAGACTCGATCATCATCATCCATTCCTGCAAGACTCACTGCTGGGAAATCAACGTGGATGGTCCCGCGTGGCGCTCCTCCAAGGAACTGTAACGATTCGCCATATTCACTCTCATCTGGAATGCCATCTTGGTCAATATCATCGTAGGTCTCAAACCAACACCGTAAATTAACGAAGGATTCCAGAAGTTCATCATCATGAACTTCAATCCAGAAAGGAATGGTGCGGTCCGGAGATAGAATATTGCCATCTGCCACTTGACCTCCTTCTGGAGTGTATATCATCAATGGACCAAGTGATGGTGCCTGCGAATCAATCTGGACCTCCACGGATAACATTCCACCAGATGCATCTTCAGCACCTAGGGTGGGTGTGCCAGTCGGTCCAATTTGCAATATCCAAGGAGAAATAGTGACATTTCCAGTCTCATCTGGTAAATCTATGCTAGCCGCAAAACTACCTCCAATACCACTTGTTCCTATGGATTGTGATGTACCATTGATACTGTCCAGTTCTAGAGCAATGCGATAGGCATCAGCAGATGGGTGTTGATTGGCTTGGCCTTCAAACCGCAGTATTCCGGTGGCTTCGATGGTAGAGCCGGCTTTCACGTGAAACGGGTATCTCGTATCCCAAGTATTCGACAGGAGTCTGGATTGTTCATCCCGAACATCCCACGAAATGACTTCAAGATCATTCTCCATTGCCTGATGATTAGAACCGCCAATCATTCCATGTCCTGGCCCGAGAGTGAATCCATTGGATTCAATGGCTTCAGCCAATACACGAATCCAATTTTGATCATCGAAAGCCCATTTGGTATGGAAATTCCATTCAATTTGATAAGCATCTAGGCCTACTGATGAAACATTGACAGATTCCAAAGAAATTTGCTCTGAACCGAACAACTGTGTTGCAATTGGTTGATTGGAGAGATTGTTGATATGAGTCTCGATATCAAGTCCTTCGCTTGTCTGCAACCTCAAAATGGCTGCATCTAACAAACCCCTGTCAAAGAGATGCGAATGCAATGATGTAATGGTTACATTTTGTTCAGGTACCATCGTCCCAATGGGGACAGATATTACTTCATTGGAAATACGCTGAGCGTGAGAAATTGAACCGGTCAGACCAACACCTCCCTGATCGGCTTCAAGGACAATTGGAATTTGCAAATTACCAGAGTAGATTGTGGCGGGTCCGGTTCCATTCACAGCATCTGATTGAATTTCACGAAGCGCTGGACCCAATTCTGTAATCGAATCGGTAGATTCCCATGAAATTGCGAGAGGAATGAATGTGAAATCAGAGGGTGCAGATTGATTTTGGATTGTTGTCCAAGGATATTCCAGAATCCGAATTTCGCCCATCTCCATCGAATCATGTATACCATTTGCCCAAGTCCATGTGATGTTCGCAGTAGCACTCAGAGCCATACCTTGGTCAAGCACGGTTCCGGAAGAGCCCCATTGTGGTTGAGTAGAGGCGTTCTGTTGGTGTGCTCCATCGTACCAACCAAGGGCTCCGTGGGACTCAAAATCCCAAGACCAATCGATGATTCCATCACCACCAACATCCAGCGTTCCGTTATTCATAGGAGCCCCGAGATGACCTGTGAACGAGGCATAGCGAACCCATCCCCCCGGTTGAAGATCAATTGTGGGTCGGATGTTGACGGCGGCATGAGGTAACACAGTACTCTGATTGTTCAACATACCACTTGCAAGAAGAGCGCCTTGACCATCCCACAGTTGGTACAATGCACCAGCAGATTCAGCGATGATGATCACCTCTTCAATCGGTGCATCTCCATAAGCTGCAGAACCTGAAATTCGGACCGTATTGAGTGTTGGATTTGAAATATTCCCATCCGTTTTGACATGTTGTAAAGAATACGGAATGTCCCAACCATTGGTTCCATCAGCAGTATTCAGAATACGAACTGCGCCGGAATGTAACCCCACAATTCGAGGTGTTAGTTGATGATCGGTGGTACCGAATTCCACACGAATCCGATACGAATCGCCCCTTGGAAGAACAGGTAATGTGCGGTTGTCAGATTCATACGTACCCATCAAGGGGTCGCCATTCGCATCGACCAAGGAGGCTTTCACCCACGCTCCATCGGGTACGTTGGCATCGATATCGATTGTTGATGCAAATCCATGAGAATTTTCGGAAATCAGGTCACTGGTCCACGAACCATTGGACTCAAACCAATCGACAATCACACCTACATCGTCGATATACCAACCATCCATCTCAATGAAAGTATCCGAGAAAAAGGAGAAGCGTAGCATAACATCTTGTCCACCAAAACTGGAAAGATCCCCTTCGACATGGGAGAATGATTTGTTGGTGGTACAACTACCGCCTTTCTGATTCGAACCGTCCCACACCCATTGTTGATAGAAGGGTGATTGTGCATTGTTCCAATGTTGCACGTCGTAGAAAAGGGGAATATCTTGACCGTATATTTGCCATGAAGTTCCATTGTCTACACTGGTGTACAATGCACCACCGTCCCACCCTGGTTCAGCACAAATGAAGTGATCGAAAGCAACCCGTGCACTGGCGCCTAAAGGAATATGATAGGATGGACTGATGAGATGTGACCAAGAACTGGCAGCATGCCGATTGTCAAGTCCCATGGCAACTCCAGTTTGTCCACTCGGCCAAGATGAAGGGCCCCAACCGCTGGCATTGGAAACTGCTCCAAACGTCCAAGTCTGTCCGTAAGGAGTATGCACATGCCAACCATCTGCAATGAAAGGAGCGTCTTCAAACGACCAGATTGTTTCCCATGGACCATTATTACCCCAATTACTCAGATATTGCCATTGGTCATAGGATCCACCCGGTAAACGATCATGCCAATATCCACCATTTGTTGTGAAGTTTTCAGACCACATAACATCTGTTGTGCCGTTTTGTGTTTGAGTAATACTCATGTCATCGATAAAGACACCTTCTGGTGGATCCAGTGTCCCACCGTAACCTGAAGATGGCATTTGATCTGTTTCGACTATGATTCGAAGCATGATACTACCATTGCTTGGAACCGTGAATGATGAGGGGAATGGGTGTGATACCTCCACCCAACCACCAGAATCCTCCATGATTGTCTGACCTGCAACGGTGAGACCGTTTGGGCCAGGAATTCCCCCTACAGGGGACATGCGATGCCAAGATACATTGTCGCTGGAAACTCGAATTTCAAATTTGTCCCATGCTCCGCCTTCCAAATCAAAGTCTGTCCAATATCGAACCATCCATGCACCAGATGTTCCTGAACTGGTGTTCAGTTGAATGGGGATGGTCAAATGCGCGTTAGCATCTGCAGCGTATTCTCCAATCAGTGAACCATGGAACCATGATCCTGGAGTTTCCCCCTCATTCGAAATGGTAACTTCATCGACATACCAACCGGGTCTGTCAACAGTGCCAACCGGGTCTGTCCAGATGACGAAACGGTGTTGCATACCCATTGCACTTGGATTGTGAAGATGAGTGATGTCGAAAGTTGAATTGACCCAACCGCTTGCACTAGGGCCTCCAAATACACCGAAACCTGCGCCGGATGCACCATTTGGCACAGGAGCGGAAGAAGAAATATTCCAACTGTATCCACCAATCGGTTCGACATAGTTCCAAGTCAAACCTCCATCGATACTGACTTCAACCCATGCTCCAGATGAACCTGTACTCGAATTCGAGTGGTGCAAATGGTACCAATGATTGAATGAAAATTTCCAATGATTGGCCAGACTAGGCACGGGGCTAGTGGGTGATGTGAGCCAAGCATGAGTTCCTGCGGGCAATGGATCTTCAGGCAGAGTTGCTGCAATCAATGAACCATCTGAAGCAAGGGAGGGTATGAGGCCGCCTGCCGCCTGTCGTGCACTGTAGTTCATCGCAAAGGCGCCATTGAATTGTGATGGCTCAGCCATCCTCCATACATCGGCGGCACCTCCAACTACATATTGTTGGAATTGTAGAGAAAGTGATTCTAAATCATCAAGGCGACCGACTGTATGATTAACGCCTAATGTCAATTCATCAACAAAAACTGAAATCGATGAATCATCGAAAGCACCATGACTGAAATTGAGAGACGGATTGTCTGCAATCCAATGTGTCCCGGTTCCACCATCATCATTGGCACCCGTCGATACATTCACCCACCCATCGAGAATGGTTGAATTGACGGGGATTTCAAACGAATCTTCGGTGAGATTGGATAAAGTTCCGTCACCATTCGATTGCAGAATAATCTCAGAATCCCCGATGTATGGGCTTTCAACCGCTTGGGCAAAAGGTGCAAAGAGCATGATCAGAACCAGTAGAGTCGCGGTTCGCATGGTCTCACCTCAGAGTGGCCACCCTCGGCCGTGGGTTTGAACACAACGGAAGCCTGAGTTGAGCGCCCGTAGGGCGCTTTGCAAGTGAATGGTTCATTTACCGGCACGGAGGAGAGGTGGTTGCGGTGAGCGAATGGTGGAGCAAGAAGTGCTACAAGGACCCCAACTTGATGCGGTTGAAGCACAGCTCCATGCGCTTTTGAGAATGCAAGCAAAACATGCCTTGCCCGTAGATTTACCTCGCCCAGATTTCTGGCAAGTTTGTTCACAATTACTCCAAACCATCGAAATGGAATTGGCAGAAATCAATCGAGTGGAGGGCTTTTCTCCGCGAACTCAAACACTTTCGCGCCGCCAAGCCAATTTGCGAAGAACAATTGCTGATTTGACTCGACATCGATTGAATGCCTTTGTCAATCATGCAGCATTGGCCAATCTTGCGAGTACCCCCTTCGGAGATGCTGCTGCTGAATCGAGTGCAAATCTTGCAGCCGTCGATTGGCAACGTCAAGATGGAGCGGAACGTGCTTTTCATGTCGGAGTTTCCGAACTCATTGAACAATACAAGCGAAATGTTTCGTGGAACGGATTACAGCAAGGTGTCCTCAATTCAGAGGTGGTGTCACAACCCACTACCCCAGCTGGAAATGCTCAACTGGATCAATTTGTAGACGAACCGGGTGGATTGACTGGGCAAGAACCCCCTGAAATGGAAACCGAAGTTTTGGAAGAAGTTTGGGAAAACCCTGACTTTGATGAGGAAGATCTCGTTTCAATGATGGAAGAATATCCTGAAATTTCTGAACCCATCACCGAGAACCAAAATCCTGAGGTCACTGATACTGCAGAAGGAAACGAAAACAGTGGGATGATGAGGCTTCGAATCCTCAGGGATATGCCTGAACCGATTCTCGATGAATCTGGTGAGGAAATCGAACTTCTCGAAGGTGATTCGTTCAATTGTAATTCGTTGATGGCTCAAACCTTGATTGCTGCAGGTTGGGCCGAAGCAATTGCCCTTGAATGAAGGGCCACGAATGCTCAAGCAACGTTGCGTACACGGAGTTCAACACTTACCGTATCTGGATACGCGATGCGCATCACTTTGACAAGTGCACTTTCATCGGTGGACTTGCCAATGACCAATTCAATGAGGCGCTTGTGAATTCGCATTTCCCAATGATCCCAGGTCTCACTACCCTCACCATCAGGTGCTTTGCGGGTTGGTACGACCAAACGGCGAGTGGGCAATGGGATTGGTCCACGTAGTTGAACACCGGATTGGTCAGCAATGCCGCGAATTGAAGTGCATACTTCATCGAGATCCACGTGGTTCTCACCAGTCAATTTGATGGTGGTTACCGTTGGCATGATGCATCCCTTTTCCGATGGTTTGAATCAGTGGTAATTTCACTTCTTCTCAATCTTCATGCAGACGCCTGCTGCAACCGTCTTACCCATGTCGCGAATTGCGAAGCGGGAAAGTTCGGGGAAAGCGTCCATCTGCTCGATTGCCATCGGTTTGGTAGGCATAAATCGAATCAGGCAAGCATCACCAGTCACAAGGAAAGCCGGATTGGCTTCCTTGCCAGCCTTGGAGGTCTTCTCCAAGAGTTCGACGAAGCGAACTGCAACCTGAGCCGTGTGCGCGTGGAACACTGGTGTGTAACCCGCTGCAACAGCCTTGGGGATGTCCATCAACTGAATCTGACCAACGAATGTCTCGTCGTGACGAACAAACATTGGTGGCTTGTCAGTGTATCCTGCAATGTCACCACGGCGGATGTCCTGTGCGGACAAACCACGAACGTTGAATCCAACGTTGTCGCCAGGCTCTGCCTTGTCAACCATTGTGTGGTGCATCTCGATGCTCTTGACCTCAGCCGACTGTTGGCTAGGGTTGAACACGACTGTCTTACCAGCGTGAAGAACACCTGTTTCGATTTTACCAACAGGCACTGTTCCGATACCACTGATCTTGTAAACGTCCTGAATAGGGAGTCGTAGAGGGCGGTCGGTTGGCTTTGGTCCCATTTCGATACCATCGATACACTCGAAGAGTGTTGGGCCACTGTACCAGCTCATGTTGTCACTCTTGTTGTAGAGGTTTTCACCGTTGAAAGACGAGCAGGGTACCATTGGCACATCTGCTGGGTTGAATCCAGCCATCTTGAGCAGATTGCTGACTTCTTCCTTGACACTGTTGAACTTGTCTTCACTGTAGTCGACACCAGAGATATCCATCTTGTTGATGTTGACAATCAGCTCCTTGACTCCCAGAACCTTAGCTAGGAATGCGTGCTCCTTGGTCTGTGCGTTCACGCCGTCGTTTGCTGCGACGTTCAGGACTGCGGCATCCGCTTGGCTTGTCCCTGTGATCATGTTCTTGACGAAGTCACGGTGACCTGGTGCGTCGATGATGGTGAAGTAATAGTTCGGTGTGAACAGTTCCTTGTGAGCAACGTCGATCGTGATTCCACGCTCGCGCTCTTCCTTCAGTCCATCCATCACGTATGCAAGACCGAATCCGGCCTTACCCATCTCGGCTGCTAGCTTCTCGTTCTTTTCGATAACGTGGTCTTCGATGTGTCCTGTGTCGAGTAGCAAACGACCGACTGTGGTCGATTTACCGTGGTCGACGTGACCAACGAATACAATGTTTAGGTGCGGCTTTTTCTTATCTTCCCACTGAGATCCCATGTTGAGTCCTTCCTTTGAGCGTCCCGCCGACCAAACTCCTCTATATGAAGGTATACATCCAAATCGAACGCCAACAATAGCGCTCAAATACGATACTATCGGGCCGAATGAGAATCACTTATACTGTAAAATGATGATAAATGACTTGACTGTCGTGTCGAATTGCTTTTCATTGACCAAATCGACTGTCCATTCACCATCCCCATTATTTCTGAAATGTTGTGTACTAAGGCGAAGCTCAACACAGCGATCATCTTCATGACAATCTCCTGCTGTTCTCTGCTCATCGTCAAGATATGTTGTATTTGCAACCTCTTCAGTTTCTGAATCTGATTGTGAGCCATTGAACACGTAGGCATCGAGTTTATTGGCACAAATACTGGAAGGTGTGCAAGTTCCAGGTTGCCAATCATCATCCTGCTTGGGGTAGGTAAACTGAATCTTCAGATAACGGATTTTGTGACCTGTGTCCTGATTGTAGGTCACTGGATATTCAAATGTCTCTGTTCCCGAACCTGAAGTTCCATTCCCATCGATGGTGAATTCG
>JASLKT010000020.1:0-4143 GCA_030747395.1 Candidatus Thalassarchaeaceae archaeon
AATCAAAGTAGTATCCAAGACATTGAAGGTTAAACTCGTTGAAACACCACCTGGACCGGCAACAGTACTAGCCGTAACTGAAACTTCACTGAAACCAGGGCGTGTTGGACCTTCGCCGTCATGGCTCGTGAAGATTGTAAGAGCTCCTGTGGATGAAGAAATTGGCGCGAAACCTGCAACTGAATCGCCAATCAAGCCTTGACTGCGGCCAAACATCGTCGACAAACTATCGGAAGTCGGGTCGTAAGTCATGATACCTGATGGTGTACCAATGATGAGAACGCCAGCTGAGGAATCGAGATAATTGATGAAGGGCGTTGGAAGGCCATCGGCAGTGGTCATTGGATCTTCCCAATCGTCGGCTGAGAGATTCCAAACGCCCATACCCGCGAGGGTGGCGATGTAAACAAGGTCTCCAATCTTCTCAAAGTCACGAACATAGTTACTGGGCAATCCTGCTGAGATGCGACCTGCACCCCATTGCCCGGTCGTTGTGTCATATCGTTGCACACCGGCGGCGGTGGAAGGGGTGCCCATGAGTCCAACAACCAATTCGTTGCCATACCATGACAGACCATCCATCTGACCATGCAATGGGTATCCTGTGAATGTGTAATTTCCTGTAATCAAATCAATTTGATGCAGGCCAAGACCTGCTGTTGTAATCCAAAGGGTATCGCCATCGAGTGTGATTTCGTTTACCAACTCTGAATTCAAATTCCACGCCCGAGTCCATTCGATGCTCCCATTGGCTCCGTAGACACCCTCTAGAATGGCGGTGCCATATGTGGAATAGTAATCATCAATCGGTGTTGCCCAAATGTGTGTCGCGTTACCTGTGAATTCTGCAATGCGCCCCGTAGAGAGTGTAGCAAGGTTGTCCCATCCACCTGGGAAAAGCCCGTTTACATCGAGGTTGTCAACTCGGTTGTATCCACTGGAACCGCCGGCACGTCCAATGGCAAACTCATATGCTTGACCACCAGGGACATGTGCAATACTTGTGGCTTCATCCCCCTGTGAGAATGGGATGATGCTGGTAATCACCGGTCCTGTCGTGCCGACAAATGTAATTCCTCCACTGTCATAATGACCGACGAGTAATCCGCCACCGAAATGATACATGGCACCTGGGAAAATCGGTTCACTGACAGTATTGTCATCTTCATCAATTTCGGCAATGAACCGTAGATTAACGTAGTCATATCGGATGATGGAACCATCGTCCTCTTCAAAACCGATGTAAACGATATCATAGGCCTCATCACATGCGATGGCGACAGGATTGTCGTGAGGTAATCCACCGTTCTGGCCTTGGGTCCAATCGGACAGCCATGAGCCTGAATTCAAGTCGTATCGAGCGACACCGCCTTGACTTCCCCACTCCGCCCAACGGTTCATCGCAACATGGACGATGTCATTGCATACGCCGATATCAGCGCCGTATCCTTCGGGAATTTGTCCGCTACCTGCATCGTGTACCGTCCATTGACCAGTTGTTCCATTGAGTTGGAGAATCTTGGAATTTCGATTCCAACCATTGGTGCCCATCGTGGCAACCCAGAGATCATCACCGATGACGGACATTGAATAGACCGCTTCTTCGACATTGTTTGGTAAACCATTGTTCTCTGTCCAATCCGACAGCCATGAATTGTTTGTGTAGTTGTAACGAGCAATGCCATCTTCTGTTCCAAAGAGGACGGTGTCGTCCCATGTAACAATGCCCCGAATTGGGCCTTCAAGGACTGTAGTGTCCCACGAGTTGACCAGATTGCCACTCATATCGATCTGATGAAGTGGTGTGTCTCCGTAAGCTGCATACAGGTGACAATTGGTAGGCGTAGGATCGCAATCTCCGGCAAATTGTGCATTGACGCGTTCAACTTGGCCGCTTGCCTCAATCGAGTCCATCCAACTGCCACTGGAATGGTTCCAGCGAACCAGGTGACCACTTTCCCACCATTGTTGGGTATCTGAGATTCCAAAGTGAATGATATCTCCAACTGCACCCATTCCATGTATGATTGCGTTGGACCCTTCAGATGCACCGACATCCAATGTATTGAGTTGAGTCATATTGGCAATATCATATCGGTAGACATTGTCGTTTGAGGAATATCCATTGTTTCCGAATCTGACCTGCATGTAGTATAGTGTGTTACCAACAATCACAAGTTCACCCGGTTCTTGGTTAGAGAGAGTGATGCCACCTGAATTGGCGCCAGAATCCCAATCCTCTTCGAGGGTTCCATTGACAACATCGATGAGATTGAGTCCCATATCGCCACCCACCCACAATCGATTTGGATTGATGTCTTGGACCATGGCTGTGACGCCATTGCTCTCAAGTAGAGTTGATGTTGCTGAATCCCACGGAGAGAGCCATTCATCGGTGGTCAAATCGTAACGTAGTATGCCTACGCCATCATACCCAATGTAGGCAATGTCACCGATAATGACTGTCTTGGCATTGTTCGTTTCGGTACCAGCTTGCCAAGCCTTGATTACCGTATCATTGGTGATATCGATTACACCTGCGCCCTCATAATGGCCAACCCAGAGTCTGTTGGGTTCGATGAGTTCGACTGCGTATACGAATTGAGCGGGTAGGCCATCCGGGTTGTCGTCCCAGCATTTCTGGAATCCAAGATTTGAGCGAGACCACTGACAGGCACCGGTCTCTGTCGCCGCGTAGATGTATTGATTATCGAAATCCCAATCATAGAACTCGTCCGCGAACTCGTTGCCGGAACTTCCCATGCCGGTCCAACTACCTGAGGCATATCGTGCGCCACCATTGGTTGTGCCAACCAGAACTGTCCCCGGACTCAATACGGCTAGTGAAAGAACATTGTTGGAAGGAATCTGATTATTGCCGCCCCCACCAGGGCCACCGTTTCCACCGGTTCGCTGCAAGACATCGATTTGTTCGCCTGAACTGACATTGTAAACAAGAACGCCGAATCCGTATATGCCGAGATATAGTGTGTCGCCATCGATGGCAATTGGCATAGATTCGAGATCATCAAGTCCTGTGGATGTCCACGGGGTGAGGCGTGTCGAATTCGCGATGTCAATTCGCTCAATACCGCCGCCAATGGTACCCAGATATGCAATGCCGCCCCGGACTGCGAGGGCACTCATGCGATTGGTTTCAAGCCCCCCTCTGTTGGCCGTCCAAGTTTCATTGACTGTTGTCGAATTTGTATCGATGACAGACATTCCTGAAAATGGATGAATGGCAATCATCTGCCCAGTGAAAACATCGTGCTCAATATCACTGACTTCATTCGCCGATAGGCCGTCTGAAGTACCCCACGTTCCTAGAATCGTCCCCATTGTGTCCATCTGAATGATTCCGTCTGCTTCTGTTCCAATGAAGAGGTCTACACCATCGGTTGCGATGCAAAGCAGGGCGCTGTTCGTTTGCACCAAATGAGGTGTTTCCCATCTATATTGAGCGATGTTGAATCTCTGAATTGTCTCTTCTGTCGCAATATACAGCACACCATTCAATTCAACGGCATCTGTCATTTCTGTAACGGAGGGTCCTGATGCTAAAACCAGTTGAGGCCATGTCGCACCTTGCTGCGCTGGTGCGCCATGATTCTGCGTGTGTGGACTGAGGATTGTGAATACACCCGACCCGTCTCCAACCAGCACACTGTGATTCGCGGGGGCGCGTGCGCCTCCGGATGGCCATGGAATCAAGGCCTGTCCTAAATTACGTGAAAGATCCAAATCTGGCATTGCCCATGAGGATGAGAAAGAGAGACTTGTGGTGTTGTAAGAATAGACCACGTCCTCTGAGATGATGTGGGCCCAACCATCAGCTGACGATATATCCTGAATTTCATCGCTGAGCAACCAATTGGCAGTATTCCATGTTGCAACCCAATTGCCAGTTGACAAATCGCGACGAGCGACGCCCGCGTCTGCAAGGCCAATGAGGAGATATGTGCCCGCCATTTCTAGGGCGACTACACTGTCACTTGGCAGGACGTTTTGACTATCGTATTGCTGGATTGCTCCACCGCCGCTGTAGTGGAATAAACCCGCTCCATCTGTGGCAATCCAGACATCGGTACTAACCACGATCATGTCGGTTGCTGGGATGAAGCCATCTCCAGTGAACAGCGT
>JASLKT010000020.1:4242-7876 GCA_030747395.1 Candidatus Thalassarchaeaceae archaeon
CCCCACATTTGTCCAAGTCGAGGTTAAGTTGGCCCCTATGGTCACTTGCCAAAGCGTGTTACCATTGGCGGCGACAAGGAAACCCGGTCCGACGGATTCGATTTGGTGGACAACTTCTCCAAATGGACTGGTATAATTGCCAACCAATGAGCTATCTTTGAGTGAAAAGGCTCGGATTTGACCGTCGGCGCATGTCACATGAAGCAAATCCTGTGATACATCGATTGCCATATCCAATGGCTCCATTTCAACATCGAACCAATGAATCAATTGTGGATTATTATTGGCATCAAGTTGGATGACTGAATTGTCCAGAGCGAGGTAGAGGCGACCATCGTCTGGGTGGATTGCTGAATCCACCACATTGAGATCAACTCGATATGTAGTGACGTAAGCATCTGCGGGCCGTAGGGCTTCAATCACAACATCGGTAACCGTTGAACCGCCAGGCAATACCCAACCAGCATTGGAATCGCTGTTTGGAGATAATTGCCCACTGTGTGGGTCACCATTCATGAAATCGTTTTGTTGACCTAAACTGCCGAGGCCGCGCCAATCAAGTACACTGGCAGGACCATCGGGGAGGAACAATTGTGGTTCTTCAATCCAAGTCCCATCGGAACCATTTACTCGGATTTCAAATGTCAAATTGTCAATTTCTGCACCGGGGGCAAAATCGATCATTAAATTGCTCATCGCCATTTGACCCGCTGCGGCGTTGGCACCTGTCGCATCCATCCGCAACCAACCGGTGTCATTACTCCCCTCACTGCCCCACTCCGCCACAACTCCCATGTGAGCGGAAGCCATTGGTAGAGCTGCCAATGGTGTCCATGATGCGAGAATCATCAGGCCAACCAATGTGAGGGCTTGACGCTGTGAGGGGGTGGTCATGGCGTATGCTGGCTTTGCAGCACTTATTGAAGGTCATGGGTGGTTGTGTTTGATGGTATACTAGTATACCAAGGCCATTTTTGGGGATTAAATTACCAGATTATGTAGAATGATTTGAAAAAACTGCCACTACGTGGCACATTATTCGAAAAAATTTCTGCATTCCAATAATCGCCCTCCCCCCTAACGAAATGAGGGGAAAGGGAATAGGTGAGGCCTGTGGCCGAATAGAGTGGAGGATGTAGTTTGTCCGAGGAACAATTTCGCAAGGATGCTCTTGAGTATCATGCGAAAAACCCCCCTGGTAAGATTACGGTGGTACCAACAAAACCGCATTCTACACAAAGAGAGTTGTCTCTGGCCTATTCACCAGGTGTAGCATATCCTTGTCTAGAAATCGAAAAGGATCCAAGCAAAGCAATGGAATATACCTCTCGTGGAAATCTCGTCGCCGTTATTTCAAATGGAACGGCGGTCTTAGGTTTGGGAAATATCGGTGCCCTCGCAGGAAAACCTGTGATGGAAGGCAAAGGATTGTTGTTCAAAGCGTTCGCTGATATTGACGTATTTGATATTGAAGTTGATACTGAAGATATTGACGAATTTGTTGATACAGTCAAACGGATTGCGCCCACATTTGGTGGAATCAATCTGGAAGATATCAAGGCGCCAGAGTGTTTTGAAATCGAGAAGAGATTGGTCAAAGAACTCGACATACCCGTCATGCACGATGATCAGCATGGCACTGCAATCATCTCAGGTGCCGCCCTTCTCAATGGACTTGAAGTGACGGGCAAGAAAATTGGCCAAGTCAAAGTTGTCGTATCCGGTGCGGGTGCTTCTGCACTCTCATGTGCTGAACATTACGTTCGCCTTGGTGTTCGAAAAGAGAATCTCTTATTGTGTGACTCCGGCGGAATCATGACAAAAAAGCGCAAGGATGCGGGTGAACTCAATCGATACAAAGGGAAGTATGCCAGAGATATTCCTGAGGGTGGCCTGACTGAAGCATTGGTTGGGGCAGATGTGTTTCTCGGCCTTTCCAAAGGTGGAGTTGTGACCGGCTCAATGGTTGAAAAAATGGCGGCGAGGCCACTCATTTTTGCACTGGCAAATCCCACCCCGGAAATTATGCCTGAAGAGGTGGCTGCGGTTCGTGATGATGCAATCATGGCGACCGGACGTTCAGACTATCCAAATCAAATCAACAATGTTCTCGGATTCCCTTACATCTTCCGCGGAGCCCTCGATGTTCAAGCGGATGAAATTACTGAAGGTATGAAAATGGCAGCAACCATGGCGTTGGCCAATCTGGCGAAGGAGCCAGTGCCCGATGATGTTGCAGCGGCCTACGGGGGAGCACAGATTCAATTCGGACCTGATTATCTCATTCCCAAACCCTTCGATGCCAGAGTTCTGATTTGGGAAGCCAGTGCAGTTGCTGAGGCTGCAGTTGCAGAGGGGATGGTCTCGGCTGAAGTTGCGAATTCATTCGATGTTGAAACCTATCGGAACCAACTCGAAGCAAGGCTTGGACTCACCCGTTCAATCATGCGTGGCGTGATTGACAAAGCCGGAAAACACAGGCAGAGAATTGTGTTCACAGAAGGTGACCACCCTACCATGCTGAAAGCAGCAGCGCAATGCATCCAAGAGAGAATTTGCTTCCCTGTATTGTTGGGTAGATCACATGAAATCGCAGCGGCAAAGGAGGCTCTAGGGCTTGAATTTGAATGTGAAGAAATCGATCCACGGGAAGATCCGCGAAGACGAACTGTGTACACTGAAGCCTTGCAGAAAAAGCGTGGGAGAAAGGGTGTGACACTAACAGATGCGAAACGAATGCTCAAATCGAGAGTTTGGTTTGGTTCGATGATGGTTGAAATGGGAGATGCTGACGGAATCATTGGCGGGATCTCTAGAGATTATCCGGAATTCTTGAAGCCGTGCTTGGCGACGATTGGAATCGCGGAAGATGCGCATCGGGTTGTCGGTACATACATGATGACAATCAAAGGTCAATTGATGTTCATTGGAGATGCGACGATTAACATCTATCCGGATGTAAGGACACTTGCTGAAATCGCTGTCCAAACCGCACGAGTAGCTCGCCGATTTGGAATCGAGCCACGGGTTGCTCTGCTGTCATTTTCCAACTTCGGTTCGTCCAGTCAATATCGCAGTGAGCGAATTGAAGACTCAATCGAAGCCGCGAGGGAATTGGACCCTACTCTCATCATCGATGGACCGATGCAAGCGGATACGGCACTCATGCCATCTATACAGGAACAATATCCATTCATGACACTTGGCGGACCCGCCAATGTCCTCATCTGTCCAAATCTTGCAGCAGCCAACATTTCCTACAAATTACTACAACGATTGGGGGATGCTGAAATGACAGGGCCCATCCTTGAAGGGATGGCTAAACCGGTTCACGTCTTGCAACGAGAAGATGGAGTCCGAGATGTTGTCCACATGGCTGCAATCTGTGCACTCGACGCACAGCGACAGAATCGTCAACGACTTTGAGGTGCTAACATGGAAAATGCACTACTCGAAGGAGTGTTCGATATTGTTCGCGAGCATTACCGTCAACGCATGAATCGTGAATTACCGGTTAGGAAATGGAGAACGCCGGCAGAACTTGCTGATATTCTGAAGGTTTCAGTTGATGATTCTGGGGTAAGCACTGAGGAATTACTTTCGACGATTGACACCTATATTTCCGAATGTGTTC
>JASLKT010000020.1:7886-26394 GCA_030747395.1 Candidatus Thalassarchaeaceae archaeon
CATGCGATCAAAAATTCATCGAGCGACCGTGACACACGCTGACGTAGATTACGTTGGTTCAATTTCGATTGATGAAAATATTCTCCAAGCCGCAGGAATTGAAGAATGGGAAAAAATACATGTTTTGGATGTCACAAATGGCTCCCGATTGGAAACATACGTTGTCAAAGCACCTGCGGGTTCTGGAAAAATCTGTATCAATGGTGCGGCGGCTCATTTGGTGCATCCAGGTGACCTTGTAATTCTCATAACCTACGAGGGGGTTCCATCTGATAGTGTCTCTGAGCATTTGCCAACGATTGTGCATGTCAATACACAAAACGAAGTCATCGATATTTCACAAGAGATTGATGCTGTCGAATACGTTGAGGTTAGACCCTAGGCTCGATGATAAGGTGATCCGCGTTCAATTTCACTGGCGCGATACAATTGTTCTAACAAGACAACAGCAGCCATTTCATAGGTCATTGTCAATGGACCCAATGAAATTGTTTCATGCTGTTCAATGGTATCTGAATTGAATCCATCAACAGGTCCGATTGCCAAATGAGTCGTTGAATCAGAGAGGCGCCAACGTTTCCAATTTTTCAGCATCCATTCCGTGGTTCCACTCTGCCCATTTTCATCGAGTAAAATGAGTACGCCATTCGCAGCAGCGGACTCAATCTTTGAAACATAATCATCATGATCTAATTTGTCAGAATGTGCGAGAAGCGTCACGCCGCGGCCTTCTAATCGCTCAGCATATTTGTTGATTAGATGGGAATATCCTTTCTCCCGCGCCTTGCCATGAGTATGCACAACGATACGGGCCATGATGTGTCCCGAGCGTTGAGCAACTTCAGGATTAGGGCGAAGACTCAAGGAGGATGGGCAGAAAGGATGTTCATGGGTTGGTGGCCATTTGGTCGGCGGGAGAAACCATTGAATGATGATCCCCACATCAAAGGTACCCGTGTTTGGTTGACTGAATTACGTGAAATGTGTGAACGGCATTTTGACAATCATGCCGAGGGTCAGCGACGTATCTCGGTGCTTCAAATCGAATGGAAAGATGCACACAACGATGAGGAGATTGATGCAGAATTACTCCAAGGCTTAGAGCGACGCGCCTATCGACTGTTGAAAGCTGATTCAGAGACTTGGTTGGCTTGGCTTGACAATGAAGAATTTTGGCAACCTGGATGGCGTGGTGATGATGGTGAGCCCAGCGGTGAAGCAGGAATGAATTGAATACCGCAACCTTCGCGCTCTATCCAATGTGGGTGTGGATTGCCTTCCTCGGTGGAACTTCGGCACTACTACTCTGGATGAGTTACGCACAGCCATTTCCCGAAATTAGTGGACGATGGGCGTGGTTGATGCTTGGTCTAACGGGAATCTTGGCCTTAGGAATGAGTTCGCCACGCGCTACGAGTTCTCATCTTCCAGCCATCATCTCTGGACTAATGGGTGGACTCGGAGTCACGATTGGTGCTATTCATGATCGGCACAAAAGAGACGTCATATTGGCCCCGTTTGCAGGGATGTGGTTTGTTGCAGCGACTGTTTCGGCTTTGGCTGACGGTTGGTCTACCTACAATACTACAGAGCAATGGGTTGGATTTATTCTAGCCACCACTGTAATTTCCCTTGAAGCGTTTTTGTTCTGGAAGGGACTCATTATTGGAATTCAAGGAATATCTTGGTCGCAAGCAGCCCTCCGTCAACTAGACCGGGGGCTCATCGATGGTGATCGTGGAGCGATTTCGATGTTTGAGAAATCGTGGAGCACCGATGATTCGTGGCTTGATGCAATGAGTCATGCCGCTCTGATTCGGATTCACGAATCTAGGGGGAATTCCGCTGCTGCATCAGAACATGCAGAGATGTTGGAAAGACTTGGTGGTATCGAAACTGTCGACGAGAGTTGGCTTGCGAAGATTGATTCGTGCTTAACGCGACTCAGTACACCGATTTTTGAATCAGAATAACCGCCGAAAAGGTAGGGCTATTTGGGGTTGCTCTAGTGTATGTTAAATATCTCGGATGACAAATTATACATGGTGATTGGCTGAAAAAAGGACAATGGGAAGTCCTCAGTATACGTTTGAGTTGGGTGGCGGTTCTCGTCTGGTTTGGCGCCAATTTGCTATCCCAAGCAATCTACATTGGATTCAATGGTCAACCCTATGATGCAAATGCAATTCTCTCCAGCCTTGGATATTGGTATTGGGTTTGCATCGCAATTGAACTATTCATTTGGGGGACATTGGGTTTCTTGCTAATGCAAAAATTACGGATCAAAATGGAAGATGATGGCGTCATTGAGAGTGCTTGATACAGCGAAAGACCCTTGTTTAGGGGCTGCCCCGCAGAATCATGGTCCGCATCACCAAGGTTCACACCGGCACGGGTGACACGGGTGAAACATCGCTCGCCTCGGGCGAACGTGTGTCAAAGAGTAATCCGCGTGTGGATTTCTATGGCACAATCGATGAACTCAATGCTGTCATTGGGATGGTGCAGGCAGAATTAGAGCGCGTAGAAACTCATCACGACGATGGAGGACCTAGGGCGACGGTTCGAACGGTGAAAAATTCGGTGGTCCCAAAAATTTCACTCATTCAACAAGAACTCTTTGATGTCGGTGGTGAATGTGCCTTTCAACCCAATCAAGTTCCCGAAGCGATGACTGTTATTGGAGAAGAACAAGCAGATCGATTGTGTTCTGAAATGGATGATTGGACACAGAATTTAGAACCACTAGAATCCTTCATTTTGCCGACAGGTTCACCATTAATTGCCACAATGCACCTTGCACGCACTGTTACCCGCCGCGTGGAAAGAGGTGCAATGAAGTTGCGCGAACTAGAGGGTGATGAAGCTGTTCGAGATGTTGTCATCGCCTATCTCAACCGACTTTCCGATTGGCTCTTTGTAGCGATCCGGTGGATTGCAATGATTCTCGGCGAAGATGAGATTCTTTGGCTTCCACTTGGCAAGAGAAATCAATCCTAAAGTTCACGACCGAGTGCTCGCAATTGTGCTCTTGCTCCACGCAATACCTCTATACTTTGATCGAAATCCAATTGATTTTCTGCATCATCCCACTCTAGCCACATGAAGTTGCGATGTTCATGACTCAATGTAATGTCATATTGTTCAGTTTCACCAATGAACCAGAAAACCTCTTTTTCCACCTCTCGACCTTTGCGGGTGAATGTGTAGAAAGTTCTCATTCTCCAATCATCCAGCATATCGACCTCTGAAATGCCCGTCTCTTCTTCCAATTCTCTCAATGCTGTGCGTTGATACGCCCCATCTTTCTCTTCGTAGTGACCCTTGGGGAATCCCCAGTGACCCTGTGGATATTGGAGAAGTAGGACACTGCCAAAATTGACGAGAACCACGCCGCATGAAGTTTCCATGTTCCGTGAAGGGGTGAGGCATACTAATTGCTTGCGGATATACAGTGTGTTGTGACGCCAACGCTAAGAGCGAGGTCTGGTGACGTGCAATGCTCGGAGAGGGTCTATTGGTCGACGTGTCGAAGATGAACATTGAACGCATTGTTGCCGATGGTGACCTAGATGGTTTGCTTTCAGCAGCAATCGTTCGCAGAGTTTGGAGAGGGGTTCCCGTTCGATTCAGCCACCCGGCTGAGGTGAGAAGAGGAGGGGTTGATGATTGGATGACGAGAGAGACCGCTGTTCTCGACCTCCCATTTCACCCCCAGTGTGGTCTGCATATCGATCATCACCTGACCAACAAACCAACACCTGCACAGCAAGCTGCTGCTGCTAAGGATGGTTGCAACATCGTTTGGGATGATGCATTGAGTGCTGCTCGTGTCTGTTTCAATACTTTTCAAGAAAGCGTGAATCTTGACGATATTGAAACTTGGATGGACATGGTTGACAAGCTAGATGGTGGCAAAATTTCGCGTGAGGAGTTTCTGTCTGACAATCCAATTGTTTGGATTGGAAGAACGATTGATGCTACTGATAATCTCTATTGTCAAACTCTGTTGCAACATATTGTCGATGGAGATGGCCCCAATGATTTGATGAAGTTGCCAATGGTTTCAGAGAAGATTACTCGCTCTAAGGATGAATTTCGACGCCTTCAATCAATGTTGGATGAATGTACGAAAGTTGTCGACAGAATAGCAATTGTTCGTTTGGATGACAAAGGTATTCGAACAAACGGTTACCTCGTCACCGCCCATTTTGGCGACAAATGTGATGCATGTATGATCATTCATGGATATTCGGAAATTGAGGAGGGAGAAGATGAAAAATGGCCTCTTTCGGCCTCATTTTACAGTAACTCGTTCCTTCATGAACATGGTGGATTGTTTGATCTCACTAGATTGGCGACCGCGTTCGATGTCGACGGGGGCGGCCATGCTAATGCCTGTGGATGTAGAATTCAAGCACTTTCAAATTTGCAACAGAAAGAAGAGCGTGCCGTCAGAATGGGAGATATTGAACGCAACATTGTGGCTTGGTTGGAATTGTGGGCGAATCGCTCAGGACAATAATTGCATCAACCAAAGGAACCCCAAGAAAGCATGCAATCCGATGAGGACCAGAATAGCATCAGATGCCCGCCCATGTCGCTGCTTTTCGGCAGCCCAAGATTCGCCTGCATTTCTCAAATCTCGTGCTTTTCTACCCTTGCGCCAAAGGATGGTGATCAGAATCAGACCGATGATACCTCCACCGGCATGCAAACCACCCGCTCCACTGGGCATCAATGCACTAGGTAGCGTGGCGCCTTCAGTTCGAATTCGAAAAAGTGAATTGGCGATGAAACCGCCCGCGACGATTATCCAAGCGAGAATGTACAAACGCTCCCCATCTCTTTCATGAGAATGGACTGCTGCTCTCCTTTCATCCCCTTTCAATAAGAGGCCCCGTTGTCGCCAACGGTGCTGTCGAATCATCCAGCCGATGACACCCAAAGCGGCAAGAGGGTGAAGGAGAATGATGACCAGATTGGTCGCGTCCATGGTCGTCCGAGAAGAGAGTTACACTTCAGCGATGCGTTCATAGTAGTGGGACGATGGCTGGAACCCCGCCGTAGGGGGGGACGAGTGATTGGCGAAGAAAGAAGACCTCTTACTCACCTGTCTTGATGTGATTGGGAAGGCGGGCGAGAACCCTGCAATCCGGAAAAAGAAAGTCATGGATAATGCGGCTTGGACATTGCTGGAAGACAAACCTTGGTGGGGGTTGGTTTTAGTTGCTGTAAACAAAGAAGAAAGGGCGGCTGAAAATGAACGAAAGCGAACACGTGGACGGCGTACAGGGAGACGGGGCGTTCACACAATGAAAGGTGCAGATGGTTGGATTGAGAGTGTTGATGCGTTGATTGATTCAAATGCACCCCTCGGGTATCGTATGGCCTCAATGCTTGTTCAAAAGGCTCGTATGGGAACGAAATGGATGCCAAGTTGGGATGCGGAGTTGGAGAAGTTACACTCGGCCTGCGGAGAAGGCATTCATCCAGCATGGCATCTTATGGGTAAAGAAGCACCTATTTTGGCTCAATTAGAGGTATACCCAAAAGCGACTGTAGAATTGTCACTCGCAGGTGATTTTGAGGTTTGGATTGAATCTGCAAGGATTGATTCATTGAACAGAGAATCATTGGCTGAATGGTTGGAGACCCCTCTACCATTTTCTCTAACTGCTGATATACAGTTGAGTATTCAAAGGGTTATCAAATCACTTCACTCCAAGGGTAAGTTCATTGGAGTACCCAAGGCATTCAATAGTTTGGAAGGAGATTCCAGATTAATCGGTGCATTAGTCGAAATATTCGTTGGCGGGAACCAGTCTCAAGAGATGTTGTCCTCTTTAATTGAAGATGATGGAGATATGGCAGCCGTTGCCAAAGATCACCTCGCACTACTACAACTTCGTTCGGGTCAGATGGATGCTTGGGCAAATTGCCATGGTGCGGAGGGGAATGATCCGTTATCGGTGGCCATGCGATATCAATCATGGATTAGTGCACCAGATGATGCTGAATTAACCGCTGATGAGATTCAGGAAGGTGTTCAATTGCTGAATGATGGTGATGACCGACGTGCTTTGATGTGGAGTTTGGTGGCTGCACATATTAGAGAAAAAACGCATGATGCGGCTTTGCAAATTATTTCTGAATTGAATATTACTGATGCGACAAAATTACACCATACCCTTAGACTGATTGAAGGTAGTAATGATGATGCGTTAATTGAACGAGTAATCGAAGGCATCCATCGATTTAGTCGAGAGGGACTTGAATGCATTATGCAAAATGCCAATACTCCACACCAATTACTATCTTCAGCGGTCATCGAAAGCCAAGAAAGAGGTGAATTAGATTGGAATCAATTTGGAGACTTGGCATTGGATGTATTTACGGAATCAGGAGATGCAAATCGTATTGGTTCCATCTTAATGAATCTGGAAAATGGTGCGACAACACATCCCTTCCGGACACTGCTGGTCCATCACTTGCTTCCAGGGAATGCCGACCATGATTTGTGTGACTGGATTCTTGGCGCAAGATCAAAAGCCATTGATGCATTGGCCAATGAACCCAGCGGAGTGTTGTCTGAAACTTCGATTGGTCTTGTCAAGCTCTTGGAAGGGGCGCCAGCAGATTTGGAAGCAATTCAACGCAGAGTTGCTGGAAATCGAAAGGCGTTTCATTCATTCAAACAAACGATTCGTGCACTCGGTCCGGGTGGTGATGGATTGGTGCCTGCAGATCGAATCGATAGTCTTCAAACCTCAATCAATAATTCATCATTGAGTGGAGTCGAACTGCGGTTATTCACTGCTGTATTGGACCAACTCAGATTCAATCGTGCACTTCGTTTGTTAGAAGACCACAGTGAAGACAGCACAATGTCTGCCATTTCGATATTCGATGGATTGGTAGGTGAAAATCCAAGGAAGAGAATTGTTGATGCAATTCGGCAAGTAGTTCTGGAACACGACAGTATTGCCATTCCAGCATTTGCTGAATGGCATCGCATGCATGCTGCATCATCGTCGTGGCACCAAATCATCCTTGCTTCAATCGAAGAGAAGGCTGGAAAACACTTGTCTGCAGGTCGATCTCTTCGTCGTGCCAGCATGGATATCACGTTCAATTTTGAAAACCGAGTAAGGTTGGCGCGACGTGCACTCATCTCCTTTGCCCATGCTGGAAAATATTCAGAAGCAGTGGAAATGTTGGAATCCCAGCAGGCTTTGCAATCTGCGATGACGGGAATATTCCAATTGTATCTCCATGTTTGTGATGATACTACTCGGCAACAGCCCGAGGCAGCAAGGCGTCGATTACTCGATTGGATTTCTAGCACCGAGGTCGTCTCTGAAGAGAATGTGGATGGAGAACTCATTGAAAGAGAACGGACAACGTATGCGTCCGATGAATTGGATCTCCTATTCACTTATCCAAATGCTCACGGACTCCCTAAGGACTTATGGCAAGGTCGAATCAGAGCGGCGAAGCGTGGACTTTCCAGCAATCGCCGCAGTAGACGAAGTCAATTGGAGGACCGATTCCAGCACATTCTCGATGATGGGGCATCGGTTCCAGAAGTCGAAAGTGTGGCTGGAGAAGCTGCAGCGCTCAATCCAACTCAAGGATTGATTATGTTTGAACGAGCCATGAATTCGGGTCAATTTTCAAACAATGAGATGAGGGCTTTACTCAGAAGCCAAAATGGTATTTTCCGCCTGAATGAAGATACCTTGCCCATTCGAATACGTCGGAAATTACGTCACCTGACACTCAAACCTCTGGTGTTAATTGACACCAACTTGCTCATTGATGCAGCGAGAGATCGAATCGCTAGGTTGCTGGATGAAGAGGGTGGTGGAATTGAGACCGATGTGCATGGTTCATTCCATCGCACCGTCCTCTACAAATCCAATGCTGGTATGGTCGAACTCAGGACCCCAACAGCTGCGGAAAATGAATTCAAGAACATGATGGGGAATATCGAAAGGGTTCGTACACTATTCTATGACATCTGGTTAAATGAAGTGGAATGGGTCGAAAAGGTGACCAAAAAAGCAATTGATCAGATTTGCAAAGAAGTGTTGTCAGATTACAACACGTGGCGACCAAACATCGATGCTGAGCAAGACGATGCTGTCTCTGCATTCGAAGAGAAAACTGTCGAGTTCATGTTGAGGCACCGCAAGACATACCTTGAGATTGTTGACAGCAAAGCAGCTCACAATCCCAAGGCCTTATCCAAACGAACCAAGATTGGGAAGGAGGCAATCTATCCTGAACGAGGTGATCGTGACATCATGAGAGAGGCTGCAATGCTGGCTGATTCGATGCACAAGGGCATTGGCGCAATTCTCGTCGCCTCACGAGATTCCGATTTCTGTATTGTGAGACGTTCCTTGGAAGAAACATTCGGATTTGGTGTCGTTAGAACGGCCCGTCAACTTAGTCAGTGGGTCTGATTATCGACTCCAAGCAGCCACATAGCGATCGATTGTTGGTGTGTCTTCATTGACAAAACGATTGAAATGGACCGGGTTTAGTTTCTCAAACCTACCTTCCAACCAAACCTGTGACAAGGGCCACGGTGGCGCTGGTTCATCTGGAATTAGAGTGCTCAATAATCGACCTATACAGAGCAGCTGGCCATTGGAATTGAGTAAGGTGGGGAGAATATTTGCTGCCTGATCTCGGATTTGTTCGGGAATTGCTTGCAAAATATGAATCTCGACTATCAGATCGAATGATTCGAGCCAATCAGCAGGTGGCGACAATAAATCAGCGACACAATAGTTGACAGATGATGATGGGAATCGTTCGCAGCACCAATCGATGGAAGATTGCGATAAATCGAATGCAGTGACCTCAAAACCAGCCGCTGCCAACCATTCTGCATCGTCACCGAGTCCGCAACCAACCACCAACGCTCGACCTTGGATATCGGGTTGATTTGCAATCCATTCCACCATCTTGGGATGGGGTTCCATTCGAGCCCATGGGATTTCTTCCGAATTCCTTGCTGCGCCCGCATACAGTTCCTCAAACCAGCGCAATGGCTCGCCGTCGGCTTCTGCAGCCTCAGAGAGTTTCAGAAGGCGAGCCCGCACTTCCGCCAATCGCTCGTCCATCGGAAAGACCATCCTGAATGAGTCATATAATCGCTGCTAAGTCGAAGATATTGGTCCAACGGCTATACTTAGCGGCGATTTTGTCGGCGGCGTTGACCGCGATTCTGACCACGGTTTTGTCCACGGTTTTGTCCACGTTTCTGGCCGCCTTGGTTTTGCCTTCCCCCGCCACCTCTACGGCCACGGTTTTGCTGCTTTTTTGGGGCCTTCTCACCTTTGCGTGATTTCGCTTTCTCAGAATGAAACGGATGATCTTCGTCCACTGGAATTTCTTGACGAATTATCTTCTCAATACCTCGAAGATACTCCCCCTCGTTCTCATCGCAAAAAGCGATTGCAATCCCTCCTTGTCCAGCACGACCTGTACGGCCAATACGATGAACGTAAACTTCTGGCTCATTCGGGAGATCTAGATTGATCACGTGGCTGATATCTGATACGTCAATGCCGCGACTGGCTACATCGGTAGCAACCAATACTTGTAGAGACCCATTTCGAAATCTGCCAAGGGCTTTCTCCCGCGCCCCTTGACTCTTGTTACCATGAATTGCAAGAGCTTCGATCTCATCTTGAGCAAGTTGTTTGACAATACGATTACAACCATGTTTCGTGCGACTGAACACGAGTACTTTCTCTGGACTTTCATCTCGAATCAAATGGGTCAATAAGCCTCGTTTGTCCTTCTTCATTACGAACATGAGGGATTGCTCAATCGCCTCAACGGTTGTTGATTCAGGTGAAACTTCCACTCTCACTGGTTCGTAGAGCATGTCTCTTGACAATTCCACAATTGAAGAGGGCATTGTTGCTGAAAAGAGGAGGCTCTGGCGTTCTTCAGGGATTAGAGCAAGAATTTTGCGAATGTCGCGAATGAAACCCATGTCAAGCATTCGATCCGCTTCGTCAAGAACGAGGAACTGGACGTAGGACAGGTCGACGTGCCCTTGTCCAATTAAATCGAGGAGACGCCCAGGGGTTGCGATCAAAATGTCGATGCCTTGGCGAAGTGCCTTCACCTGTGGGCGTTGAGAAACACCACCAAACATTACCATTGAGCGAATGTCGAGATGACGTGCATATTCTTCGATATTATCACGAATCTGTGACGCAAGTTCGCGGGTTGGACAAAGCATCAATACCCTGATTTGACGCTTTCCTGACCAAGGATCTTCAGCCATCGCATCTAAAATTGGTAATGAAAAGGCCGCAGTCTTACCCGTTCCAGTTTGGGCACACCCAAGCATATCGTGACCTTCGATTAGTAGAGGGATTGCTTGTTCCTGAATTGGTGTCGGGGTGACATAGCCAATCTCATCAAGAGCAGTCAGCAAAGGCTGACAAAGGTTGAGCGATTCAAAATCCACGTTATCACTTACATATGAGCGATAATCGCTGAACCAAATTCTGAGCATTTCAGGAGTGTCGCGTCGTCCATCAATCGCTCAAAGTCGTATGTGACCGTCTTTGCACTAATCGCTCCTTCCATTCCCTTGACGATGAGATCTGCTGCTTCGGTCCAACCCATGTGCCGTAGCATCATTTCAGCACTGAGTATGATACTGCCTGGATTGACCTTGTCAAGCCCTGTATACTTGGGCGCAGTACCATGTGTAGCCTCGAAGATAGAGATGCCTGTATCGTAATTGATGTTGGCCCCTGGGGCGATACCAATACCACCGACTTGGGCGGCCAGTGCATCGGAGATGTAGTCCCCATTGAGATTCATCGTCGTCAATACACCATACTCGCGCGGGCGCGTGAGAACCTGTTGAAGCATGGCATCTGCAATGACATCCTTGATTGTGATTGTATTGCCTGTCTTCGGGTTGGTCATTGTGCACCATGGCCCGTCGTCGAGCAACTCTGCACCGAATTCATCCTGAGCCAACTGATAGCCCCAGTCACGGAATCCACCTTCTGTGAATTTCATGATGTTGCCCTTGTGAACCAAAGTAACGCTGTCCTTGTCATTGTCAATCGCATATTGGATTGCAGCACGAACGATGCGTGCAGTGCCTTCACTAGAAATCGGTTTGATGCCAATGCCACTGGTATTCGGGAATCGAATCTTGGTGACGCCCATCTCATTTTGCAGGAAATCGATGACTTTGGCAACCTCGTCAGAACCAGCTTCCCATTCGATGCCTGCATAGACGTCCTCGCTGTTCTCACGGAATATGATCATGTCCACCGCACCTGGGTCCTTGACTGGACTTGGAGTTCCAGCATACCATCGAACCGGACGTACGCACGCGAAGAGATCGAGTTGTTGTCGGAGGGCGACATTCAGACTGCGAATACCTCCGCCCACAGGTGTAGTCAATGGGCCTTTGATAGACACCAAACCAGTACGCATGGCATTCAATGTGGCTTCGGGCATCCATTCCCCGGTCGCATCGTAAGCCTTCTGACCAGCCAACACCTCACGCCAATGAATCTCCCGCTCGCCGTCGTAGGCTTTGGCTACGCTGGCGTTGACGACATCAATCATTACCGGAGAAATATCAATGCCAATCCCATCGCCCTCGATGTAATGCACAATCGGGTCATTAGGGACGTTCAGTGCGCCCTTTTCCATGGAAATCGGATGGCCAGACATGTCTCTCATTCAGCGCGACAGGCCAACCCTTGATGATGCTAACCCTCATCCACTCCTTACGCGTGCGCGCGTATATGCGCGGAATAGTTCGCTGGAAAGGTGATGAGGATTTAGAGGCTGAAAATCAGCACGGAATCAAATTCCCCATGCACACCGCGGAGTCTGCAAACCCTGTTCAAATGGTCTTACTAGCCCACGGTGGTTGTACACTCATCGATGTGATTACTGGTCTCAAGCATCGCATGGAAAATGTTCGAGATATGTGGATTGAATTGGATGCGGATCGCAGCGAAGTGGCGCCTAAGGTGTTCACGAACATTCGCATGCGTTACGTGATTGAAGGTGATGTGCCGCGAAAATTGGTTGAACGAATCATCGAGAAAAGTCACGTGAAAAATTGTACAGTGGGTGCCATGATCACAAGAAGTGGTGCAACTATCGATTGGGAACTCGACATTCAAAACTAGAGTCCGACCAATTGTCTCAAAACATCTTCTTGAGGAACCTCAAATCCCTTATCCGATTCATTCAGAGATTTAGTTGGATTTACTGCTGTTCCAAATAAATAATCCCAGCAAGATAGGATGTTGCCAAAATTCCGATCAATGGCATTTTCTGCCATTGAATGGTGTACCCTATGGAAAGATGGCGTGATGAAAACATAACCCAGAATTCCAAAAGAAATGTTGATGTTGGAATGCGCCCAGAAATTGACGATTCCTAAACTAATTGCGATTACTGCTGCAACTGATGCAGAGATACCAAACATGCACACACCTACCAAATATGGCAACCGAATGACGAGAGAATTCAGTGCAGATGTTCGCAATCCTGAAAACCAATATATTTCTTGAATAGAATGATGAAAAACGTGAGTTCTCCAAAATGGGCCAATGTGCATCAACCGATGAACCACATAATATCCAAAATCTCCTATGATTAGCGCTAGGATTATCCTAATTCCAAGTGGCCATAGCAATATTGAATTCATTAATTCAAAATTCAAAATTAACCATTCCCGAATATATCCTTCTAGAAGCCATATTGAAATGAATGCAACTAGGACAGTTGTGATGCAGATCACCAATACATCAAATGCAAAGTGCTTCTTTCGATTTACAGTTTCCAACGGGATTTTATTTTCTAATAAATGAAAAATACCACCAGTTCCCAAAACCAAAGTGCCGGAAATCAAGAGGTTGATGTCCATTGAATGGTGCGATTAGCGAGATGGCTTAAGCAATGCCCCTGCTATTCAAGAAGGCCAAGTGATTTTGCTGCAGGCGCCAATGCAAGAGGCACTGCTGTCAAAGCGGGTACTGGGCCACCCACCATCCAACAGCCTTCTGCAAACGGGCGAGATAACCCAAGTTGCTCCATCCAAGCATTGGCTGATTTCCAACCATTTTTTGTAATGCCTGTTCGTAGAGCGGTACCTCCTAAACGACGAGCCAGATTACTGGAAATGTCCTCGTCAACAGAGACCATTGCCCGCACCGCATCGATCCATTTGGCCAAGGAGTTTGCTTCACCACTTCGGATAGCTGTCCCCTCAACGAGACGAGATTCATAATCGGCCTCGATTATCGCACGATTGGTATCTGTGAGTTTCAATGATTCTTGTAGAGTATCGAGTTGACGGAATTCGGTTGCTGTCAACTTATCATCATACCATGCCAAAGCCAAAGCATGCTCAAAAGGAGTGCTGCCGAGAGGATCCATCAGTTCACCTCAACATTTCTCGCACCAAAGAGAGATGTTCCTCAAATGAAAGGCCCAATTCATCTCTACGCTTTGCGAGTAAATTGACTTCGCCGGGATCAAGAATTCCATCTACCCAAACGGTTTCAAGGACCATTCTGTATGCCTCTAGCGCCTCAGATTGTGGCGATGTTGAAGTTTCATCGGTGGGCTCTGTAGGCTCATCGATTTCTTCATCGTCATCCTCCATAAATGCAGCAAGGATGTCATCCTCTCCCGATGAAGCGAGTGAGACGGATGGGCCTGCAACTCCAAGCGTCGCAAACAAGTCATCATCGTCCTCTTCCTCTTCGTCTTGCACTACATCGAGTGGGGCTGATTCGGTGACTTCGTCGTCCTCATCATCGTCCATGAATGCTTCAAGACCGTCGCTCACATTGCCGGTTACTGGGGTGGTTGCTACACCTAGTTCTGCGAACGGATCGACTTCGCCATCTTCTGATTCAGGGCTGGATTCGGGATCGGGGACTGGCATCAAATCACTCCTTCCCACAGAGGAGGGATGGCGTTCCCTCAAATGCGTTGCCTGTTGGTGGCCTAGTTTGAACTACTTCGATTAGCGTTTGATAAAATCAGAACAGGTGAATGCATAAATATGGCTTTTCGATAACTCTAACCGCCTTCTTGAAGGGTGCAATTTACTCGACCTTCAGGTACATATTCACTCGCGCGCATCGATATCTTCAAAGACCCTCCAAAGTGGAGGTGAACTCCCTGTGCGAGGGGAGACAGGTATCACCCGGCCACAGATGAAACTATACTTTACATTCCACACCACATACGGAGATGATGAACCATGACGCAATCCAAGATGAAGAAAGATGCAATTACCGAGGCTGGCGAACAGGGTATGGTCATCGAACGCCGATTCACACAAGTTGACAAAGATCCGTTTGATCAATTTGAATGGTCAACTTCCGATTTCGTGATTAACAATCCAGACGGTACTGTGGCCTTTGAGATCAAGGATGTTTCATTACCCTCTGGCTTCGAAGGTGTTCCTGGGAAAGTTTGTGCACAGAAATACATGAGGAAAGCTGGCGTTCCCGCGGCACTTCGCAAGATTCCAGAGGAGGGGGTGCCAACATGGTTGCAACGCTCGGCTCCAGATGAAGAGAAATTACAGAAGATGAAGGCTGACGAACGCTATGGAACTGAATCGGATGGACGTCAACTCTTCCGTCGACTAGCAGGCACCTGGACGTATTGGGGATGGAAGCATGGTTACTTTGCCAGCGAAGGTGATGCCCGTGCTTACTACGATGAGATGTGTTATCTCATCTCTAGTCAACGATCAGCCCCCAATAGCCCACAATGGTTCAATACTGGCCTTCATTGGGCCTACGGAATCGAAGGGCCAGCTCAAGGTCACTGGTATGTCGACCCAGTAACTGAGAAAGATATGCGTTCTATCAACGCATACGAACACCCACAACCACACGCATGTTTCATCCAAAGTGTCAGCGACAGTTTGGTTGGAGATACAAGTTCAATCATGGGGCTATGGAACAGGGAAGCGCTCCTGTTCAAGTTTGGCTCAGGAACTGGTTCCAACTTCTCTAATATCAGAGGTGCTGGTGAGCCGCTTTCCGGCGGTGGAACTTCAAGTGGTTTGCTCTCTTTCCTGAAGATTGGCGACCGTGCGGCGGGCGCCATCAAGAGTGGAGGGACCACTCGCCGTGCAGCCAAGATGGTTACACTGGATTTGGATCATCCTGACATTGAGGAATATATCGGCTGGAAATTATCCGAAGAGGAAAAGGTCAGCGCCCTCGTTGCAGGTACCGCGGCACTTCAGAAGCATTGCAATGCTGTGCTTGAAGCTTGTTGGGATGGTGACAATCTCTCACTCGATTCCAATGAAAATATGAATTTGCAGGGAGCCATGGTCAAGGCGATTCGAGCAAGTGTCCCTCAACCTCACATTCAGCGAATGCTCGATTTGGCGAAACAAGGATGGAAGAGTGTTGAGTTTGAATCGATGGATACAGATTGGCAGGGTCAAGCCTACGCCACGGTTTCCGGACAGAACTCAAACAACTCCGTTCGTGTTCCTGAATCATTTATGCAGGCTGTCAAGGATGGTGGAGAATGGGATTTGTTCTTCCGCACTGAGAGGGACAAGGCCGCAGAGGAAAATCGTGAACCTATTCCTCATCGATCACTTGATGCCAACCAATTGTGGAATGACATCGCCTATACTGCTTGGGCTTGTGCCGATCCAGGCATTCAATTTGATACTACGATTAATGAATGGCATACTTGCCCTGAAGGTGGGCGAATCAATGGTTCAAACCCTTGCAGTGAATACATGTTCCTCGATGATACGGCTTGCAACCTCGCCAGTATCAATTTGCTTCATTACTACGACAAGGATACGCAGAAATTCGATATCGACGGATTTCGACACTCTTGCCGCCTTTGGACATCAACTCTGGAAATCAGTGTCCTAATGGCACAATTCCCGAGTCAGGCCATTTCCCGCAAATCGTATGATTACCGCACACTTGGCCTTGGATTCTGCAATATCGGTTCAATGCTTATGCACATGGGCATTCCTTACAATGACTCGAGAGGCTATGCAATCTGTGGGGCTATTTCGGCCATTATGACTGGTGAAGCATACGCAACCAGTGCTGATATGGCCAGCTTCCTCGGGCCATTCCCTGAATATGAAGCAAATTCTGAACACATGCTCAAGGTGATGCGGAACCACCGCAGAGCAGCGTACAATAAACCCGCTGATGAATATGAGGGAGTCTCAATCGCACCCATGGGAATTGATTCAAAGAAGTGCCCAAAGGATTTGCTGGATGCTGCACGTAGTGTATGGGATCAAGCACTTGAAATGGGCAAAGAACATGGTTATCGCAATGCCCAAACTACTGTCATCGCACCAACTGGAACAATCGGACTAGTCATGGCCGCCGATACGACTGGTGTTGAGCCACAATTCAGCCTTGTACAGTACAAGACATTGGCTGGTGGTGGTTCGCTGCGCATCATCAATCGCGGAGTACCCAGTGCGCTCAAGCGGCTTGGGTACAATGAAGGTCAAGTGCAAGAAATTGTCGAACACGTCATGGGAGCCGGTTCACTTGAGCGATGTGAAAGTGTGCCAATGCAGAGTTTGCTAGAGATGGGTTTCTCCGACACTGAATTTTCAAAGATTGAAGGTGCTGTTGAAAATGTATTCGATATTCGTTCACTGTTTGCCCCTCACGTTTTGGGTCACGAATTTTGTACGGGTACTCTGAAGATCCCAAGCGAAGAGTGTGATGGTCCTTTCTTTGACACACTTGGCTTCCTCGGATTCTCATCTTCTGAAATCGAAGATGCTCACAACCACATCTACGGCCACTTATCGATTGAGGATGCCCCGCACCTCAAGGAAGAGCATCTGGCTGTCTTTGATTGTGCCACACCAGGTGGGAAAAATGGGACGCGATGCATCGATTGGGATGCTCACGTCCTAATGATGGCTGCAGCACAGCCATTCATTTCCGGTGCTATTTCAAAGACAATTAACATGCCAAGTGATGCCTCGATTGAAGATGTCCGTGCAGCCTACGATCTGTCTCACTCTACGATGAACAAGGCCTGTGCCGTGTATCGAGATGGGAGCAAACTATCCCAACCACTGATGAACAGTCTCGTTGACATATCAAGTGCAGAGGAAGAAGAGGAAGAAGAAGTTGTCACTGTCAAGAAGGCAGTCAAACAAGTGGCAGAAGCATTGCCCCTTCCGAAGGAAAAAGCTGCTCCAATTGCCGAGTCCTTCGTCCAGAATTACATTGCAACAAGAAAACCGTTGCCCGATGTTCGTGATTCCCGCACCATGAAGGCAAGTGTGGGTGGACACACAGTCTACTTGGCCTCCAGTAAGTACGATGATGGACGTCTTGGTGAGATTATGATTACCACTTCAAAGGAAGGTGCAGCATGGCGCAGTCTGTTGAATCAATTCGCAATCGCTGTATCCATTGGCCTGCAATATGGAGTGCCACTCGACGCTTTCGTCAAGTCATTCACCTTCCAGAAGTTCGAGCCAAGTGGCATGGTACAGGGTGGTTCAAATCGAGTCAAGATGGCGACGAGTCTTGTTGATTACATCTTCCGTGAATTGGCCATTGATTATCTAGGCCGAAATGACCTCGCCCATGTTAGTGAAGAAGACTTGGAGGTCACCTCCATTAGTCGACCTGAAATTACAGAAGATGGTGTGGCACGAACACAGAGTGGAAGTCGGAATGTCCAAACAACATTGGATGTCGATCCTGAATCCGCCATGCGCCAACAAGCAAGAGAAGCTGGATTTACAGGTGATATCTGCACTGATTGTGGCGGTAGCCAGATGGTTCGAAACGGTACTTGCCTCAAGTGCAACAGTTGTGGTGCGACCACAGGCTGTTCCTGATTCATCTTGCGGCTTCTTGCCAGCGAACATAGTCAAGAATGGCTTGCTTTATGTCCAACGGAGGGGCGCCTTCAGGCATTTCCCGTTGAGCTTCAATGCCCAATCGAATAGCCTCTACAAGTTCTTCTTCAGGCTCTCGTTCAATGATGGCTTCAATGAACACTTCGAGGGGGATACCCTGGCCTCTGCGAACAGCTTCGGATACACGTTCCTCTTCATCCTCATCATTCGGGGTTCGAACGGTAACCATTAGGCCACCCCTTGCTCTTCTCGCATGGCTTGGTATGACATCGCTGCTTCACCTGTCCAACTCATCAATGGACCATCATTTGCCAACCTTGAGTCAAGTTCGGCCCACTCAGGGTTTACACACTCACTGTAGACAGTTCGGACAAGGTGATCATGTCCCAGAACTAGTGCTTCATCAAGTACGCCTGAAACTGTCGCTAGTGTTCGCCGATCTGTTCCTGACCAGTATGCATTCCAAGGATGTGTATGCACCCATAGCCTAAGAGGTAACTGCGAGCCAATTGGAGGGGATAGACGGACCATACCAATGGTCCCAATGTCAACCCAAACCCACCCCTGGGCGTC
>JASLKT010000021.1:0-25620 GCA_030747395.1 Candidatus Thalassarchaeaceae archaeon
ATGCAGCAGTCATTCCTTCATTTATTCAGATGCTGATAGAAGGCAAATCCCCAACGATTTTCGGCACGGGGGAAGCAACGCGTGATTTCGTGAGTGTATCCGACGTTGCTCAACTCAATTTACAGGCCTTGACAACAAACAACTCAGCCGCTTTAGGGCAAGTCTACAATGTCGCCTCAGGTTCAACAATGTCAGTGCTAGAACTGTTTACAACTCTTCGAGAACTATTGGGAGCAAAATCTACTGAGATTAACATAGTTGAACCAATTTTTGGCCCATCAAGAGAGGGCGACATCCTCCACTCTTCTGCATCGATTGCCAAGGCTCGAGAACTTCTCGGTTTCAATCCTCAGACGAATCCTCATCATTCTTTGTCTGCGACGGTGGAGGCGTATTGGGCGCAGCGCGAATAGGTGCCTGTGGAAATCCCCCTCCCTCTCCGAAATCGTGACCTTTGCCGACTAAATCACCTAGTTTTTCGACACCAGATTCGATGAGTTCAGGGTCGGAAGCCTCAGCATAATTCCAGGCTTCCTCTGATTTGATATTACGCACAAAGTTCGCCTCTTCAATCAACTTCTCCCCCTCGGTCAATTCCCCCTCAAGTCCCTCAAATTCAGGCCGAGGGGTCATGGCATCAATTCGAGGCATCCTTGAATCGATGGTATCTGCACCTGTTCCTTCTGCGGGTCCACGTGGATCCTCTCCACGAGTCTTGTAAACGACCCGCCCCCACTCGTCTTTTTCTTTGGAAAGCGGCCCTCCCTCTTGAGGCCGCATCAGCACATCGAGAATGTCTGCACCACCCGGTACACCGAGCAATCGTCCCGGTAAAGCTCGCCCTTCTTGGTGTAGCATCGGCGCGATATCAAGTCCTTTCAGCAATGCATCATGAATGCGGGCGTAGCGTTGGTTACCTGATACACGACCGAGCCCAAGTCCGACCAACCCTGCGAACGACAGCGACAGAATGGATTCAGGATTAGATAGAGGGAGGTTGAATGCAAACAGCAGTATCATTGCGAGGATCAAACCGACAGGAACCCACACCACAGTTCGTTGCAAGATGAGATCTCTGCGGAGCCGTTTCATTTCATCGGCACCAAGTGGTGCCGCTCCGACCCAAACTAAATCGTCACTTGCCACAAAGAGACCTCAGGCGAGGTCCGCGTTGAAGGCTTCTATCCAATTGTCCTCATTTCTGCGATTTATTGGACGTGCCTTGAGATGCAAATCAGGTATCCTCGGAATTTTTCTTGACGGCCGCTCAGAAATAGTTGGAACTTTGATGCTCTGTGACATATCATCGGTTCCACTCACCAGCACGGAATCTTGAACAGAAACATTCGACGTTCGGGGCTCAAGTGCCAAGCGATGCAACAAATCGGTCATTGTACGCTGCATCTCTCGACTTTGTTCGGCAAATGCTTCGGTAAGTCTCCCACTCTCATCCGCAAGTTTCCGTTGAGCTTGGTGTGCTTCAGTAGACTGCGAACCAAGCACCTGCTGCATTGTATGAATCATCTCATCCCAGCGTCGATTGACATCCTCAGTTCTTTCATCGAATTGGAGAAGCATTTGCTCTTGAGCCTGGATGAGTCGTTGTGCTTCTTCCATGGCCCGAGCTTGAGCTTGCAAAGTTTCACGTTGACTTTCAATTAATCTTCGAGCCTCAGGTGCGCCCACCGAATCGCGCCTTTCCAACTCAGATACAACAGATGAGAGTTCGTGATGTTGTTCTCTCAAGTGGTGATCCATTTTTCCAATTCTTGTATTTGCGTCTTTCAATCGCAAATATTGTCCGTTAATGACATGCCTCAATCGCCGCTTTTCCGCATTATTGCGCGGTATTTCAAACAACAAAAAGACAGAGGCACCAACAATGGCACCTAGGTTCGGCTCACCGAGAATTATCGTGAGCCATATTCCAGCCGCGAGGCCCGCTAAGATCGATACAAGTCTTGACATCCCAATCAATCTGTTCTGACTCTGGACCCATATAGTCCGAAATGTGGGGTGTCCCGGGGGCCCGCACTCAGCCTAGGATGAATTCATTCTCGTGGGTTTCGACGACCGTGCCCTGTTCAAGCAGCCATTCGAGGGCTTCAACCAATTCTTCAGAATCAATTCCACGTGGAACAAGAGCGAGCCCCAACGCTTCCAACGTAACTGGCAACTCACCCTCAGCAGCCTTCAATTCGAGATGTAACAGTATGGCCTGAGCGCAGACTGCGAGCAGCGGGTCGTCCCCAATATCATCGGAGAGGTAATTCATATGGGCTGCCGCGGGATGTAATTCCCAATCCCCATCATCGATATCGTCACTCTCTTCAACGGAGTGATTGGGGCCAAACACATCGAACAAATTGCATTGTCGAGTGCCACCTTCATCGAGTTCAATGGTGCGCCCAATTCGATTTGCCAGCGCTTCCAATCTTGCGATCCGTTGCTCCAATCGCATCTTTTCACGTCCTAGATTCGCTTCGATAATTTTCATTTCTTCATTGGCACGTTCAATTAACCAATCATTCATGTCCCAATCGGGGTCAAGTCGGAGCATGGTATCCCATAGGCGTTGCAACTCATCGGGCAGAGTCGATGCATCCAACCTTGGGCGCTCATCATGATCGGTAGGGTTTCCTGACATCTTCGGGAACGGTGTAATGACGGTAAATGAAGAGTTCGTTTGAGCACTGCCTTTTTTGAGTGGATAAAGGGATGCGTTCCTTCATGTAGGGGTAGCGATTGGCGAGTTCTATGACGTCTTACACATTGGCTCTCCTGCCCGGTGACGGGATTGGCCGAGACGTCATGATTGAGGCCGAAAAGATACTTGCTCTCGTTGAACAATTGACCCCACTTTCATTGACTGTGAACAAAATTTCTTGTGGGGGCCAACATTACTTAGAAACGGGTGAAGAATGGCCAGAAGGCAGTTTTGATTTTTGTCGAGATGAAGCAGATGCGATTCTTCTCGGTGCCGTTGGATGGCCTGGAGCCATTACCGACGACGGTGATTTGGCAGGTGGTTCCGTCATCCTTGGTCTGCGAAGCGGCCTAGATCTATACGCGAATGTTCGCCCAATTCGATTGTATGAAGGCGTCCGACACAAGATTCACGGAGAATTCACCCAGGTATGGAAACCGGGAATGGTGGATATGCTCATTGTCCGAGAAAACACAGAAGGTCTCTATCATTCACTCCTGCGTCGTTCTGCCGACAAGGCACAGGGCCGTGAGACTTGGGAGCCAAATTCGATGGATTTCCCAGGTCTCGAAGGTGAAGTTGCTTGGGACCCACGTCCGATTTCTCGAAGTGGAAGTGAGCGTGTTCTCCGATATGCGTTTGAAGCAGCCCAGCGCCGCAATGGTGCACCGGGAGATGGAAAGACTCGCGTAACGTGCGTAGACAAATCGAATGTGACACGGGGTTGCCAACTATTCAATCAGATTTATCACGAAATCGCTGAAGAGTATCCACGCACCGAAACTGATCATGCTTACATTGACGCCTTCTGTATGTGGGCGGTACGGAATCCCGAATGGTTCGATGTCGTCGTCACACCGAATATGTTTGGCGACATCAGCACTGATTTAGCAAGTGTTTTGCAGGGTGGCATGGGGATCGCCGCGAGTGCAAATATTGGAGATGAGCATGGGATGTTTGAGCCAGTGCATGGTTCAGCCCCCAAGTATGCCGGCCAAAACACAACCAATCCAATGGCCATGATTAGTAGTGTTTCATTGATGTTTGATTGGTTGGGTGAGACCAAGGGCGACCCTGATTGTAAGGCGGTTGGTGATTTGATTGACATGGCGGTTACTGAGACCATGACAGGAGACACTCTAACCTATGATTTGGGAGGCACTGCAGGAACGAGTGAGGTTGGCGATAAGATTGCCCACTTCCTTGAAATCTTCTTGCGAAAGCATTTCGCTGTTGCTTGAATCTATCCTGAATTTCCGTTCTTTGCACGTTCATTCCGCATTGCTTCTTCAAATTCGGCCCAGAGTTCTTTTTCGACCTCAGCTCGAATGACGGGGACCATTTCTTCGACAACTTGTTGGCGTACTTGATCGCGAATGGCAACAGCAACCTGCCCGACAATTTCTTGTTCAATTTCTGCGCGTAAATTTTCACGAATTTCTTCAATATTAATTCCCTGTTGCGGAAATCCCTCCAAGAAACCACCCTCTTGTCGATGAATCAACCGCGCCCTTTCGTCAGCCATGTGTTCGATGTGCCGTTCAATCCGCTGAACGACTTCCAAACTCCATTCTGAATGGGGATCAGGAAGGCGACCTTGGCTCACCATTTGCTGTAGTAGTTGGACACTTCGAACCCGAACCGGGTCACCTGCCAAATAGTCGGCAGCTCCAGTTACAAACGAAAGGATTGCTTCAACAAATTCTCCTTCAGGAATGTCTGCGGCGCACCCTGGACACTCTGTAACAACTCCCTCTTCGACACGCTTTTTCGATGCCTTGCCGGTTGCATCATTCTTCGCCTTTCTTCTGACAGGTTTGCTCGGCCCGTCTAAGTCAAATGATACCTGTGATGAGAGAAACGCATCTCCTTCTCGGAGTAGTCGGTCCTGCTCTTCAGACATCTTTGTTCATAGTGAGGTAATTTTCACTACGCAAAAGGATTCTCCCGAAATCAGTCTCGATGAGTCCCTTTCTGTGGTTTCAATCAAGAACCCGAAGCATAACTGAAATGACTTCTTGCAGATTCAGATCATTGTCCCAACCCACATCTTGTGAGACGGAATCGTGTTTGAGGTCATCCAATAGAATCGGGACACACCTCGTCAACTCATCAACAATGGTTACTGAAGCAGTTCTTGCCGTCCTCGAGAGGGGATTCAAATCAATGACACACACGTTTTTACCCATCGCGATGAGTGCTTCACATCGATCACCGTCTTCCAATGGTACAAGTATTGCATTGGCAGATAGAATTCCATCCGAGTGACAATTCGCTCTTGGCCCCTCTAGATTTGGGATTCTTCCATCCGGGTTGGCTCCTAGAATCGGAACAAGGCCAATTTCCGTTGCAAGTTCGGGGTACAATTCGGTTGCCTCCAATCGTTGATTATTGAGTGCCGAAAGTAATGCTTCCATGCGTTCAGGAGTTCGATAGTAGATGTTGACTTCAATGGGACAATTCAGTACGGCTGCACATGCGATCAATTGAGTTCCAGCAAGTGCCACAGTGTTCCCATTGACTGAAATGACACATTTTTCAGCAGAAAGGAGTATCGCTGCCGTTTCGCGAATTGCGTTTCTTGCAGCATCGCATGTCGCTTCTCCGAGTAGATAATCAAAGGCTTCTCCACGACCATGAGCAATTAGCGCTGAATCTGCTAACATGCCGGCAGCAGCAGCATCAGTCAATCGTTTTCTTGCCATCAAAGATGCATATCGCGGATGTGATTTTGGGACTTCGCCCACAACAATCACACCCCTTCAAAGATACAAGTCAGGTCAAGAGGTGCTGCTGCTCTGTGCAAACCGGAGGTTGAGATTACATCCACCTTGGAACTTTGCCATGACTCTAATTCTTCAAAGACGATATTTCCGCTGGCCTCGATTGTGACATATTCCCGAAGCCCTCTCGTTTGGATGTCCAGAACCGCATCGCGCGACAATTCAGGGCCCATGTTGTCGAGCATGATATTGAGTTTCATTCCCTCATTAAATTCCAACATTCGCTCAGCCCAGCCCTCTGCTGCAGCGAGGGCCTCATCTAGCGTTCTAACTTCAACAGTGACGAAGGCTCCAATTGAATTCTTAGGGACATCTCTGAGAACTTTCCGGACTCGCGTAGGCCCCACATCCCCTTCTTCAGCAGTAGAAGCGAGGTCGTTTTCCTTCAGCATCAACGCATCCGCTCTGTTGATGCGGTGAGTTAACCCCCCTCCAACAGCAACGGCTGCTTTGTCAAGCACACCCCATCCGGTTTTGCGAGTAGCAGCCAATGGAATTTGTGATTTTTCAACCCAGTGAGCGGTATTCGTGGCAATTCCACTGAGCCGGCCTAGGATGTTGAGGATGATTCTTTCACAAACCAAGATTTGGTGTCGTCCGCCTTCAAGCGTGAGAATACAATCTCCAGCATCGATTCTAGATCCTTCACCCATCGTCCAGGTAAATCGGGTTCCTTGCATCCATTCTCGAAGTAATATATCAGCGACATATAGTCCTGCTAAGGTACCTTTTTCTCTTGAATGAATTTCCGCTTTTGTCCTTTTTTCTCCTGCTGAAATGGGTTCAAAAATTCCTTCGTCGGCCATCATTGCAGAGATCCATCTGCGTGCACTATTGGTAAACAAACTAGTCGGACCATCATCATCGATTAATTCACGTCTACGATCATGAGGAGGGCCCAATTTCTCAACGAACTCGACCGTTTCGGCGAGAACATCACCGCCACCATTCGCCGCCTCAATAGGCGCCTCACCATCGGGGGACACAGTGCTGCCGAGTCGGCGGGGGGTTTTCACCCTCTCGGCTCCGATAAATCACAAGAAACGTCCCTTCGCCGCCTTCATGACCCCCAACCGCCCCGCTCACAATATGCGACGCGTTGGTGTAGTGGGTGATGGCTTGACCGGCCTTATCGCTGGCCTATCCGTAGCTAGTAATGGCGCAGAAGTTGTGGTTTTTGGCCATTCTGAACCACTTGGCGGCCTCGCTTCTCCGGTTCACCCCGATTCTACTTGGTTGTTTGATCGCCTTCCCTTATTTTGGAAGCGTAAGAGCGATTTGGACAAATTATTGTCCAAATTGAAAGTGCCGATGCCTACACGAAAAGTGCCACTTTCAAAAATGGCATTCTTACGTGATGATCAACGATTTTCCTTGCCCACAATTTCAGGATTCTTTCGGCGTACAGGTGGCCATTTGTCCGCGGAATGGCCTCCATTGATTCAGGCGGCAAGGAGTGGTGACCTCAGCCAATTGGAAGGCCCATCCAAAGATGCAGCAACATTACTCTCTCTACTCTGGAACTTTGATCTAACTCCTGACCCCGAAGCAGTCCTCAACTTGGGGTGGAAAAATCCAGCGACAATTGCAATTGATGGTTGGATTGGCGCAAGTGGCCGACTGATTGCTGCTTGTTTGCAAACCGATGTCACATTCGAAATGGATGGTCCAGTAACTGGATTTCGCAGAGGAAATAATGGTGATGTAGACGGGGTCAGACGCAAGGGTCGCGTTCTACCCGTTGATGCAGTCGTTCAGGCATCTTCCAGAAGTGAAATCAAATTGTATGGGCGATACCTCGGCCTTACCGGACAGTATCTCCGACCACATGTTGTATTGTGGGATGCAGACAGGGAAGTCATTCTGGTCGATCTTGGCAACGTTGCACCAGAGCGCGTGCCTGAGAAATATCGAGGTTCAGCATCACTTTTGCATTGTATTGCATTTGGTGATCAGGAAACAGCTGAGGCACGTGTTGAGGCACTTCTCGATTCACAATGCTCTGGTTGGCGTAACGCAATTGTTGAGGATTTCACACTCCCCAATTTGCGATTGCCTACAATTCCAAATTCAGAGCACGAAGATGGAGTGTACCATGCCCATCTTGGCAACGCGTTCTCAATTGGTAAGAGAGCAACTCAATCTTGAATCGAGTCAAGACTGGATTCTGCAGCGGAGAGGCATGCCAGTAAATCATCCATCACCGATTGAAGTGAAGGGATACTTTCAGCGGTTACAGAGACAATCAATTCCACCAGCCCATCATCGAGTGGAACAATCTCAGCAGTAAACATCTCTGGGTCATCGGCTTGAATTGCTGAGAGCAACACTCTAGCACGTTTTTCATCACCGATCCAACGCGCCTCACAAGTCGCCATGGTCCTGCGATGCACCCCCCATTCATGGCGCCATCGGTCGCAACCGCCATCACCCTCCGCGACTACCGACCAAATATGCGGGAGTTGTTGGGCTGGTTCGATGAGAACGCCCGCCCACTTCCATGGCGCATCGAAAAAGTGACCCCATGGGAATCTCTACTGGCTGAAATTATCCTTCAGCAAACTCGAATGGAAACTGGGTTGCCGTATTGGGAACGGATTCGCAGTGCGTATCCCACGCCCGCATCGCTCGCCAACGACACTGAAGAAAACCTCCTGCGGTTATGGCAAGGATGTGGATACTACGCGCGCGCGAGAAATTTGCACAAGCTGGCCACTACCCTTGATGGCAAGGAACTCCCATCCACATACGACGCATTACTGGAATTACCAGGAATCGGACCATATACGGCTGCAGCCATTGCTTCAATAGCCCATGGTGAACCGGTTGCTTGTGTTGATGGAAATGTGCGCCGAGTCATCTCTCGATTACGAGCCGAGCATCTGAGTGATTCAGAACTCCAACGCGAAGCGACCGCGATACTCAATCATCAGCGACCAGGTGATTGGAATCAAGCGATGATGGAAATTGGATCATTGGTCTGCACTCCTCGCAACCCAGATTGCAATCGTTGCCCACTCCAATCAACATGCCTCGCCAGTAAATCGCAAAATCCAGAGCAATGGCCACATCGTCGATCCATCAAGCAAACACACATCGATGCAACAGTCCTTGTTGTATTCGGCGAAGATGGGATCTTATTGGAAGCACGCGAAGGTCGGACACTTGGAGGGTTGTGGGGCCTACCTTATGCGGAAGATGCTGGAGAGATTAGAACTCTATTACGGGGACGAAATGCCGAACGAATTGGGGACGTAAGGCACGATTTCACTCACAAGCGATTGAACATTACAGTATACAGTTCGGTGGCACAAGAAGGCGATATTTTGCATGAACCAGATTCCGTACCACTGGCAACTTTAGATCGAAAAGTACTCAATATTCACAAGGGACATCAAGGCGAACAATCTTGAGAGAACGCGAATACCCATTGAATGTGGCCGAAGAGCAGGTATTGCAAGGACTCCCCCCGGAGGACACAGCCGTCTTCCAAAATTCAGGAGCCACCCTCAGACTACCTAGCCAGACTCCCCTCCCATCACGCGCAATGTTTGCCGCTCTTCTCGCAGTACTGGCGGCGACAGCCGGTTTCTATGTTGGGACTGATTACCTTGATGGGGATTCAGGGATGTATACACACCGCCAGTTGATTTTCACACAATCCGTCGGAGCCCCAAATGAATCTGCAATTCTTACAGGCGTCCTCATTGATGGAGATGGGCAGCCACTGGTCAATTATACTCTAGAAGGACATCTTGCTTATCGCAAAAATGTCTATGCGAATACTTCCGAAAATGGAACATTCAGGATGGAGGGATTGGATCCTGGACAGATGACACTCGACATAGCCTCACCAGAGGGTGATAGATTCACAAATCTCATCCTACTCAATGCCCCTGCCGGATTTGAGCCGTTTGGTTTCACCCATTTGGTGTTTGAATGGCCCAGTGAATCCGAATTTGAAAGTGGACAAGAATTGTCAGTGGATGGGCATTGGATTGACTTGAGTGAATCCCAACGAGAGAATAGCACACAACCCTACGATCAAACAGCTGCAGCGATGTATGATATGTTTGGAACAGGATTCATCGGTTTAGGAATCATTACTCTAGTGATTACTGCCATCGGTATCAAAAATAAGAATGTGGGATTAATTCGCACAGCATCTGTCACAGCATTCTTTTCGATGGGCCATTTCTACGTTTCATGTGGTTTCGGCCTAATCGCTTTCTTGCTCACTGTTTCTTTGGTAAAACAAGAATAATTTCCGGTTTAGGGAGAAATGTTTCCGGAAATTGTAGAAACCACTAAATTTCATCGAAATTATGGCATATATTGGGTTGTATATTATAGTCCACATAGAACTGTTCGCTGTTTGGCAGAGAACATCGGCAATCCTCCGCTCCAAAATAGCTTCACAGACAGAACGGACGTCACACCGCTCGTCTATGTCGATGTACTCTGCCCCCGAAATTGATGGATTCAGGCCTTGAGTGTTGCTTCAACGCGGCGATACCATGTAATTCCATGCTCGTGATCTTCAAGTTGAGAAAATTGTGGGAAGGGCGAGATTGAACGCATGTATCCAAAGGCCGCTAAATCCACCAAATCGGGATTCTCACCTCCGAAGAATGGCGTCCCCCCAAATTCATCGGTAAATTCGGTTAGAAGGTCGTGCCACAATTGCTTGGGTTTCCGACCATCCTTCTTGACTCGAGTTCTTGCGATAATCCCCCACATGATTGGGAACCCAGCCCACGCATAGAGTCGCTTTGAAAAGAATCCAAACGTTTCCAATTTTGAGATACGAGTTGTGGTTTTCAGTGCCGAGGAAAGACTGCCGTAGAGAATTGGGATCGTGGCTTTCGACATTTTCGTATCGACCCATTCAATCCATTCATCTCTGCGACTTTCATCATGAGTGGCCCAGAGTCGACCCTCGTTGTAGGTGGAATCGATGTGCTGCATTATGGGCGTAGAATCGACGATAATCTCGCCATCGTTTTCAGTCCAGACTGGAACCTTACCCCAATCGCCAGCGAATCTCAATTCCTTTTTCGTCTTCATTGCGTTGACCTGAACCTTCCGATAATCGATGTCTAGATGTTCCGCAATACTGCGAACCTTCCAGCAAAAAGGACAGGTATGTAGCATGTGTAATTGTGGCTGGCTCATATTTTCAACTCCGTCTTAACACATCGGGTAATTTTCTTGCATCGGTGGTAGGAACAGATCATCGCACGTGCGTGTAACTGTAGAAAGGGAAAGTGTGCTTCGATCATCGAGGAAGACAGTCACAGGAAACGTGCTAACCGGACTGGGAACGTAATCCTCACCTGTTTGGGAAATGACAAGAATCAAACTGTCTCCAGCAGGGATGACTACATCCATTGCGAAGAATTCCATTTGCGCTAGAACCGTCTCTCCAGGGAACAACACCCGCCCTTCTTTACCACCATCTGAGAACCGGAGATCCATCACAGCGTGGCCCAAATGTGCCCCGTCACTTTCTCTTTGCATTTCTACGAAGAGATGCCCACTCGTTCCAAGGACTGAGATGCGCGCGCCCATATGCAAGGTTGGCATTCCGACAATACGGAAGTCTTGCTCCATTGTCCCACAATTGAGTGTAGTTGTGCTGGTTGTAGTCACCGAATCGCTTCCGGAAATAAGTTCACATTGATCTAAGGTGGTTACATTCCATTCCGTGTCCAAGGGCGGATAGGTGTCCTCAACCCTCCAACCCCCCATGTCGTCTTGAATCTCAGCAATCAATCGGGGTTGAGGGCCAATGTCTCGCAGATAGAAATCAAACCACTCAAGCAAGTCATCCGCCCAATCCCATCTTAGTGACCAAGGGTAACCAATTCCACCATCGTGTCCACTAGCTCGATCCGGATAATCATGGGTCCATTGGCCATACAACCCCTTGACCTCAAAACCATGGTCAATCGCAATTTGATGAGTCGGGAATGCCATGTGAGGGTCAACATTCCAATCCTGCATCCCGTGGATGATGTAGATGGAGCCATTGTACAATTCCATGGCGCGGTCAAGGAAATAACGTTCCTTCCAATAATCACTGTTCATCCATTCTAGATTGTCTCCGGTCATGTATGCAGCGGTACCGGCATAGTATCCTTCCATATACCCTTCACAGCCGTTTTGCGCATCTTCCAAATCACCATCCAATCCGAATGAACCATACACACCATTGTGCATAATCGCACCGCGCGCTTCCATGCTACCATTACGCCACATCAATTCATGGACACCGATCAATCCAGACATCGGAACAATTGTCGCCAAGTGCTCTGACCCTGATGCCGCTGCATTCCATGGCGTTGAACCATCATACGACTTTCCAATGGCACCAACTCTCCCATTGGACCAGGGTTGTTGACCCAACCAATCCACTGCCGCCTGAATACCCTCCATCTCATCATGGCCCATTAGATCCATGCAATGATTTGAATCACCCGTACCAAAGACTGAGACTTGTGCCACACCGAATCCATGAGGGACGAAATTTTCGATTAGAAATCGACCCAAGCGATCGGCAGGAGTCAATGCATCGACATCTCCATCGTTGTAGTAAGGACCAATTTCAGCAATGACTGGAACCTGACACTCTTCACTTACATTTCCAGCAGAATAGTCACAGCCATCAATTTCAGGCAACCACAGTCCGAGATGAACAACTGCATCACCAGTCGCTCCCGCCCCACCATCTGCTAGAGTGATTGCTGGAACATCGACAAAGATTGATTGGACTGCTGAGATATTGTGACTTCCATTCCAAGACACCCGACTAAACACATCACTGTTGTCATATATTTTGCCAGTTCGATCTTCGACAGGTGGCAACCAGTGACTGTTGGCGGCACCATCTGCGCCCATCATACCATGAGGAATTCCAACTGTTGCTGCAAGAACTAGAAACAACACAACGATGGCAATGGTTGCCCCCATTGCTCCATTGAGTTGCCGTTTCTCACGCTGCTCCTCAGCCGGCATCTCATCGAAGAGTTCTGCCTCAAAGACCTCGTCTGCCACGGCCTACGGCCGTGCACATCTCGCCTTCAAGGTTCGCGAGTCGCAAAGCCCGATGGGGCCATGGATTCTAATGCGCGTGTCCGATATCAAGTGTATTTGCAATCAGTAGTAAAACAACAAGGATTGCAACACCAATTAGGACGTGAATCATCGCTTTCTTTCCTGTTTCAGGATTGTGAATATCAGGGAGAGTATCGACTGTTGCCACATACAGGAACGTTCCTGCAGAGAATAGCATTGCGAGTCCGATCATGTGCGTTTCAAGTTCTGCAAGGGCGAGACCGGCGATGATAATCATCACGGGTGTGGCCAACGAAAAGATGACAACATCCCGGATGGAGTCCTTTCGGTCTTCTCTCTCATGCGCAGAAAAGACACCCAAACTGAATGCAGCAGGTCCCTTGTGAATCAAGACGGCTAGCAACACGGTCACGGTCAAGGCAAAGTCCCCAGTTGCCGCAGCAGCGCCAATGGCAACTCCATCGGTGGCCGCATGCAATGTGAGTCCAAACACTAGCAACCCGCCTGCAGCTGCGTGATGCACGTGACCGTGCCCGTGGCCATGCTCATGGTCATGATGCTCCTCATGGACAGCGTGACCGATTCCTGAACCTTCGAGAACAAACATCAGGAGGAAGCCGGCCATAATCGCACCACCCATCAACAACCCACTTGCGTGGTCGTCATGAGATTCTTCTTCGTGTCCGTGAGTAGAAATCAACTCTTCAATTTCTTCAATTCCGGTTGTGGCATTGATGTCACCATCTTCAACTTCTTCAATGACGGCTCCGATAGAATCTGACAAACTGGCCTCTGAATCGTGTCCATGGTCATCATGTCCATCCTCTTCTTCATCATGCCCATGCTCATCTTCATGACCATCACCGTGCCCTCCAATCAGCGCTTCAATTTCTTCAATACCTTCAGTTGCATTGATGTCTCCATGGTCAACTTCGAGAATGACCAATGCCACAGATCCTGCCAATGCATCGTCTGTGCCATGTTCATCGGTCATGGCCAATTCGTATCCTTCCGGAATCACAACCAACATCGCTGAGGCAATAATAATTCCAGCAGCGATTCCAGTCAGTTGTTTCAACCTATTTTGGTCGTCTTTAATCCCAGAAAAAATCGGTGCTAAACCGCACACTAAGCCAATGATTAGTGTCGCTGCTGCAAATGCAATCAGAGTTGTGTCCATGTCCCGCCGTTTGTTAATACATATTTAAAAAATATTATTAATTCATGCCTTGTGAACAAATTATGAGCCGAGTATTTTCATTTAGTACCGACAAAGAATTCGCAGAAGATTTAGACAGAATTATCCTTCAATCAGGATACAAGAATAGAAGCATGTTTCTCCGAGATGCAACCATTCATTTTTCCGAAGCTACACGCCGTGGTGACTTGAACACCATGGAGAAGGATGAGAGCATAGAGGGCACGATGGTCATCTACTATCAGCATGGTGTGGAGAACAAATTGATGGAATTGAGACACACCCATTCAATCACTGTCAATTCATACCATCACAATTGTCTCACAGAGAGTCACACCTGTGTCGACACGATGCAACTGAATGGGAAGGCCGGAATGATTCGGACGATTGTCGATTCGTTGAAAAACACACAAGATATTGATCGGGTTGAATTTATTGTGGCTCCAATGCGATCCACAGGTTGCTGCTAGTATCTCAGCGATTTCGATTTGATTACAATTCACTGTATGTAATGAACACAGTTTGGTTGACATTGATGTAATCTTGTCCATCATCGTAACTTATCGTCAATTCATGAACTTCAAACGTATTGAAATGAATAGTTTCCCAATTTACAAATTCACCATCGTGCACAATTCCATTTCTACTCTGACAAGTATCTTCAGTGCCGTCAATCAAATTCCATGTAAATGCCACCTCCCGGCCACTTGAGATATTCTCAATCAGTTCCGGATTTTCGACCGTTGAATCGATTATGATTGAAGTTGGGTATTCGCCTCCATTGGTTGGAATTGGGTCGATGACCATCGGTTTTGGTTCAAATGTGCTGTATTCAACCCAATCCATTCTCATTTCGATTCTAATGAGGATTGACATGTTCTCTTTCTGATTTTGGCCATCGATTGCAAAGGCACTTAATTCGTAAATTCCATGACTTTCAAATTCAATTGTAATATCTGTTTCTGAATCTGCCCCAACAAGTGTGGGTGTGCTACCATCTAGCAGATCAATACCGAACGTAATCAATTCATGTTCCGACAACGTCTTCGAGAAATCAAAATTTATCGAGACATTGGTTGTTGAAACAAGTTCACCATCAATGAATGATTGCACAACTGTACCGTTTGTTTGTTCATACTCCACGATTAGTGTAATCCCCCCTTCATCTTTCGAATCCGATAAGCAACCTGCAAGGGCCCCAGAGAGGAACAAAAGCGCCAATAGGGTAGGGTGAAATTGTCGCACAAACCCTTCACCAAAAAATTGGATATAAGCAATCTGGTGAGTCGTGAGCAGTAAAGGAATGACTCCACCATAACACATTGACAAAGACAATTCATCATCGGTGCCTTTGAGGATAAAGACGCCTCGGGAGACCCATGGGAGAAGCATACGTAGCACTGATGTCGCGGATGAAAGAGATCGAAACAGTGGGTCAAATACAAGGCCTATTACACTGGGATCAAGAAGTAATGATGCCCCCAAAGGCATCCCCCTTGCGCGCGGAGCAGTTGGCTTGGCTTTCTACGACCAGCCACACGATGATGGTGGATGAACAGATGGGCGAAGTCCTAGCGGCAGCCGAAATTGAAGGGGCAGAAGACGAGGTTGCAGCAGGGAATCTTCGATTGATACGAGATGCCTATGACAAAGCCACCAAGAAGCCGGTGGATTTTGTCGAGCGATTCGCGCGTCACAAATCAAAATCCATCGTGTCCTGGACAGAAGCCCGCGAGAAGGACGATTTTTCCATTTTCAGAGATGACCTTGCAGAGATGATTGAATTGAATCGCGAACTTGCAGGATATTTGGGATACGAAGACAATCCCTATGATGCTCTGTTAGACATTTACGAATCCGGACTGTGCGTTGCGCAGGTGGATCCCTTATTCGCAGGATTGCGTGAAGCATTGGTCCCATTGATTGCGGCTGTTGGAAATTGTGACGCCCCCGATATGTCATGGGTCACCTCAAGCGATTGGCCAGAGAATGCACAGGCTCAACTTTCTCACGGAATTTCAGCGGCAATCGGTTTTGATTTCGATGCAGGCCGTCGTGACAAATCCACACATCCATTCTGTGGCGGTTCCAATCCTGATGATGTACGCTGGACCACCCGCTATGATGAGGCTGAGCCATTCGGATCCCTTTACGGGTCTCTACACGAAACTGGGCACGGATTGTATGAACAAGGCCGCCCCCGACATTTGGATTTCCAGCCTGCGGGTCATGCAGATGGTTTGGGTGTACACGAATCACAAAGTCGCCTATGGGAAAATCAAGTGGGACGTTCTCTAGCGTTCAGTGAGTGGGCCATTCCGCATTGGAACGAGCATTTCTCAGCGAATATGAATGGTGTGACTGGTGAGATGTTGTGGCGCAGTGTCAACTTGGTAGAACCAAGTCTCATTCGGGTTGAGGCTGATGAGGCAACTTACAATCTACACATCATGATTCGATATGAAATCGAGAAACAACTCATCAATGGGGATTTGGACATCGATGAATTACCAGATGCCTGGGATGAAATGTATGAGAAATTCCTAGGCATTCGTTCTCCTAATCGGAAGCAAGGAGTTCTCCAAGATGTTCATTGGTCGATGGGCGCATTTGGATACTTCCCCACATACACGTTGGGTAATTTGTACAGTGCCCAACTGCTAGCAGCTGCACGTTCAGATCTTGAAGGTCATGAAACGTTAGAAGAAATGTGGAGTCGAGGCGAATTCGAACCCCTTCTACAGTGGATGCGAACCCATGTCCACGCTCGTGGCAGCATCCTTTCGCCGGCAGAATTGATTGAGGAGGCAACGGGTCAACCACCGACGCCACAACCGTTCATTGACTATCTACAATCTAAGATAGAGTGCTTGTATGGGGTTCAGGCCTGAAGCAGAAGCCCCAAAAGCAACCAAGTTCCCTTCAGCGACATGGAGGGGCCCCCACTTCGTGGTTTACGCGAATTGGCGTGGTTTGAGAGACATCTCGATGCTGCAGTGAGTGTCCTACATTTAGATGATGAACGCTTGCTTGCTGGTGATTGGAATGGTGGAATTCATTGCTGGGATTTGGAAGGCGAACAGTTGTGGCAAACACAAACCAGCAACAGAGTTTCAGCATTTGCCATGGGTGGAGATTACCTTTTTGCCGTCTGTGGTCGAGATATTGTTTGCCTCGACCAGTCTTCAGGCGAAGTTCGTTGGACCGTCGAATTAGAAGGAAGTAGTGACTTAGTCGCCTGTACGCCAGACGCCTCCACAATATTGGCGACATCATCAATCTATGATTTAGAGATGAATGATTTTCTTGAATCGACATTTTGGCGATTTGACACTGAAGGCGTATTGCTCCGCCAAGATTCGATCGATGAACGACCTTGGGCGATTGAAATGCGAGATGACGGCGTAGCATTCCTACCCTTAGGCCGACCAAGATGTGGTATGATTCGCGCAGAAGAAAGCGGTCTGCACCATACCCCCTTGCCAACTAGTTCGCCCGCCACCTGTGGATCTTTAGGCCAATCTCACATGATCGTCGGACATGCTGATGGCACTCTAACGGGTGTGGATGATGGATTGGTCATGGATGATGACACCTACACAAATCAGCCTGGTTCGATTGAATCCATATCATCAACAGCACCCGGCTTCCTTGTTGCAGTCGCCATCGAATCTAGTTCAGTCGGGGCAGGTTTTGGTGGTGCTGAAGGCCTCGCCCGAGCGTATGACAAGAAAGGGTCGTTGCTGTGGCAGGTAGAAACACCACTCGGTCGAAACATCGAACATATTGTCTATGGTCCAGAAATCAACAACCAAATCAGTGCGTGGATTTCATCTTGGGACGATCGAGAATCCATCACTGAAATTCGAATTGCCCCAACAGGAGAGTCTCTGATGAGGGTTGAGATGAAGTCCAGGGTGAATTCAATCGTTGGTAATTCTGAATATCTCGCCATCGGATTTGATAACGGTTCGTTGTATTTGTTACAGGGCGATTTACTTACACGCCGATTGGGATCGAATGAAACTTCAGAAATGGACGAACATCAGTCATCGATGGCCGAAAAATTGCGTCGTCTTAGGTCCTGAAAACGAACATTTTTTGCCGAACACTTCCAGTGGAAATAGGGGTTCAGTTGCCCCTTTTCTGATGGAAAAGCACCGTTTTTTTGCAAAGGTTTATGGGGCTCCCTGTGCCACGTGAACTTTGCCGCTCCCGAGGAGTGGTGTCGGGGCGCCCAGCGTCACCGGCAGGCCCCAGCCCACAAGGGACCCAATTCGGGATCGGTAGTGGGCCATCAAATCCGACGTAAGTCGGGCGAGATGGGGCGTGCTCTTGACTGCAAAGTCAAGCAGGCAGGCCCACAGGAGAATGAAGGCACAGACTTCGGTTTGTGTTGGATGCTTTTGTGAACGTGCATTAGAGCTGGGCTCAAACTGCACAACGACACATTGTGTCGAACACAGGAGAGTTGCTCGAAAGAGCGAGGGACAATTGGAAGGAATTAGCAACAAAGCACCTTGGGTAATGTCATCAAAGGGAATCACTGGAAGCCGAAAGGTGACCTCAGGGACCCAGAGAAGATAGAACTCATAAAAGCCAAGTCGCGAAAAGTCGGCTGACTACTCCTTAAGCACAATCCTGTGCAGGTGATTGACAAAGCAGCAATGCGGAGTCACTACCGGGGGACGGAAGTAGACTGCAGTTGAAACCGGCCCAGGGAAGGGAAAGGCAGCAATGCTGGAACCGGACCGAAGGGGGAGACAGGGGTGGCAGTAATGTCACAATCCTGCTCCTAGGTGGATCAAAGTCGCAAGACGGAGAGAAACCGGGAGGTGAGGTGTGGACCGCAAGGAAAACACCTCTCTCAGGGACGCCGGAACGGAGCAATCCGAACCAGGAACTGGTGAAAAGAAAACTGCCTTCGGGCAGCAGACGACACACCAGGAAGCGAGACAGGTAACTGACTCGGGCGTCTAAGGGACGGCACGGTGCGTCCGCGCACCGTGTCAACCCGACCGAGGTTTGGAACAAAGTCGCAAGACGGAGGAAAGGATCACGGATGTGGAGGCTGGCTGGCGAGGGAAGATCTACCCGATTCGAACTCGCCGGCCAGTACTCCCAACTCCTTCTCCAAGTGAAACAAAGTCGCAAGACGGAGGGAAACTAGGGGGCGAGGTGTGGACCGTAAGGAAAGCATCGCGCTGTGACGCCGGAACGGAGCAATCTGAACCGGGAACTGGTGAAGAGAAAACTGCCTTCGGGCAGCAGACGACACACTAGGAATCGAGACAGGTAACTGACTCGGGCGTCTAAGGAAAGGAAGGTGCGCAAGCATCAACCGGACCGACCGGGATTTGGAAATCGCCTTCGGGCGGCGAAAGGATTTCGGATGCGGAGGCTGGCTGGCGGGGAAAGATCTACCCGATTCGAACCCGCCAGCCAGCACTCCCAACTTCCTCTCTTGAGGACAAGAGGCCATCCTTCCAAATCGACTTTTCATGCTTCCGTATGCGAAGCAGTTCAGTAGGGCGTTTTGGGAACACTTTCTCAAATGCCAGATCTTAGGCATGGGGCCCAATCATTTCTTCTGGACGAACCCACTTGTCAAATTGTTCGTTCGTCAGTAAATCAAGTTCCAATGCAGATTCTCTTAGCGTGATGCCCTTCTCATGCGCGTTCTTCGCTATTTTCGCAGCCTTGTCATATCCGATGTGATTATTCAAGGCGGTAACCAGCATGAGGGAATTTTCCAAGTGGGATTGGATCACCGCTTCATTGGCCACAAGCCCGATGACACACTTGTCAGTAAAGGCCCGACATGTATCTGCTAATATTCGGGTACTGTGCAGAAGATTGTGAATCATCAGGGGCTTGTACACGTTGAGTTCAAAGTTCCCTTGGCTACCACCGATGGTGATGGCCGTATGATTCCCCATGACTTGACAACAAACCATCGTCATCGCTTCTGCCTGTGTGGGATTCACTTTGCCAGGCATGATACTCGAACCAGGCTCGTTTGCTGGGAGTGATAATTCACCAAGTCCGCATCGAGGGCCTGAACCCAACCACCGAATATCATTCGCAATTTTCATCAAACTCGCTGCAAGGGTGTTGAGTGTTCCGCTCGCTGCAACCACGGCATCGTGGGCTGCGAGTTGAGCGAATTTATTGTCGGCAGTCACAAATGGGAGACCTGTATTTTCAGCAATATGTCCTGCTACAATTTCTGCAAAATCAGGATGCGTATTCAATCCGGTTCCAACAGCAGTCCCACCCAATGCCAATTCATACAGATCCTCAAGAGCAAAATCAATTCGTCGTAAATCAGCATCCAACATGGAAACATAACCACTGAATTCTTGACCAAGTGTCAGAGGAACAGCATCCATCAAATGCGTCCGCCCTATTTTGACGACACCAGCGAACTCACTGACTTTTTCATTCAATGCATTGCGCAAGTGTTGAACTTGCGGCCTCAATTCATGCACGATTGCTTCCGCCCCCGCAATGTGCATTGCTGTAGGAAATGTATCATTCGAGGATTGTGCTTTGTTGACATGATCGTTGGGGTGTACTGGATCCTTCGAACCGAGAACCCCTCCTGCCATCTCAATGGCTCGATTGGCAATGACTTCGTTCGTGTTCATATTCGACTGAGTTCCAGAACCCGTTTGCCAAATACGCAACGGGAAATGCCCATCCAATGAACCATCAATGACTTCATCGGAGGCTGAAATAATTAGATCAGCGATTTCAGAATCTATTGCATCTAGTTGTTTGTTGGTTTTTGCAGCAGCTTGTTTGAGAATTCCAAATCCTCGAATGACTCCGCGAGGCATCGTATCTTCTCCGATATCGAAGTTGATGAGTGAACGTGCAGTTTGACACCCATAGTAGCGATCCGCTGGAACCTCCAATGAGCCCATGGTATCTTTCTCGACTCTAACCTCGCCCGATTCAGAAGTTGCATATTTTCGCTCAGCACTAGTGGCGGGCGCTCCTTTCGATTTCTGTTCCAATGATTCCTGAATCATCTTCGCTATAGTTGCACTACGCCCTTCGTTGCGCCCCTTCCCGACTTTCCGATCTAATCTTTCAGCCAATTTCTCAGGTATGCTTATGCTCATGATACGGCGGTCGCCCGCCCGGTGCTTTGCCATATTATGGCGTGCAATCGGTTGTTAATAAATATGATTAACAGCGTTCAACCGAAATCATTTGCATAGGTTCACGAGGCCGATCTCCATGCCCCGTAGGCCCATTTTCAATCGCTGTAACGACATCCATTCCAGCAACAACCCTACCGAAAACAGGGTGTGCACTAGGTGTTTGTGTGTTCCACCAATCGAGGAACGAATTGTGAACCGTGTTGATGAAGAATTGTGAACCGCCACTATTGGGCCCAGAATTGGCCATACTTAGGGTACCAATTTCGTTTGAGAATCTGGCATCATGAAGATGCTCATCGGCAATCGAATAACCTGGTGAACCCGTGCCACATCGTGGGCTGTTTGGATCTCTACTGTGGGGGCAGCCACCCTGAAGCATGAATCCTTGAATGACCCGATGGAAATGCAAACCATTGTAGTAACCATCGTCCACCAATTTTAGGAAATTCCCAGCTGTTATTGGCATAGTGTCGGTAAACAGTTCAATGGTGATGTCACCCTTGCTCGTTTTCATCAGTACTTGTGTTCCAGTCATAGCCGATGGCGAGTGTCCGGGGTTCTTGAGTCTGTTCCGTACTCATTCACAGTCAAGCATTCTATTCCGCACGTGCAGTATCGAGTTTCTTTCTCCGTTCATCCTGGGGGGCTCCAACTTCTCTGAGCAGCCGCTCGCGAAGAGCTTCATGCAACCACATCCCATCATTCAGTTCCAGTAATAGTCCACGTTCGAGCAAAACATGGGGTGGATTCCCATCATGTTTGCATGCCGCAGCAAGAACATCCCACGGAACAGGTCGATCAGAGACCGCGAGAGTCGCCAGAAGTTCACGCTCATCATCCGGCAAAACATCGAGAATCTCTTCGTCGAGGAACCGCAACCAATCTCCATGGGCAACCTCTCCATACATCTCCATCAATTCGATGGCAAGTGGATGTCCACCCGTAACTTCGTGCACCACAGGTGCGGCCGGCAAATCTCCCTCTTCAAGTTCGGAAATCCATGCATCGAGGTCTTCGACAGACAATCCGGAAAGAGCCAATTCACTCACTCGCTCACGGGTGTGAACATCCCGTCGATCGTAGAATGTAAGTGTCGTTCTGCTGATGAGTAGCAATGTGAGTGGAGAAGAATCAGCGACTTGGAGTAAAGCCCCGAGGAGATCAGCCGCATCCTCTGAAATGTGGTGTACATCGTCGAGTACGAGAAGGAAGTAAGGAGGGGGCCCAGCCGCTTCGTCTTCAGAGAATCTTTCCCGTAATACACTCGGGTCGGTTAGATAGGAGAGTAACAATCGCCGATACGCATCAATGTCCAATTTTGCACCCGGTGTAAGTGGCAATGTTTCCATTAGTTGGACAGGGTCATGGGCTGCATCGATTCCAACTCGATGCAGAAGTGATGTAGCCAAACCAAGGGCTGTATCCCACGGTTGACAAGGGTACCAACAAATCGAAAGTTGTTCATCAACTTCCATGCGCTGCCGTATCCAGTGGGCTGCAAGTGTAGACTTTCCAATGCCCGCGATTCCATGAACGAGCATGCAAGATTGCTGTGAATCAATCCATTCATCAAGCGCATCCAATTCAACTGAGCGCCCATGAACCTCGCGAGTTTCAGGTGGTTCAGTGTGATAGGTCGCATGTGCCCCCGCGCCTAATTTCAATCGACCAGGGGCCGGTTTCCCACCATCCTCACGGTGCTGAATCATTCCAAATCGAATGTCACCAAAAGTCAGAACACCCTCATGTTGAGCGTGCATCAAAACTTGTAGGAGTGTCAAGTCAGCGGCCAATCGAACACTGGCCTGGTTCGCTGAAACCTCTAACAACTGACCATTATCATCTCGAATCAATACCTGTGTAATTCCCAAAGTGTTGCTTCTAGATTTGGCTTCGGTACGACCCATTTCTGTGAGTTGCCATGTTTTTTGACGCCGACTTTCCCCTCGGACGGTCCGAGTGTGTTCACTGACCCACTGATTACGCAGCATCGTTCGCATGGAACGGCTAACATTTGGTGGGTGCAAGGCACACGCCTCCGCAATCCCTGGACGAGTGACTGCGGCGCTAACCATGTAGAGGTCGGCTTGCTCATCTTGCTCGAGAAGATGGAGCAATAAACGGTCTTCGACCGCGATGTGAATCCGTAGATCATTGCTCGGCATCAGTCCTCCCTCGGACTTCCTGATGTTGAACTTCACGCCCAAAAGTATCCTCGCGCGCGTGCTCACGCGTGATGCAAGAGAACCGGAAGACCTTATTCGTAGGAATCAAGCCGAACTCATGACCCCAGCCGATGGCAGTTCTAAATCGGCCTCGATGCGGGCGATTCTACTTTCCATACTGATGGTGACGGGCTCGTTATTTGTTTCAAGCGTCATGGCGGATGACACCGATGGCGATGGGACCGATGATTCAGTGGACGACTGTCCTGTTGCGGCAGGAAACAGCACTTTAGATCGGACTGGTTGTCCTGACCGAGATGGAGATGGTACCAGTGACATCAATGATCCATGGGTAATGTCAACCGGGGGATATCAGCAAGATGCGCATCAATCATCGAGTGATGATTATCTCATGGTTCGATTCAGTGAGGATGCGTCCCAATATGTGACACTTGAAAATGCAGGAAGTTGGCAAAGTTCCACCGCTAATTTACGAATTTGGGATACAGCAACTCAATCCAATTTGCGTACAATTCAAACCAGTGAATATGGATATGATGTTGATATTTCTGCTGATGGAATGTATGTAGCTGCTGTTTTCGATGATGATCGTCTCAGAGCATACTATTCCAGTAATGGCTCAGAATTGTTCTCAGTTAGTACCGACGTAGGTAGTGGGGATCAGCCCAACGAAGTTGAATACAGCCCGGACGGAACAATGATTGCAGTTGTTATTGGAAGATCGGGAAACAGTGGAACAAACGGTGAAGTGCAGATTTACAACTCAATGACTGGAGCAGAAATCACTTCATTTAATCCTGGTTCAGCAGACCGTTTCTATTCTGTTGGATGGAGCCCGGATGGAAACCGCATGGTCATTGGTGGAAATGAGATTATTTTCATCTACGACACAGATACTTGGACATCAAACCGAACGATTTCCAATGCATTCAGTTCATTGAGTTCAGTCCATTATTCACCTGATGGTAACATGATTTCTGCTTGTTCATCATGGGGTGGAAGCGATGCACGAGCCAAGGTCTACAACGCAAATACGGGCGCAGAGGAGTGGTCCTATACAACTTCAACCTCTTGCAACGATGCCGCTTGGTCACCCGATTCTTCTCAGGTGGCATTCAGCCACACTTACTATCGATCCGATGGCGCCAGTATCAACGTCTTCTTCTCTGCTACCGGTGTCAAAATTGACACCCTTTCCGCGCCACGTCCTGGTGGATGCACCAGCAGTGGAAATGGCAATAATTGTGGCACCATCTATGGCGTAGATTGGCACCCTGATGGTAACCACATCATTTCTGCTCACGGTCGCAATGATGAGGGAATTTACCACTGGGTAGTTGACCCGGACATGGACAACGATGGTTACCTCAATCCCGACGATGCCTTCCCAGAGGACCCATCTCAGTGGAACGATACAGATGGAGACAATTACGGAGACAACCCCGATCCTGCTACGGAGCCCGATTCCTGCCCGAATGTATTCGGCACCTCATACATGGACGTCTTTGGATGCCCAGATTCAGATGGTGACGGCTACTCAGATGATGGCGACCAATTTGATGACGACCCATATCAGTGGGCTGACAACGATGGCGACGGATACCCTTCCAATACAAATGACCCACGAGATCCAAATCCATATGGTGGAATCGACCACTTTGATGAAAACCCAACACAATGGGATGACACAGATGGCGATGGCTACGGTGACAACTACGCTAACGCATCATGGACGAGTATACGACCTGCTGAATGGCCAGGTCAATTGCTCACAATGACCCCACTTCAACTGGTCGATGTCGACACCTTCCCTCTCAATCCCGAACAGTGGAATGATACCGATGGCGATTGGGTCGGGGACGAACCATTCACCACAGTATCCGATGGTTGCCCCCTCGCTTGGGGTAATTCAGTTTGGGACCGCATTGGTTGCCCCGATTCAGATGGCGATGGTTACTCAAATCCGGGTAATGCAGGACCGGGCGAAGGTTTGGCAAGTCCAGCAGGGGATGCGGATGCATTCGTGAATGATGCCACACAATGGCACGATTCAGATGGTGATGGCTACGGCGACAACAAGTCGGGTAACATGGGCGATGAGTGTCCTGGCGAGGCAGGTTCGAGTCAGAAAGCAATCCATTGGAATGAGGTCAATGAGACCTATGACGACATCGTTTGGTACGGCTGTGCCGATAATGATGGAGACGGATATGCCAATTCTGGTGAGGCCTTCCCGAACGACCCTACGCAATGGTCAGATACTGATGGAGATGGATTTGATCGCAACAATGCAGAATCATCTTGTGGAGATAACCCCAATGGAAACAACCCTGACTTGTTCCCAACTGATGGTACGCAATGTGGCGACCGTGATGGGGATGGTTTTGGAGACTTTGTCGTTTCGAGCTCCTATGCAGGTGAATTTTGTAATGGTGTCTATCACTATGAGGCTGCAGGCAATGACTCATTAGAGTTAAAGTGGGTTTATACTTTTTAC
>JASLKT010000021.1:25630-25811 GCA_030747395.1 Candidatus Thalassarchaeaceae archaeon
CAATGTATGGCACGACAAGCACTGCGGAAGCCCGAGGTTGTCCAGACAGTGATCAAGATGGCACACCCGATCCACAAGATGCATTCCCCAATGACCCGTTCCAAGATACAGATACAGATGGTGATGGATTTGGGGACAGCCAATTCAGTGTAGACGGGGATGATTGTCCAACGTGGCCAGG
>JASLKT010000022.1 GCA_030747395.1 Candidatus Thalassarchaeaceae archaeon
CTATGGTCTGTAAAGTTATTTGAAAATGAACGGATGAATCATCAGACTCTGTTCACGGGTCTTGGGAACATTCTGCGAACCAGCAGTTTGCGCAGGATCCGAACTCCGTCACCTACAGATCCCAGTTTGGATTCACCTATTCGAGGGGCGTAGGAGATTGGGACCTCGCTCATGCGTAGGCCTTCAGTAGCACAGGATGTGTACATCTCCGCCTCGATTTCAAACTCCGTTGAGTTCAACGACATCTTCTGAATGGCACCACGACGGAAGGCCCAATATCCTGTACAAACATCACTGATGAAAACTCGATACAAGGCAACTGCAAACCACGTTAGGATATGATTACCGATCCAATTCAATCGGGACATCGCACCGGGTTCAATCTTCCCTCTAAGTCGACTACCAATAACGACATCATAATCACCTCGTTCAAGATGTTGTAGAAGCCGCAACATCTCGTTGGGTGCATAGGTTCCATCTGCATCGAGCATCACCAATACATCATCGTGATGCGCAAGGAAACGGGCAAATCCTTCTCGCATTCCGAATCCTTTGCCTGCAGCGGGACCTTGGACGATGACCTCCAAACCCAATTCCGCCGCCCGCTCTTGAGTGCCATCTGTGCTCCGTCCATCAGCAACAACGATGCGTGGTTCCCATCCAGCAGCTCGAAGTGCATCGAGTGGCAGTGAATAAATGACCTTTGGCAAGGCATCAACCTCGTTGTAGGTCGGCAGCAAAATTGTCAGACCCCGATTCATAGATTCCTCACCTCTAGCCAATGCACCCAAAGCCCGTTCGTGTCAAGTATTCTATCACTTCTCCCCGAGATTCCCGCGGGGTCTAACCAACTGTCCTCCTCCACCGTTACGGAGAGATGAACTTCAATTTCTCCCATGAAATCACTGTGATGTAACACTGTCAAGGTACTCACGCCTCGTTCGACAACTTCTGCCGTTACACTGCAATTGACAGTACCCACATCACAAACCATGAATTCAACATCAATATCACCTGGCGCGGTAATCTGCAATCCAATTGTCAAATCTGCATCACGATGCTGACGTGGCAAATCAATCGATTCGAAATTCAAACCACCACCAGTGAGGAAGGTGGTATGATCAGGACGAATTCCCAAGTGGGATGTGTCAGCATGAGCCCACGAATCAGGTCTCCATTCACACGATTCCAAACAATCCTCGGCTGAGGGGAAAGTTGTGACACTTGTTTTGATGGATGCTTCTGTGGGTACAGGCTCAAATTGCCAGAGCCTACTGCCTTTCTCATCTGCCAATATCGCCCAATGTTCGCTCACTGCGAGTATGTGCCCGATCTGACCACGGGGTGAGGTGACCGCATGTGAAATTCCAAGTTCGACGATTCTGGCCACATCATCGGCCAATATGGCACGCTCAGCATCCCATTGCACCCTTTCCTCAACTGTCAGTAAACCTAGGCTTGGGAAACTCGTCAATCCCAAATCAGTATCAACATCGTATAGGATTCCCCAATGTGCAGTTTCGGAATAGAGAACCGAATCCGTGGGGAGGCTTGCAATGGCAGAACGCAACAGACGATCACCTTCGGTTTGGGCTTCAACCTCTGAGTGTGAACCGATTTCAATCATGACAATATGGGAAAGTAAAATGAAAGCCAAAGACAAGGACATCAATGTTTGAATCGGACGTTTTGATGCGGCTTCAGGAACCACCAATTCAACATAGCTCATCTCACCACCATCTGCAATTTCGTCCTGCGCCTCATCCAATCTTCTTTCACGCATTCTCGGTGTGAGTCGGGGCATCTTTGCAAGAACGATTCCTGCCAACACTGCCAAGGGGATGTGGAACCCGTGCAGTGCCATTGAGTACAACATATAGGAGATGAGAGTCAGAACAGAAATACCCACAAAACCATCGAGTAGGTGAATCCATGTGAGCATCCATTGCATGGCGATCCAAAGTCCCAATAACCACACTTCAAATGAAGCTTGAAATCTCCACAATGCCCATCCTGCAAGTCCAATCAACAAAGGTCCATTGAAGACAATCAAAGGCAAACCACCCTGCCAACCATATTCTGCCCAAACTGGGGTATCTAGCATTCTCGGAGCAAAGACCCCCATCACGGTGATGACTGCCCCTCCGACAACAACCGCAGAAATGATTGCGAGTCGACCAGAATGGGTACTTTCACGTTGTGCAGACCATCGGTGCGCACCCAGCCATGCTAGCAATAATGTCCCAAGATAAAGAGAACCTGTGGGGTGAATAACTCCCACAAATGCCACTCCGAATGCGAATAGAATATCCATGCGTTTACTTCTTTCTCGGGGTGGTTTAACCAACACCAACAATCCCAATACAAGTCCCAATTGGCTGGCAACAGTTGGATAGCCACTGTCGAAGGCTTTGGCGAATAATGCGGGTGCAAGGCACAGCGCTAACAATGTCGTCGCCGCTGCACCCCAGCGATCAGCCGCACCCGCTACACCCCAGATGATTGCAAGCAGCGTGAGTTGTCCCAACAGGTGAACACAATCACTGGGGGACATTCCCGTCGCTTGCTCTAGAAAGGCTGCCAATGCTGGGAATCCAGGAGGATATGTCCATCTTCCAACATTTGGTTCGGGCAGCATCAGTGAACCGGTCTCTGCCAAACGATGCGAAAGTGTTGCGAAACCCAGCCAATCAACACCCATTGGCCGATCTAGAATCAGTAGCGGGGTCAAGCAAACTACAGCGGATATGCCAAGTGCCCAAGGCAACCAAACCGGCCTTCCAGTCTCGATAAGTGCAGCATGTTTTCTCTCTGCAGCAACGTCTTCTTCGAGTTCTACGGTTCCTGCTTCCAATTCTGCAGCAGCCTCAATTTCTTCTAGTCGTTCCCATGCGGATAAGCGACGAACTCGAACACTTTCTCTCTGCCATCCCAGCGTTGCCGAGAGGACGTTTACAATCAGAATGGCTAGGACTAGGAACCCAACAGAGTGTTCCCCTCGAAGAACGACCAACCAACCAGCCAATCCATAGAGAATCAAAAGGCTCGCAGCCGGAACGAGCATGACCTGCCGAAGATGATCTGCACCCGGGTCCAATATCCGAATCAGGGCAAGGCCGGGAATCAATCCGAGGCCGATGAGAAGTCCACCACCGAAAAGGATACTTAACAAACCAGCCTCCAATATTTCGCCTCCTTAGGAGGCGACGTTCGGGTTCTACACTTGAAGTCGGTGCTTCCGAAGATGTGTTGAAGGGGTGTTTGTTCGACATTGCATGGCCGGCATCGATTTTTCCAAAGAGCATTGGTATCCAACTGTCGATTTGCCAGACGAATATGAGGTCAGAGATTTCACAACAGGAGACGATTCTCCATCAACCTTTGAGTTTGATATTGGCCGATATGACGAAGTTCGACCCGGCATGTACAATACCGAATTATTCACTGAAAATCGATGTGTACATGTGGGCCTAGATATTGGGGGTCCAATTGGAACTCCGGTGAAATCCGTGGCCGATGGCGTGGTTGCGTTTTCAGGATACAATCCTGCGGATGGTGATTATGGGCACACGGTCATAATTCATCATTTCATCCAGGGTCAAAATCTATGGGTGTTGTATGGGCATTTGGATGCAGCATCCACAGAAAACTGTCCCCCCGGGAAGTCCGTTTCAGGAGGAGAAATCATCGCTTGGTTTGGTGCAGAAGATGAGAATGGCGGTTGGCCACCCCACTTGCATTTTCAGTTATCATATCGGAAACCAGAAACCTATGATTTGCCAGGTGTTGTGACTTTGCTTGAACGAGAACAAGCCTTACTTGATTACCCAGATCCACGATTGGTTCTGGGTCCTCTTTACTGAGAAAGATGGTCCTTGAGGCCCACAATTGGTCCAATTGCAGTTGGATCCTTGCCACGAAGTAGTGCAACGGCGCATGACAACCAATCCATCAGAATAACTGCATAGAGCAATGCTTCGAGATGTGAATCGCCCTCGCACAATAAGCCCCATGTTGGTTCGACAGTGATGCTTTCCAAAAACCAGTCAACACGCAAATCGTTTCTCTCATGGGCACCGTCCCACGAGAAGAGAAGTAGGCTTTGATTGTCGGATGCGTTTTCTTCACCCCAAGCGACAATCTCATTGTGATTCATTTCAGGGATGACATGAGGTCGAGCAAAGACACCACCATTCTCATTCAATTGACAAACAGCTCGATACGCAGTCGGTGCTAGAGATTGTGTGGCCAAAACACTCACTTCTCGACCAAGAATCGATTCAGCCATTTCAGCGATGACATCCTCGTCCCCATCATGTGTGAAATCACAGGCATCAACGGTTTCAGTTAGACGTTGCAACATTGCCTCTAAATCGTCGGGAGCACTCATAATTCCCAATCGCCATGTAAGGGCTACCTGGGCACCGAAGATATGGCCAAACGCAGAACGAGGCGGCTGCCCATCAGGCAATTGAATCCAAATTTGGTTTGAATCTTGCAATAGTGTCTGCAAAGTGCCACCTGAAGAGAAGCCAATCACTGCACATCCTAGTCCAATCGCCGCCTCAACTGCATCGAGTGTTTCCTCAGTATTGCCCGAATAAGATGTTGCAAGTACCAACCAATTCTCAGAGACCCACGCAGGTAAATCATAACCGCGGTGGGCCACGAAAGGAAGGCAACCATCAGCATCTGATAGGCATGAAAGGAAATCACCACCAGAGGCAGAACCACCCATTCCAAGACAAATGACTCCAGTGAATGTTGAATCATCAATCGCCGATAAATCCCAAGATTTCGATTCGCTCCACACTTTTTCCAAATCTGCGGGGAAGTTGCGAAGATACCCTAGCATACCGCTGCCATCGAGGCTATTCGCCAACTCACTCAGTGTCACCATCACCCCTCCCTAGCCGCATGCCCTTCATCGGGATTTCGCACTCTCGGCAGTGCCACCCATTCATCTGTAATCCAACCCAATCGTAACCGGGGCTGTGTTCCATCATCATCGTATGGCAACCGAACCGTCTGTATTTTGAAGTCACGAGGATCCATAAATTCAGCCGCAGAAGCATCTCTGTTGAGTAAATCAACCTCAATTTGATCAATAAAGCGTGACATGACAACTGCCTTTTCCAAGTCTCTCCAAGAAGCGCCGGTTTTTTCGCGTTGATCTTGAGCCGATAGAATGGGTCCATCCTTCTGCCAAGCCCCAATCATCCACAGGCGTTTTCTCCATCGAATCACATCACCCAATTCATAGCCAGGTTTTCGATACAAAACCGTTAGGCGCGTCACTTCCATTCCATCCTTCTGTCCGATGACTGAATGTGTCTCTCTGGTTTGACCCCCCCAGCGTTGAATCATGTGCCTCGCCCAAGTTCTCGCGAGGGATTTACTTCCCATGGTCACATCCCAGCCACCGACTACGCTCCCTTCTTTTGTGATGAAGAACATCGGGTCAGGTTCCATTGAAGCGAGAAGTGTATCCAATGAACCTCGCAGTACTTCAATTTCAGAATCCTCTAGTTTCCGACCAGCACTACGGATTTGCAAGGTTGCTTCGTAATAATTTCCATCCTTGCGAGTACAGGTCTTGCAAATCATGTTTGATGTACGCACGATGACTTCGTGCTGTTCTTCGAAATGGAACGCATCAATCTGCCCATCGACTTGCACATGGATTCTTACGTTTCTCTCATCAATCGTTTCTGCATGTGTTGCGATTCCGACCGCCTCAGCTCTTTCATGAATCTGCAGCGAATCGTCTAAACGGCGTTGAAGCAAGTCTTCTTGTTCAAGGAACCCCCACCGCGCACTTTCAAAGTTCATTCCACATTTTGGACACCGATATGCTTGGCTGGTTTCCTCGCACTCCGAGAGTGTATTTCTTTCTCGGAAACAGGTTTCACACAATCGATTACTCGAGTGAGGTGGGCCCGCCCCGCAGGCAACGCAAAACGCTTCACCTCGGGACATTCATACCACACACCGAACTCATGCTCCAAACCATTTGAAGTGATTTGCACCGATTGATCCTGCCAAGAAAATGAGAATAAATGCTGCAGCAAGAATTTCCTTTGCATGTTCAGGTTTCTTCTTTAGCAATGTTAAGCCACCGCCAAGCAAAATCCAAATTCCGAGTTTGAAATGAACCCATCCTTGACTGAATGGGCTATCAGCATACAGATTTGCCAGCATTCCAAAACCCCCAATGAGAATTGCCAATTGGCCAATTCCATGCGACATCATTCCCAATTTGTGGTAGCGATTTTCACTGTTATCTTTCTCATTCATCGCCCACATGCCAAGTCCGCCGTAGGCCATTGTGATTGCGAATGCCCCTGCTAAGTGCAGGAGTTTGTAAGTGTCATAGTCTAGCATTGCCATGGTGCTTCGGCAGAGCCATTGGGATTTGAAGCCGCCGGCTCATTCATCCGAATCCGTAGGATTCGAAATCGTCTCTTCTACAGCCTCAATCCTTGTTTGAACATCTTTGAGACGATCCAACAATTGCCATGTGAACCAGCCGATTAAACCAATCATGGCAGCATATGCAGCAGCCAAATATGCGACATCACTCATCTCAATCCATCCGTTGTTGTAACTCTGCGAGGCGTTGCTCACATTTCTGCACTTCCCAACTAACCATCGCCTGTCCGATCAGCAGAATGGTCATGCCAATAAATGCGAGAAGCCAGATTTGCAAAATTACAGAATCAACTCCACCTTCTTCCCCACCACCAATAACTGGACCAGGGTGTCTTTCCTGCCACCATCGGGTGGCCATGTAGGTGATTGGGACGAGGAGGAAACCGAACAATCCAATACCTGAAAACACATCTCTAAATTCTGGTGTATCCGGTTGACTGCGTCTAGAAAGAACGAGGAATAGAGCGATTGCAGAAAGGACACCATACGTATTCAATCGAGCATCGGTCCAATCCCAAGGCACACCCCATTCAGCAGCCCCCCAAATGGGCCCCGATGTGACTACACAGAGTCCGAAAAGGAGGCTCAATTCAGCGGCTACCCCTGCCAAAGTCCATCCCCATTCGGAGCGTTTCCAGAACCAAGCTAAACTACCAACAAAGAGCATTCCAAATGCAAGAAACGAGGTCCATGCAGCAGGTACATGCCAGAAAATAATTCGATAAGAATCACCTTCAAAACCTTGAGCACCAGGTGCAACCACAAATCCGAGAACCATGGCCAAACCGGCAATTGCGAGACCTAGAAGCATTAGCCAAACGCCTCGCATACCTATCAGCCGTCCTCCCTACTCCATCAATTTGACGCTGTGCGTGGGTGGAGTATGGGGAGTCCAAACCAAATGATGAGCGGAATACCTGTTGCCACGATTAGAGGCAACCATGGATCAGAACACACCGATGAATCTGAGCAAGAGGAAATCGCATCATTGGCAATGAGTAGGGGCCAAATAAGAACCAGTGATAGTAACGGGACATATTGACTTCCAGTTCTAGGCATCTTCATCGCCAATTCATGGATGGCGCCACTCGCGAGATAAATGCCAATGAATGGGAACCCAATCAACATCCAAATCGACGAATCATGTTCGATTCCAAAAATAGACGCCGTCAGCAAAGGTGAGACAAAAATCAACAAGATTGACAATAAATCAATTGTGAATATCCGTCCACCCATCGCCATCCACCAATCTCCTGAACGAGTTTCTTTTGCATGGTGTAATGACGAAAGACAAGGGATGGATGCCAAGAATGTTGGAATTAATATGAGTGAACCAATTTCATTCCCGAGCAAAGCGAATAGGACCAAAATCGATGCAATGAGTGGTATGCCACGGGAAAGTAGCGGCCATTTTGTTCTCCTGTCCAACGTGGAAGACCAGCGTGTCAGAGATAATGTTGATTCTGAATTTGTGAATTCAGGCACTTCTGCAGATTTCTGCGCTGGTGTGGTATCGGTTGATTGACCATTGAGTTCCAACAAAGTTGTGGCACATTCGTGTAATCGCACATCGTGGGTGGCAATCAGGAACGCATGTCCACGCGCACGCAATGTTGCAATGTCGGTGAGAAGTGTGACTACGGAATCATCATCCAAACCTTCTGATGGTTCATCGAGTAAACAGATTCGAGGTTGATTGCCATAAGCGGGCATCAATCCTTGCAGAACGGCCAATCGTCGATATAATCCACCTGAAAGTTGACCAATCCGATCATGACTTCGATGTTCCAGATTCCAATGATTGAGTAATTCACTGGCATCTTCCACACCCGATGCCTGAGATGCATATTCCAGACGTTCATCGACCAATTCATCCCCATTGATTCCACCAGATTGAAGGGTGAGTCCGAAGGGGCGTTGAATTGTGACTTTGCCGGATTGAACCGGGATGATTCCAGCGATAGATTCGATTAGAGTTGATTTCCCAGAACCATTGTCACCGGTTAGAATAATGCAATTGCCAGATTCAATTTTCATATTGAAATTTTCAAGTACAGTTCGGGTGCCTCTTCGCACCGTCAACGCCTCGACATGAAGTAGGGCCACACCTCTTCGAATCAAGCACTTGGCTTGAGCCCTGCGGCGAAGAGGTCAAGCATCTGAACCCACTGAGTATACCATGGGGCTGCCGTGGTCAGAGGTCACGACAACCTTCTGGATTTACGCATTCATTTGGCTTGTAGCAGCTCTCGCACCATTGGTCCATGCTTGGATTAAGCAAACTCCGATGGCACTTGGCATTGGGGCCTCACTCATTCTTACATGGTTGGTTCAATCCATTCTAGATTGGCATGTAGGATTTGATCTAATGCGTGCACTCGGAGCACTTCTCCCGGCCTGGGCTCTTGAAACCAGTGAAATGCATCGTTTCATCACATCCGCTTGGTTACACGCAAATACTTTTCACGTATTGGGGAATACCCTTGTGATTATCCTTGTAGGAGTCCCACTTGAACAGCGCCTAGGGAAAGGGAGATTCCTAGCCATTTATGTGATTGGAATATTGGGTGGTAATATTGGTTGGACTTTAGCCAATTGGGGAAGTGAAATATTTTGCTTGGGGGCATCCGGTGCTGCGTTTGGTTTGTTGGGGTGCTACCTCGCTTGTTGGCCGAGGGATGAAATCGAATTCCCCTTAATTCTCATTCGAAGATGGCCCGTTGCATGGATTGCTTTGTTCAAAATCGCTCTAGAAATCATGCAATATCCTACGGCCACCTCAAATGTGGCTCATCTTGCGCACATCACGGGTTTCATCGCTTGTTATGTACTCGCCAAACCGATTGCAAAAGGAGGCTTGGTTCCAATCGGAACTGTAGATCACGGCCCTTCTTCCAAAGGAGGTTTGGAGGCTCAACATATGGCAACCAAATCTAGGATGAGAGAGTTGTCAACAGATCCATGGGATGGTGAATTGACGGGTCCAGCCCTACGAACCATGCAGAGATTGCGTGAGGAAGGCGATGAACTTGAGACACGTCAAGCTTGGCTTGAACAATTGTCTGAACAGGCTCATTGTCCCGTTTGCAAGGCCGAAATCATGACCTTAGAAATGAATGGGATTACCGTGCTTCGATGTACTGTAGAAAAGACGCATTTAGAGTGGCCTTGACAGGATTCGTTGACAGGACCTACGGTCCTGATTCGGTTGGTGTTATACGTAATCGGTGGGTGGCATCCCTTCGGGATGCATATGTTGTCGAGTGAATCCACCTTCAAGACTCCGATTTTCGCGGTCTTGCTGCTGCTCCTCACATCGATGTCACCTCTGGCACTCGAAGGAACCTCTGAAAGTTTTGAAGTTCGTGAAGAATCCACCATTCTTGTTCCTGGCTTACCATCATTAATCTGCGAAAATGGCGAATCTTGTCCAACCCCTCATCGCGGTGTTGGGCCATGGCTTGCCTATTCACCTGACCGGGACCACAACGGCATGGATGATCGATTGCAGCGAATCTTGGATGGGGAATACGAATCTGTGAGTACGACAGCCATTGAAGGCCCTGATGGACGACTAACGGTCGCCATCCATGTCGATTATTCTCAACATCCTGGGACGGAAGAAATCGATGAACTCAAATCGACTTTATCCGCACATGGCTGGATTGAAGAGGGGGCATGGTTCGACGTGCTTCAGTCCATTCACACCATTTCAGTTGACCATGTGCCACTCTCCGCTCTACTTTCGATTTGGCGCCTTGATGGGGTCGTCACCGTTGAGCAACAGAATGTGATGATTCCTTTCCTTGACAATTCCGTTCCAGCCATGAAAGTTCGTGAATCTGAAGAATATCAGGACACGATGCAGACCCTTGGCTATCGAGGCGATGACGTTGTCGTCGCAATTCTCGATACGGGAGTTGACAACGAACATCGTTCTCTGAACGATTTCGATGATGTCAATGACGACCCTGATATCGATGCCAATAGTTACGTTGATCAAAAATGGGTTGCTGGTTATGATGCAACGTCTACCTTTTCGAACACGAGTGGTACCGATGATCCCGACGATTCCAATGGTCATGGGACACACGTTGCAGGAACCAGTATTGGAACTGGAAGCAGTGATCGCGTTTACGTTGGTGTTGCACCGGGTGCCTACCTAGTCGATGTCAAGGTTCTAACAGATGCTGGAGGTACAAATGCACAGAACACACTCCGTGGCTTACAGTGGGCCATCAACAATGTCGATACAGACTGGGGTAACAATCAGTCTAGCAATGGCATCGATATCCTGTCCATGTCGTATGGTAGTGTAACCAATCCAAATTCTGATGATCCCGGTGATAACGGGACCTCAGCCGAGTCATCTCTTGTGAATTCAGCCTCAGATGCGGGCCTCATCTGTGTCATTGCGATGGGCAATGATGGGATTAGACGAGTACCCAGTCCAGCGAGTGCCGATTCTTCAATTGCGATTGGAGCCACCGATGACAAAGACACTCATGACCGTGAGAGCGATAGTATCGCCTCTTACTCTAATTGGGGCCCTCGTGAAGACGACGGTGATGATGATGATTGGGATGAAATGAAACCCGACGTCGTCGCCCCTGGTTCTGGAATCAATGCACCCCGCCATCAGGAAGGTTCACTCCAATTGCCCAATCAACCTCGGCCAATGGCTGACAATGATTACCAAGAGATGGATGGAACCAGTATGGCAACGCCCCATGTGAGTGGATTAATTGCCATCATGTTAGGCATTGATGATGATTTAGAACTCGATGACGTTAGAGAATTACTTCGTGAAAACTCCGAGCTCAGAGATGGTGCCTATGATTCGAATTTCGATGAAAATTGGAACGAGAAATATGGATTCGGTATCGTCGATGGAGCACGTCTTTTGCAGAATCTCACCGGCACCAGTGGTGGCGGCGGTGGTGGTGGGAGTGGAAATAATTCCACCAATCCCCCTCCACCCTCTGGCGAAGGAGATTGGATTGAAATCGAAAGCCCCCTCCAAGGCGATTGGCTGATTGAAGGTGAGACTTATCGCGTACGTGGGACTGCAGAATCGGACATAGAAGGTGCCAGTATTGAAGAAGTCCTTGTCCATGCTTGGTATTGGTATCAGGAGCCGGGGTCACCTCGTGAAAAACGTGATGCATTTGATTGGACACAAGCTTCTGGAACGGTGAATTGGTCACATAATTTCTATGCACAGGATTGGGTAGATGATGATGAACTTACAATCGAAGTCAAAGCACGAGATAGCACCAATGCTTGGTCCGATACAGAAGTGGTCGAACTGATGCTGGGCAGTCAGAGTATTTCCATTGCCAATCCAAGTGGACAAGAACCCGTAAGCGGGACTACGAGCATTTCGGGTACCTTCCTAACGCCCAATCCAATCTCTGTTGAGTGGCGTATTGGACGAGGAGAATGGAATGAGATTCCCGTATCGAGTAGCCAAGATTACACCACTGTTGATTGGTCTGTCAATTGGGACACTACGCAATTGGAAGATGGCTTCCATCGTATCGCAGTGCAAGGTAGAGATCAATCGGGTGTCACCAGCGATGAATTGCGTCGAACAGTAGAAGTTGACAATTTCCCTCCAGCACCTGACCTCTCAATTTTTGGCTCGATTTCCGTTGAGGAATATGGAGTGCCCGTCGAAGAGTCCTTCGTGAATACTTTCCTTGAGGTGCGGGCAGATATTCGCAATAATGGCGATGCTGATGCCGAAGAGGTCGTGGTGCATCTAAGGGAAGAAGGAACCAAGCGAAGTGAAGCAACCATCCCCCTCATCGAACCAGGCCAAGTTGTTGAGGTCATTCTGTATTGGAATCCAATGGCGAGTGGAGGTCAAGAATTGGAGGTTGTGATCGACCCCGGTCAAGCGATTGCTGAACCTGATCGGTCAGACAATTCAGCCATCATCACATTCCCCGTTCAACCTCGACCAGATGGTGTAGATTTGGCCATACGACCTGGTGCAGTGACCACATCACCCGCCGTCCCTCGGCCCAATGAACCATACACAATTTCTATTCGAATTGACAATCTAGGGGCGAGGGATTCAGAGCAATTTTCAGTTGAATTGAGTATGATGAACGAGTTTGGATATGAATTGTATGATGTATTCAATGCCACAGTGATTATCGGTCAAATGAGTTCCAGTATTAACTTCGCAGGAAATATTTCTGATGCTCGCGGCATATCATATCGCGCAACAATTATCACTTCTACAGACCTTGTATCTGACAACAATGTTGCTGATTTCGTTGTCGTTCAAGATCATGTCACATTATCCGGTGCTCGAACACCAGCGCTCCAATCCACTCACAACATCGAGGCATCGGCAGGCTTGGGTGAGGATTCCCTATTGTTCACTTCTGTGGGATCAAAATTATTCGTACATCGTATGGCGGTTGATCAATCGTTATACACATGTTTAGAATTGGAAACGGAATGGATTGGCGATATCGCAGTCAATAGTTACCAAGGGATTGTCACCGTTGTATGGACACGCGCTTATCTCGACGAAAATTCGTTTATTCGCTCGACGGTATCCTACACGACAATTGACCGCACATGCCAAATGACACCTCGTCAAGATAAGATGCCAGGTCTTCTTTCCGCAGAGGGAACTTATTGGGGATTGGGCCTTGATCAAAGAGATGACAACGTCGTCATTGCTGGATATCATCGAGATATGGTCACCGGTGGTACCTACCAAGATTTGACCTCAATCTTCCTCATTGAAACCGATTCACCGTTATCGGCATCGCCAGAAGATTGGGAAATTCGTCGAAACACCGTTCTTGACATCGATATGTATCCTCGTTCCGCTTCTCCAATCCAAGTTGAAATCGGAAAAGATGACATTCATATTTTGCATCAAAATATACGTGATGATTCAACAGGCGAGGAGCGTCTTGGAATGTTCTATGCACACGGTAATGCCGATGTGCAGAACTGGGCTTTCTCAATCGCTGTTGGAGACGATGCAATCTCTGGACAAATGGTATTGGTTGAGAATAGCGATGGTTCTGAAACTATTTTCACTGCATGGCGAGAAGGGTCTGAAGCAGATGCCGAATTGGTGACCCGAATATCACCACCTTCGTGGCTTCAGGGTGTCGAAGATAGAACACCAGCACGAGGGTTGTCAAACATTGCCCTCATTGAAACAGATCGGGGCATCCAAGTCCTCTATGATGCCATTTCTCCAACTGGCCCTAAACTCCACTACGGTCTACTTTCAGATGTCGATGGAAGTGATGACATGTGGCTCTCCGATCGAATCAGTAGCGGTGTACTTCTCACCGCATGGAGAACTGATGATTCTGGTGAACTTCACTTTACGTATGTGACCAGCAATGGTCTTCGTGTTCGGAAGATGGTCGAAGACCCAACTGCTGAAAGTCCAGACCATGGATTGTTGGATGAAATTCGCCTATGGTTGAACCTCGACGAATCCACATTCCAAGCATTGATGAATTCCGTCTTGATTACGTTCTGTTCTCTTTCATTGTTCGTCACTTTCGTCGTTACAAGTAATCGAAGGCGGCGTTCCTCCTCTGATCGAGTTGATTTTGTCAATGAAAATTGGGTAGATCTTGAATCAGACGGTTTCGGTGATGAGATAGAAGTCACTCCAATCGTGTCAATCGATGAAGAAGATTCGCTTGACGCAGACGCAGATGATACCGAATCTCCAGCACCTGAAATTGCAGTTGTCCTTGAAGATGAAACCGAAGAGATCGATCCTAATTCAAATCGAGCCGCTCGCACAACTAGGCGCGAACGTCGTGCTGTTGAAGCCGAAATGAAGCAGGTTATGGAAGAGATGCACAAGGCTCTCGAAGAATCCGGTTTACCACCACTCCCCGCACCTGGTGAATTACCAGCCCCGGGTGAACTGCCACCATTACCCGCTCCAGGTGAATTACCGCCCTTGCCAGCCCCGGGTGAACTGCCACCATTACCCGCTCCAGGTGAATTACCGCCCTTGCCCGCCCCGGGTGAACTGCCACCATTACCCACTCTAGGTGAATTACCGCCCTTGCCTGCCCCTGGTGAACTGCCACCATTACCCGCTCTAGGTGAATTACCCCCACTTCCTGATCTCCCCGCTCCTGAGATTCCAGTCACCTGTGAGGCCTGCGAATCTACATTCAATGCACGTGCAAACAAAGCTCGGCGTGTGAAGTGCCCATTGTGTGGGGAAACTGTGAGATTGTGAGGGATTTTTCATGTGTGGCATCATTGGATATATTGGGGATAAACAGGCTACGCCATTTCTGATCGACGGTCTTCGCCGTCTCGAATATAGGGGGTATGATTCATCTGGAATTGCAGTAAAGAATGGAGATATTTCTGTTCACAAGCGAATAGGCAAGGTTGCAGATTTAGAATCAATCATCCCGAAAAAAGTCGAAGGTACTTGTGGAATTGCACACACCCGTTGGGCTACACATGGTGGCGTCACCGATTCAAACGCCCACCCACATTGTTCAGTAGATGGGAAGATTGCCTTGGTGCACAATGGCATCATAGAAAATGCTCGTGCATTGCGAAATCGGCTCGAGAAAGAAGGCACTAAACTTCGTTCCGATACTGATTCAGAAGCTTTAGTCCATTTGATTCATCGTGAGGTTGAGAATGGTGCCAAACCGTTAACGGCAGTTCGACGAACACTCAAGCGTGCTCGAGGAACATGGGGTATTTGTGTTGTTTTCGAGGGTCACGACATGATTATCTGTGCTCGTAACGGTTCACCATTGGTCATTGGGGTTGGAGAAGGTGAGAATTGGATTGCTAGTGATACTTTGCCACTCCAAACTCTAACTCAACAGGTCATTCGGTTGGATGATGGAGATTTAGCCATCGTGACATCTGATGGTATCCAAACCAGTCGATTTGACGGTCGTTCTACCGATTCAGAGGTAACGATACTTGATGATGACTGGGGTGAGGCTGAATTGGGAGACTTCCCTCACTTCATGCTCAAGGAAATCCACGAACAACCCGAGTCTCTTCGCCAATGTCTCACCGGACGACTGGCAATCAATGACGGCAATGCACGTTTAGGTGGCCTAGGCCTTTCATCGAAAAAGTTGCAGAAAATCCCTCACGTTCGTTTGCTAGGATGTGGTACTGCATTGCATGCCGCACAAGTTGGTCGCCTTGCGATTGAAGAATTGGCTAGAGTTCCAGCCTTGGCCCACGTCAGTAGTGAATTCCGTCACAATAACCCTGTGATTGAAACCGATGCGATCCATTTTGCAGTGAGTCAATCGGGAGAGACAGCAGATACCCTCGCTGCAGTCAAAGAAATTCAGCTGAAAGGAGGTGAAGTTCGAGGTGTCATCAATGTCGTCGGGTCAACTATTGCTCGTCAATGTGGAAAGGGTTGTTACATTCATTCGGGACCAGAGCAATCAGTTGCTTCAACCAAGGCATTCTCCAACATGGTGGCTGCTCTTTCGATGTTTGCGATTCAAATTGGGCGCGCTCGTTCTCTCTCAAGAGAGAAGGGAAGGCGCTTGACAAAATCACTCCAAAAGATTCCACAATTGGTTGATTCTTATCTTTCCGATCCGGGTCCGATTGAAGAAGTGGTCGATGCCGTCAAGGATGCCAAGAGCGTTCTCTTCCTCGGCCGTGGGATTTCCGCTCCAGTTGCCAGAGAAGGCGCCCTCAAACTGATGGAAATTGCCTATATTCCTTGTTTGGCGTATCCTGCTGGTGAAATGAAGCACGGCCCGATTGCTCTTCTAGAAGAGGGCAGCCCCGTCGTCGTCATCGCACCCAATGATTCACTGAAGGACAAGACCGTGTCCAGTATTCACGAATGCCGTGCTCGTGGAGCGAAAATCATCCTCATTCATGAAGAAGGAGACTCCATCGCTGAAGAGGGAGACATATCGATACCAGTGCCAGCAACAGAGCCGATGTTTTCGCCGATGTTGACCGTATTACCAATGCAACTCATCGCATACCATACTGCACTCGCTCTAGGGTGCGATGTTGATCGTCCTCGGAACCTTGCGAAGTCGGTCACCGTTGAGTAATTCTCAATGGATTGTGAACTTGCATATTGACGGGTCCCATCGCCATGAATGATAGCCCAATGTGTGGTTTGTGTGCCGCATTTTGACGACGGCAATTTTTCGATTAATTTGGTCGCCACTACGATCCATTGTGAGATGTATGACGCCATCGGATAGATAATCTTCAATTCCAAATTCACCGAATTGGTTCTTCATTTCGCCCATCATTTCACAGATGATGAATGTCGTTAATCCAAGACGGCGGCAGGCTTCAAAGAACTTGAATGTCTCATCACGTGGATTTTCCATCCGGGTGAGTGTAAAGAATGCCCCTAAGGAATCGAAAACTAACACCTCAAAGCCAATACTCTCGCGATAATTGGTCAATTGTTTGATGAGTTGCCCCATCCAATCGACCTGATTTGCAGTTCCAGCTTCGCTCAATTGTACGCGTAAATCAGCGAGATCGATGATGGCAATGTTGCTCCGTACACGAGGGTCATCGACATTCATGCCCATGTTGGCCATATGGCCCGCAAGAGATTCCTTCGATTGTTCAAGGGTGACATAAATTCCAGATGTGCGGCCTTCGAGAACAGCATTGTACAACATGGCAAATCCTAGACTGGATTTCATTGAACCAGATGTACCTGCGAGTAGACATAGATGCCCCTTTGGGATTCCACCTTGCATTTGTTCATCCAATCCTTGAATGTAGGTTGGGATTCTCTCCGCCGCATTACTCAACTAGGCCACCAGACCGAGCGATTCACTGCAAGAAGATAAACGCCACCCTCATCCGGTTGCCATGGAATTGGTGCATTTGGCCTCCGCTTCGCAGCGCAGAGCATCCATGCTTGAAGCATTAGGATACGAAGTCATCCAGACTCCACTTCGCGCGCGCGAGCGCTCGCACAGGCATGGAATACCCATCTCTGAACAGGTCGCACATACATTGCGTGGTAAGATTGAATCAGCACAGAGAGAATGTTCCGTTCCTCTCGTGATAGTTGCAGATACATTGGTTGAGGACCCCGATGACAATCTCAATCCCATGGGGCAACCTGGGAATCGTCAGGAAGCCCTGAGCATGCTTCTTCGGTTGAGTGGCCGAAATCATCGAGTTTGGAGTGGAACAGCAGTTATTCAGGGTGAAACTGTTCAATCATGGATTTCATCAGCCACGGTTTCGATTGAATCTCTTGCAGATGAAGAATTGGAAGCCTTGATAGTTTCAGATTCTTGGAGAGGCAAGGCAGGAGGGTATGATTTGGCGGGAGCAATGGGTCAATTCGCGCAAATTGTGGACGGCGAAGAAGAAACAGTACTCGGTTTTTCTCCGGAAATATTTCCATATCTCAAGTCGATAATCCCCTGAAAATGTTTGAACTTTCTACATAATATACTATCTACAGGACGACGATGCATGGTTGATTCAGAGTCCTCCGAATTCCCGGCTAATCGGTGGAAAATTCTAGCGGTCATGAGTTTGAGCCTTGTGATTGTCATGTTGAACAACGTGACTCTAAATGTGGCTCTACCAGAGCTTTCTACAGATTTGTCAGCAGACAATTCTGAATTGCAGTGGATCATGGATGCATATGCATTGGTATTCGGTGGTACACTTCTGGTGATGGGTGCTCTCGGAGATCGGTTTGGCCGAAAAGGTGCTTTGCAAATCGGTCTCATCATCGTGGGGGCCGCATCTGCTTGGACGGCATTCTTTGCTGATTCATCATCGGATGTAATTGCAGCACGTGCATTGATGGGTTTGGGAGCAGCTCTAGTGATGCCTTCAACATTGTCTGTTGTACTGGTGGTATTCCCCCCTGAAGAGCGTGGAAAGGCCATTGGCATTTGGGCCGCAATGGCCGGTGTAGGCGCCCCCATTGGATTACTCGTGGGTGGATGGGCGGTCGAAACATACGATTGGGAGATGGTTTTCCTGATTAATGTCCCCATTATTATTCTGGCATTAATTGCAGGCGCTATCATTGTACCACGCTCCAAAGACAAAGAGGGGAGGCCACTGGATATGCGGGGTGCAATTCTTTCAGTTCTCACTTTGGGTTCACTGTTGTTTGGTATTATTGAGGGCCCCAGTCGTGGATGGGCCGATACCAGCATCTTGGCAGCCTTTGCGGTGAGTGTGACCTCTGGTCTGATGTTTTTCTTTTCACAAAAGAAGGCAGAGTATCCATTACTGCCGTTAGATTTTTTCAAAAACCATCGGTTTTCAATTGGACTGATTGCCATTGCAATGGCTTTCTTTGTCATGTTTTCATTCATGTTTATGCAAATGTTGCATTTCCAATTGGTCCGGGGCCATTCACCATTTTCTGCCGCGATTCGCTTCTTCCCTTTGCCCATCGGTTTGATGCCAGCGGCAGCAAACAGCGATCGTTTGGTTGCAAAGTTTGGAGGGAGCAATGTGATTTCAGTCGGACTTTGTTTGGTGGCGACGGGTTTGTTTTTGTTTACACTGGTGACCGTTGAAACCAGTTACATGCAAATTGCCGTAACCTTCTTCCTGATTGGCCTTGGTATGGGTTTGACAATGGCCCCTTCGACCACAGCAGTAATGGAGGCCATTCCTGAATCCAAAGCCGGTGTTGGAAGCGCGACCAATGACGCCAGCCGTGAAGTTGGAGGCGCACTTGGCATTGCGATTGGCGGCAGTGTGTTGAATGAAGTTTACCAATCAAACATTGTTGTCCCAGATTCACTATCTGCTCAATCTGGAGTGATTTCAGAATCTTTTCCTGCCGCAATCAAAATTGGACAGAGTATGTTAGAGGCGGGAAATCCCGATGGCGCGCTACTCATTCAATCTGCTAGAGAGTCATTCATTGACGGCATGGTCGCGGCTTGCTTGGTTGCCGGTATTGTTGCATTACTAGCAGCCATCATTGTCAAATGGAAATTGCCTCAAGACATGCCAGCCTCAGAAGAAGAGTGAGATAGTTCGAGAACGCGCATCAGTTCGACTTCGTTCTCGATGATTCCATCGCGCTTGAATGCCGTTCCAACAATCCATGCCGAAGCCAATTTGAATTCTGAGTAGGTGTCATGGCGAACTCCTGAACCAACGATGAGTGGGGCGTCAGGCACCGCTTGACGAATCCGCTCAAGATCGGTTGATTTCGCAGGTGCACCTGTTCCACTCCCTGAAATGATTAGAGCATCGGCCAATCCTCGAAACCAAGCATCCTTCGCTTCTTGTTCCAATGTCCAATTTGAATCAAAAGGCGTTGCATGCTTCACACCAACATCGGCAAGAATTGCGATGTTTGAATTCAAATTTTCCTGCAACCGAAGGGTTTCTGCGGCTTTTCCTTCAATCAGACCTTGATCGGTCAGCATGGCTCCAATATGGACATTGATACGGATGAAAGATGCACCGGTGACTGAAGCAATTGACAGTGCCGCATTGGCATCATTCCGGAGTACGTTCACCCCCACTGGGACATTGCTCATTTCCACAATTGCACGAATGATTCTTGTCATTGCAGCAATGGTCACAGCATCCACTGTTTTGTGAAATGGTACATCACCGAAGTTCTCGACCAAAATGGCATCGACCCCTCCTGCGAGTAGTGTGGATGCATCCGCAAGAGCGGATGATTCGACGGCATCGAGGTCTCCTGCAAATCCGGGTGAACCCGGCAGTGCCTTGAGGTGAATCATGCCGATGAGGCCAGTAGGGATTTTTCTCCTCATCGTCTCACCTACATGTGCTCAGCTTGAAGCCAGCGCCAGCATGAACGCAGCCCCTCTTCCAAATTTTGGAACGGAGCCCAACCCAATGCACTCTGTGTTTCCGAAATATCAGGCACACGTCGTCGTGAATCGCCGGGATGTCCCGATTCTTGGTAATGGATTTCAGATGGGGATCCGGTAATCTCTAGGCATAGTTTGGCCAACTCTTCGATGGTCACCTCTTCGGGATTGCCAAGATTGAATGCAGCCCCCGTCAATCGCGAACCATCTAGACCTTGATCCAATTCACCGGCGATTCGGATTCCTTCAACAGCCTCATCAACCCAAGTAAACGAACGCGTTTGAGTGCCATCACCGTGGATGGTAATGGGTTCACCACGTCGGCATTGCTCAAGGAAAATTCCAGTCACTTGTCCATATGCATTGCCGGGCAATCGTGGCCCATATGCGTTGAAAGGACGTACAATTCGTGCATCTAAACTACTGTCACTCACCGCGTGTTGAACAAGAATTTCCCCCAAGTATTTGCTGGCACCATAGGAATGCCGCCCATGTTCGGAAGCAGAGGAAAACAAACTATCAGATGCATTTGTCAATGGCATTTCTGGTTGCTCTCCAAACGCCTCAGGCGAGGATGTGAACACAAATCGAGAACCACGAGTAATTGCAAAATCCAATGCCACTCGTAGAGTGTCTAAGTTGACTTGTACGACGAAATCTGGTCGTTCATGGAACCAACGTGTACCATTGATTGCAGCCAAGTGGTACACACAATCAACGCCCCCAAGTTTGTCTGCTGCTTTCTCGTAAAGGGCACGATTTGAAGCATCCCCCATGAGCAGATAGTAATCATCCATGCCTTTGCATCCTTCGAGATTTTTTTGCTTCCCACGAAACATGTCATCGATGACAGCAACCGAATGCCCCATCGCGACGAGTTGTTCGGTCAGATGGCTTCCAAGAAAGCCGGCTCCTCCCGTTACGATGCAGCGCATGACTGGGTGAGCGAGTTCTCCCTCAAGGAGATGCTGCCGTGCGCTTCACAACTTGTAGAGTGACGATTCCATTCTCCAATTTCATCTCGACATCATCACCCGTATTGATTTCCATACATGGATCTTCATCAAATCCATGTGCATAGGGCACCTCCAGAAGAGATGCTGCGGGCAATGTCAGTGGACACACATCACGATTGACAATGGCTTTGGGTCCTTTGCCCGTGTAGATGAGCCCCATCAATATGAACGGCGCAACTGTCGAACCACTACCCTTGGGGTAGATGAGAATCGTATCGGTAATGGCCACGCCGTCGAGAGGGTGTCCTGGCTCTTCGATGACCCCTGAATCTCGATTCACATATCCAAGATAGGTAATGGGCACATCTGTGACCAAGGCTTTGCCTTGAGTTTTCCAACTTTTTTGTGAAGGCAAACTTCGCCCTACGGTTGAAAATTCCCCACCACATTGAACCTTGTTGGTGCTGAGTGGTTTTGCAGCCTTGCCGTCGAGCACTGGTCGTGGCCCAGCGGAAAGAGAAGCATCGAAAGCGTGAGCCACACAGTCCCCAATTCGCATCACACTGGTTGGCATTCGATTCAGGCCACTTGTCAGATAATGTTCTGCCTTGAGTGAATTTGTAAGCAGATGATTGTACCTTGTTCGGTTGTATGGTGTGACTTCTGGGCAGGTATCCTTGAGAATCAATGCTCCGGCTTCTTCCAGAACATCTAGCGTCCCCTCTTGTTCCAACAATTGGTGGTTGTGGCCACTGGTAAACACCCACAGGCGTTGGTCCGGAATTCGCTGGCCCAACTCCATTCGGTTGCGTACGGCAGCGGCGGTGGTTCGAACTTCACCTACACTGGCTTGGGGGCAACCGATGACGACGAGATCGACTTGGCCTGTTGGGGCCAATTCGTCATAACGTCCCAACAGGTCATTTTCTGTAAACACGAGTTCACCTTCGGGTGCATATTGTGGCGGTTCGGGTGAAACTCCCTCAGCCCAAAGCATCGGAGATCCGTAATTGGCTGCAGCCGCAGTCAATGCTTTCTTCTGATCAAAGGAGACATAATCAGGTAATCCAGTGATGTGAGGCATCATGCCCCAAGGCAAGTCCCAATCAGGCTGAATTTGTTTTCCAATCCAATCTCCAAGAACACTCCAATCGGCAATATGTTCGAGTTCGCATTCCACTTTGACGTGAATGTTTGGGATTCGATTTTCCTCAAGATGCAGACCCCACTTTGGGGCCCATCCTGTGAGCGCTGTAGCCAATGCAGAGAGGCCACTTTCTCGATTGGTAATGAGTGATGTGTAAGAGTTGGAAAAGGCCACTGCATTGCTTTCCGCCCATGACCCTATTCCTTCGTTTTCGATGCCACGATCATACGGTGTGCAAGACAGGGTGGCTTCAATTCCGAGTTCAGCATAAGCGTGAACGATTTCGAATTGGTGTTTTAGGAAATCTTCAGTTTCAATATCCATCTCTTTCATTTTCTCTTTGTCACAACCCGCACTGTTCAGTGTGGTTGGGATTTCTACCATACCCAATTCATCACCGGAAAGGTCGGCTAGGAAGCGTCGCAAACCATGCCCGCCGGTGAGTGGAGATACACCGCTCACGTGCGCGTGCGCGCACGTAACGAACTCCGTTGCACCAGCAGTTGCAGCCAAATCGACGACCAATCGAGCGGCTTTCTGCTTGGTTGGACCATGTTCGCCTGCCAGCATGGCAGCGAGCGTCGTAGGGATGTCCATTGGTAGGAACCGGCCGGCACTTGCCCATCAATGATTGCCCGTTTATCTTCGGGATGCCAAAGGTTGACGCCATCCTTGGCCAAATGCTCGATTGGAAACACGAGGTGCTGGACACAATTGCCAGCGTTTGTGCTCATTCGCATGTATACGCGAAAGCACTCCAGGTGTCAGTGGAGAAGCGTTGCGAATTCCTCGCTCAATCCAGTCCTCTAAGATGGGGTCTAGAACGGTGTATGGTGGTAAGTTATCCTCATCCTTCTGATCGGGTGCCAACTCCGCAGATGGCGCTTTTGTCATTGTTGATTCAGTGATGGGCGACTTGCCCTCGGCATTCGCATTGATGGCATGTGCAACTTCGTAGACTTCGGTCTTGTAGAGATCACCTAGCGGTGCATAACCACCGTTCATGTCACCGTATAACGTGCAATAACCCATGGCCAATTCACTCTTGTTGCCGGTTGCGATTGCCATTGCGCCTCTTGCGTTGGCTGCTCCCATCACTAGAGTGCCACGAATTCGAGCTTGGAGGTTCTCTTTGGCAACTGGATGCCCCGTATCCAATTCGCCTTGCAATGTTTCATCGACACTCTCATGAATATCATTGATAGGAAGGATTTGCAATTCCATACCCAACGCCTCAGCCGTTGCCTTTGCATCTTCAATTGAGTGATCTGAAGAATGGCGAGAGGGCATGGCCAGTCCGAGCACGTTGTCTGCTCCAATCGCTTGACAAGCAATCGCCGCACAAACAGCAGAGTCGATTCCTCCACTCATCCCGAGGACAATTTTTCCAATGCCTGATTTTCTACAATAATCACCTAAGCCCAATGTGACCGCAGACAACAAATCTTGACCTTTGGAAGGCATGGTTGGTTCGGCACCGGGATTGACGACCTCTAATTCGTCGTCACTATTCCCATCAAGGGGAATCCATTGAGCAGCATTGGGAGTTTCGATATCAACCATCAAAATTCCACTACACCATGCAGGGCCTTGAACCACTGTTCCATCCGGCCAACCTACGATGCTTCGCCCATCGAATAGCAGGTCATCATTGCCACCGATTTGGTTGCACAATAGGAATGGGTGGCCCAATGTGGCTGCTGCCTTGCGAACAAGGCGTGCCCGAACGCCTTCTTTGGCGAGATGATATGGAGATGAAGATAGGTTGACACTGACGGCCAACGGTTCCCCTTGATGCTGCCAAGTGGCCAATTGTTCAATAGGATCAGCGGGATAATCTGAAGGCACTTCCCCAATGTGTTGCCAAGCATCTTCACAGATGGTAATCCCGACCGAAGCCCCACGAAGGCTACGATCAATCCCTGGGCCATCATCAGGTTGGAAATATCGCCCCTCGTCAAAGACATCGTAGGTCGGAAGCAGTTGTTTACGGCCGACAATTTTCGCAGTTCGAGAATTCGCCACTCGCACGGCTCCGTTGAACGGTTTTTGACGTTCTTTCTCAGCCGAAAGAGGTGTTCCAATCAACAATGGAATTGGACTAGTGACGCTCATTGCTGCTGATTCACAGGCGGTCACA
>JASLKT010000023.1 GCA_030747395.1 Candidatus Thalassarchaeaceae archaeon
TGGAGATGAGTTGACTGGCAATTTGGATTCAGCCACATCTGCGAAAGTGATGGAGGTGCTAGTGAGTGCTTGTGAAGCCGAAGGAATCACGACCGTCATGGTCACGCACGACGAATCTCTGGCCAAGTATGCGACACGTGTTGTTCGCCTTGACAGTGGAAAAATTGTCTCTGATGAAAAAGTGTGAACGGAGGTGACAAGGTGTCAATGCTACTGACTAAGAGGCTCGCAAGAAGCCTTTGGCGTACCAAATTACGCCTATCAGCAGTCATTCTCATGGTTTCGATTGGAGTATTCGCAGGCATTTCGTTTGGGGCCTATGCCCATTCGGTAACCACACTGTATGACGACATCTATGCTGATGACGAAAACGGTGTCAATCTACCCGATGTTTGGGTCGAGAACAATCAAGGAAACTGGAATGGAACAACTGCAGAAAACCTATGCCAAGAAATTCGAGAACAATGGCCCAGTGATGAACTCGTACTGGACAAATGTGAGCCGCGCTTGGTTTCAAATGGGCAATTCTTCAGTGAATCTGCTGATAACGGAATGGTTGTCGCAGTTTGGCACGGAATAGATGAAGGTGAGGTGGACAGAGTTTGGATTCCAGACCATGATTGCTGTTCGGGTCGAATGGCCATTGCCCCTGATGAAATCGTCATGGATCAGCACGCCGCCGAAGCATTGGAAATCAAGGTCGGTGATACTGTCAATATCAGCGCTGGTGCTGGCTATGCCCTCGATTATACCGTCGTCGGCATCGGTTTCCATTCCAATCATTTGTACTTCACAATTGGAGAACAAATCCTTCCGGCTGAACCCGGGACCTTTGTGACTGGATACATGACCGATGAAGGACTTGAGGCACTGGCCAACTTCAGTGCCGGCGAATCTAATTTCCTCCTCATAGACGTTGAAGGAACCCCGGATTCTCAGAATCCGAATGCAAGTGGATTGACCGATTTGAAAATAGGAATTCCAGCTATCGCAATAGAGAATGACGACTCGATGCTGGATGTATACGACCGAACTGAAGAGTTCTCAGTTGAATTCTTACGAGCAGATGTAGAGGGTGCCGAAAAATCATATCCAGTCATCACAGGAATGCTAGCCGTTGTTGCTGGCATCACTATCTTCCTCAGTTTACAGAGATTGATTCAATCACAGGCCAAAGAAATCGCTGTATTGAGGACCCTCGGTGTGAAGCGAATGTCGATTATGCCTGGTTACATCATGGCACCGATTTTCATTGGTGTTATCGGTTGTATACTCGGTGCTATTCCAGGTGTATTATTCGGTGCACCTGCGATGACCAAGATGTACGAAGGCATCATTGGAATCCCCATCATCAATCCAACGGTTCCATCTTCATTGGTGGTTGAGGTTGTCGTAACCGCCATGGTGATTGTCTTCTTATCTGGAATATGGCCTGCTATACAGGCATCTCGTTTGCAGCCATTGGAAGTATTGCGTGGTCAGCATGAGATTCGTGTATCCTCTAGGGGCTTACAGAAGTTAACTGCAAAGTTGCCTGCTACGGTTGGATTGACCATTCGTTCCAGCGTTCGAAAACCGGTTCGCTTGATGTTTACTTTCCTTGCAGTGGGTCTTTCAATGTTGATTTTCGGTTCCATGATGATTATGATGGACTCCTTTGGAGAAATCTTCCTTGGTGGTATAGAAGACCGTCAGAGTTGGGATGCTCAGGCTGTAACGGGAGGCGATGAAGGTGCAAAGGATGCCATCATCGAATGGGCCGATGAAAATGGTGCAGAGCATGAACTCATGATCATCTTCCCAGGTAAACCCGTGAATGACACTCGGAAATTGAGCGCCTGTGGACTTGAGAATGTCGCAACAGAAACTGACGAATCGATGTTTTTGGTGTACCTTTCAGATGGCAATTTACCATCTGCCAATCAGGCCATACCGGAGGTTCTCATCGATGAGGGTCTCAACCATTTCCTTGGCTGGGAGATAGGTGAAACACGTTCGCTTGTATTCGGTAACCAAACGGTTGAAATCAAAATCACAGGTTTCACCCAGGGTGAAATTTCACGCACCGTTTATTTTCATCGTGCTGACCTTGCAGAAATTTTAGGGATTGAGGCCACTGTTGTGATGCTTGATTTACCCGCCGGGGTCGAACCAGACAACCATCTCGCTGAGAGTTCGTTTGGCGTTACGTTGCGTGAAGACACATTGGATGCCTTTGAAACCCTCATGGAAAAACAACAGGAGGTTTTCATCTCGATTCAAGGCTTGGGCATTTTGGTTGCCGTTGCCGTATTGTTCAACACTCTTGTGATGAATTTGGCTGAGAGAGACACTGAACTGGCGACCCTGAGGGTTCTGGGGGGCTCCAATAATCGATTGGGCTTGATGCTGTTTGGTGAGCATTTGGGCATTGGATTGATTGGCGGTGTCCTAGGCTGTATTTTCTCTGTTCTTGGAACAAAATTGATGCTTTCTTCATTCATAACTTGGACTGCATATTTCACAGTCTCCGCCTCCAATTCATCCATCTTCACTCTGATTGGCATCGTCGTCTTCATCTCAATCTCCCTAACACCCTTCGGAATGTGGAGAATCAAGAAAATGGATCTCGTTGAGAAGGTCAAAGATCTATCGCAGTGAGGTGTTTACATGCGCTTAGTCACTTGGAATCTCAATGGTATTCGTGCGGCCATCCGCAAGGGATTGGATGATTTCGTTGGACGTATCAATCCGGATATTTTGTTGCTACAAGAAACGCGAGCCTTACCCGAACAATTGCCCAAGGGGTGGGACCCAACAATGGCCCACACACTCATGCATCCGGCAGAGAAGAAGGGTTACTCAGGAGTGGCGACTTGGTCCAAGGAATCATTCACGGAAATGGGTAGGGGGACGGGTACAAGCCTTGATCCCGATGACATCGAAGGTCGCATGCTTCACACCTATCACAATGGTGTGCATTGTCTCAATTGTTACCTGCCCAGTGGGTCCAACAAGATTGAACGTCAAATCTGGAAGGAGCAGTGGATGGAAGACCTGCTTGAATGGGCCCGTCCATTCACGAAATTGGATGAACCCGTGTTCCTTTGTGGCGACCTCAATATTGCTCACACAGAAGATGATATTTGGAATCCTGTTGGCAACAAAAATATGAGTGGATTTTTGCCACAAGAACGAGAATGGTTTGACCGCTTGTTGGCGTCTGGTTGGAACGATTTACTTCGGATGGGCGTGGGTCCTGGAAAAGGTCCGTACTCATGGTGGTCGAATCGTGGACAAGCCCGTGAAAAAGATCGAGGATGGCGTATTGATTACGTTCTCGCCAATGCTGCCGGTGCGCCATTGTTGCAGCGAGCCTCAGTGATGAGAGAAGGTGGTTTGGTCGTCAGTGATCATGCGCCAGTCATCGTTGATTTGGATATTTAGGTCGACCCTACGGGTCGACAAACGCTCAAATGCAGGAAGTAGTGGGGCCGAGCATGAGCGGCGACCTTGCCGATCGCCTCCAGCGCTTGTTACCGAATGGCCGTGGCCTTTGGATTCCGATGGACCATGGCCTCTCGGGGTATCCTGAAAACGGCCTAGACAGGATGGATTCAGTCATCGATTCTGTGATTGCAGGCGGCGCTGATGCGATTGTTTGTCAGAAAGGTGTCGTCAGCCATCAATCCGCTCGCACTGGATGGGGTGGATTTGTTTGCCATGTATCGGCTTCGACAGCACACGGTGGTGAAAATTCACAATCCAAGGTCAAAATATCCAGTGCCTCTGAAGCTCTTTCACGAGGAGCAATGGGTGTCTCCGGACAAATCAATTTAGGAGATGAAAATGAACCTGAAATGATTTTCGATATGGGTGAATTGACAACAGAAGCGCATGAACTTGGGATACCAGTTCTCGGCATGGTTTACCCCCGTGGTCCAAACTTGGTGACTCTGCCCAACGATACCACTGGTGGCGTGGCTCACGCAGCACGTGTCGCATACGAAATGGGGTGCCATGCCGTCAAAGTTCCTTGGACCGGGAATGCAGAGAGTTTCCGAAAAGTGTGTGACGCTGTTCCCATTCCAGTCTTGATTGCTGGAGGTCCTAGTGGTGGGAGTTTTGACGAAACATTGGAAATCGTTCGTTATGCCATGTCTGCCGGTGGAGCCGGTGTTTGCATGGGCCGTCAGGTGTTTGGCGCCAAAGATCCAGCCGCCTGCGTTCGTGCATTGCGGACAATCATCCATGGGGAGTAGGTGAGCGAATGGAATTGTGGCTAGACGCAGCGAGTGGAAATGGAGGAATTCTCCACCCACACCCTGCTGACCGTGTTTTGCTTGCTGCCGGAGACGGTGTCCCTGATTGGGTGGATTCGGCTTTGTTTGCCTGTGAAGATGGTCGCATACTGGATTCATCGACCACACCTGTTGGCGTTCATGTGGACATCAGTGATGCTGCTGGTCAAGACGCTGCGAAATCCATGGTCGGCCTCGCTTCTTGGATTGTATTGACAACCGGAGATTGGCAAATGATTCCACTCGAGAATATCGTGGCAGCAGCTCAAGGTACAGGGACACAACTTGTTGCGCGAATCGATACATCACAAGCCATACGAGGGGCTGCTTTTGCTCTTGAGACCGGAGTGGATGGATTGCTGCTGCCCGCCAATCAATCTGAAATTTGGGCCGATGCGCAAATCATCGCAGCCGAGCGTCTTGCAACTCAAAGCGAGGGAGAAGAAGGCATCCTTGAGGGTGAATCCGAAATCGCATCTCTAGAGATTATATCCATCGAAGATGGCGGAGTTGGTGATCGCGTTTGCGTGGATTTGACATCCATTTTGGAAGTTGGCGAAGGCTTGCTCATTGGTTCGGCTGCAAATGCTTTGGTTTTGGTTCACGGTGAAACATTGGAGAGTGAGTTTGTTCCGCCACGTCCTTTCCGTGTCAATGCTGGAGCCGTCCACGCCTACGTTTTGATGGCAGATGGTTCAACCAAATATCTAAGCGAATTGATGGCTGGAGATTCTGTTGCAGTTTGCAGTCCCTCTGGCATCGTTCGGAGCGCGATTATAGGGCGAATGAAAATCGAATCTCGACCCTTTATTCTCCTTCGCTACGGTCATTCAGAAAGTGGGGTCCGAGGGCAAATATTCCTTCAACAAGCAGAAACTGTTCGATTGATATCTCCTTTAGGAGATATGCCCTCCGTCACCTCAGTCGAGGCCGGTGATATTCTGCTCGGATTTATTGGAACAAGCGCTAGACATATCGGGCAGAACGTTCTGTCGATAGCCGAGGAGCACTGAGGAGGGGTTAGCATGGCAGTTCTGGGACGTGGCGAAGGACATGGTGGAATCAGCATCCTCCACGCTCTAGGGGCTGGCTACGGTTCTTCTGCGAGTATCTCTCTTTCCACCCGAGTTCAACTTCGAGATACACCTGTAAAAAGAGAGCCTGAAGACTCACATGGTCTGATTGCTGCCGTCGTTGAGACTTGGTCTGGTGCCGGCCTTCCCATGCCTGAATCTGAGGAACTACATTGGGCCGTTCGTTCTGATATCCCCATCGGTCGTGGATTGAAATCTAGTGCAGCATTGGCTGTCGCTTGTATTCGTGCTCTAGCCGAGGCAACCAAAACCTCATTGGAACATCACCAGATTGTCGATATCGCCTCATCTGCTCAATTGGCCTGTGGCTGTTCATTCACCGGCTCCGTCGATGATTCATGGGCTGCGGTTGAACCAGGGTGGAAAGTTGTCGATCCATCTCGCCCAGCTGCTGATGGTGTATTGATGCAGGGTGAAATAGAGGGCTCCGAAGATTGGGTTATTCTCATACTGAATAGAGGCCCAAGAGAAATCCAACCCGATCCGGAACGATTCCAAGCGGTTGCTGGTCAATTTCAACAAGCGATTTCAGCGGTAGAGCAAGAACAAATTTTCAACGCGATGATTCACAATGGTCGTGCTGTTTCTGCAGCCCTTGGAGATACCATGGGTCGTAAAACATGCAACGATATGGGCATTCTAGGATGCCGTGTCTCAGCGATTTCGGGGTCCGGTCCAGCCATTGCCCTCCTCCTCCGTTCTAGTCAAGAATCCAGCATCCGCCGTGTGCGTCAAACGATCGAACCCCGTGAATGGGAAATCCTCGAAGCCACCTTCCGTTCAAGTGAGGCTTAGGAGGCGGTCAGCAGTGGGCATGAGTCTCGGCGATTCGGTTAGAGTGACACTCTTCGGTGAGAGTCACGGTGCAGCAGTTGGCGCTCTTCTAGAAGGGGTGCCTCCGGGTGTCCCAATCGATGTTGAAACCTTGATTGAAGATCTCCAACGTCGCCGACCAGGTCGTCGTTTGCTATCCTCTAGAACTGAACCAGATCATTGTGAGATTCTCTCGGGTGTTTACGAAGGTCAAACGACTGGATATCCGATTTTGCTTCTCGTTCGCAATCAGGATGCCAAATCACGTGATTATGGCTTCCTACCAAACCAACCTCGACCGGGGCATGCGGATTTACCCGAATCGACTCGGACAGGGGGTGCGGCAGACTTGCGCGGTGGCGGCGCCAATTCAGGCCGATTGACCCTCGGATTGGTGGCTGCAGGCTCTTTGGTTCGAAAAGCCCTAGGCGATGTGACCGTTGATGCACATTGCAGTCAAATTGGGCCCATTACCGCTCAATTCCAAGGCGAACCCAAAGGTGAAGCCTGCGCCATTCTGAATTGCAAAGATGTCGAAGCAGCAGAACTCATGTTCAAACTCGTTCAATCTCTACGCAAGGATGGAGACAGTATCGGTTCAAGTGTAGAGGCTCTCATCTCCAATCTGCCTTTGGGAGTTGGAGAGCCATGGTTCGAAGGCCTTGAGCCTGCACTTGCTCGAGGTTTGATGGCCATTCCCGGCGCACGTGGTGTCGAATTCGGACGAGGCCGAGAGTCGGTGACAATGCAGGGGTCAGAGCACAACGATGCATGGGGCCCAGAGCAGATACCAATCGGAGATGATGCAGATGGCGCTCTAGGTGGAATGTCAACAGGAGCACCATTGCGAGTTCGTGTACACTTCAAGCCACCAAGTTCGATTTCAATCCCTCAAATGACATTGCATCTTCCATCCGGTGAAATGCGAGAGTTGCAAATTGGTGGCCGTCACGACCCTGTCATTGCCCCACGAGCGACTCCGGTTGTCGAAGCTGTTTGCCGCCTCATCATCGCTGATTTGTTGCAATTGCGGGAGGATTGGAGTTGAATATCCACGTTCACAAATTCGGAGGCTCCTGCCTCTCGGCAATCGAGGATATCGATGCTGTGGTTGAACGCATTCGCCGTGCAGAGGGTCGTGCAGTGGTTGTGGTTTCAGCATTCAATGGAATCACAGATCGCTTGATTGAACAAATTGATTATCGGTCGGCATCATCAAATTCAACCTTTACAGCATCCATTGAATTGGAACATATCGAACGGGTACCTGAGATTGCAACATCTCCGTGGGCGGTTCGTTTTGCCGACACATTACATCATTTGGCCAAATTGCTGGACTCTCATGCCAATGAATCAAACATCGAAGTTCGCGCTGATGCGTTGGCTTGTGGAGAACGCCTCTCCAGTTTGGCCATTGCAGCCGCCTTGGATGCCCGCGGAATCCCATCGATTCCAGCATGGTCTGAAGAAACTGGAATTCGATTGATTGGCCGAGGCGAAGACGCCCGGATTGATGCCAATCGAACCAAACAACTTCTCGAAATCCCCGCTGGAGCCGTTCCAGTCATTACAGGATGGTATGGGGTGACCAAGGATGGCTATGCGCTGTTAGGACGTGGGGGCTCTGATTTGACCGCAACAGCAGTTGCCGCCGCTCTAGATGCATCGAGTGTTACAATATGGCGTGATGTCGAAGGTGTACTGGCTCTTTCTCCACGTTGGACACTACCGGCGAGAAACCTATCGAATTTGTCCTATACTGAAGCAGCAGAGTTGGCCCTATTCAGCGAACCGATGCTCCACCCCTCTACAGTCGAACCCTTGAGAGTGCCAGGGATTCCCCTTTACTTGCGCCCTCTGCATAGCCCTGAGATTGATGGTACAATCATTGGACCATCGATTCGATTGGAGGATCCTCAGGTTCGAGCTGTCGGCTGTTTGCCCCGCCTCGTTCCATTGTCATGGTCACTTTCGAATGCCCTCTCACTTGCAGAGTGTGTCAGTGATGCCATGGCCACATTGGGGCGCGCTCGAATTCGTGTCGCCGGGATTCGTGCTCAACAAGGCCATGTTCGTCTTCTGGTCTCAAGTAGAATGGCAGCACGAGCAAAGCGTATTCTTTCCGAGAAACCAAGTTTACCCACTCCTGAACGGGGAGATACACTCTCAATTCTGTGCTTCGTAGGAGAGGGTATTGGACAGGATTCAACAATCCGAAATAAGATTGAATCTTTTGCGAAGGAATCGAAAATCAACTTGCACTTTAGTGAGGATGAAAACCGCGATCATGCGATTCACGCAACCGTCCCCGCAAACCAAACAGAAATTGCACTCCAATCGCTTTGCACGGCCTTAGATCTATTGGCTCAGTGAGCCAATTCACTCGCCGCTTGATTCTCGCCATTGCTGGATTCGCAGTGGTATGTTGGCAGCGAATAGTGCTGCGACCAAGATGAAGACAAACATTGTACCAAGGGCTACACCATATACACTGGTCAGTTCAACTGATTGGGAAAGGCGAACCGATGTTTCCTTGTCAAAGAATTCAAAGAACCACGGAATAATGACATTGATTAGCAGTGTGCTGGATGCAACAAAGGCCGCAATGACTGGTGTCACAACGAGACTGATGTGGTATCGACTGAGCACTTTCTTGACGTTCATGACATACACTTCACCAGTTCGTATGCTGGTGTCGAGCATTGAAAATCGGATGATACCATTGGTCACTTCCATGTACATGACTAAGGACACAGCATAGAGCACAATCAGTTGCTTGGTCCAAAATTCATTGACTTCAGCAAGGATGCCTGCATCAAAGGTGTCCTTAGAGGCTGCAAATCGCAAAGAGATGACAATGAACAGAACGTAGGATGCGAGTAGGCCTCGTGCATCCCGGCGGAAAATTCCGAAGAATCCAGCTCCTAGGGCGGCAATCACAATCAGAAGATGGATGATTTGTCCCATTGCATCGAGCCCTATCCACATTGCCAATCCATTCCAGAATGTTCCATCAGCAGGGGTGACCAGATAGGTTAGGACGGCGAGAAGCATCATCAATCCTCCACCGACGAGTTGGAGAGTTTGGACCATTCGATCCGCGGGCAAGAACTTCATCTTTGGAACCAATGGGCCACCAAATAGGCTCTCAACAAATGTGGGAATGTGAACTTCTGGCACAGCATCCTTTGGAACCTCAGTGCCACCCGCTTTCATCTTTCCAGCGAGTTTTTTGCGTGAAGGCGCAGCGGCTCTCACAGATTTTCCATCATAGAGATGCGCGGTATCAGCAGAACTTCCAGCAACCATATCATATCACCTCAGAATCCTCTGGCACCCGCTAGTGCCGTTGAGAGCAGCATATCAGGCTCCCAATCCATGACGAATGCACCGAGTCCTCGCAATTCCGTCATGAGAATATCTCGTTCAGTCTTGAGAACTTCGTATCCAGTTCGATCCAGACGCTTTGCATCAAATTCAAACTCAAGGCTGGATGGACTGAGTACCGTAACGTCGAATTCACGTGCACGGAAATCACGAACAGCATTGATGAGCGTAGGGTCGCCTTCAAGTGGACTCAAGATGATAATCGGACTGCCCTTGTTGATGTGCGGCATGATTCGATTTGTCACAACTTGCAGAGGCGTGTTGCCCTTTGCTGCGGCTCCGGCCAACTTGGTCAGAAGAACGTAGAGTTGCTTCTTTCCAGTATCTCGGTCCACACTGTTGATGTCACTTCCGTAGATAACCAAACCAACAGAGTCACGTCGACTCAGGAAATATTGTGCCAAACTGGCTGCTGCTCTAGTACTATACACCAATGAGTTTCGACTCACCGGTCCGGTTTCAGCAATTGCACGACTGTCCACGATGAGGATAATGTCACTCACTGCGTCACGCTCAAATTCGTTAACCATCATCTTGCCAGCACGCGCATATGCCTTCCAGTTGACCTTGCGCATCGGATCACCAGGGATGTATTCACGCAGATTGTAGAAATTCGAACCTTCGCCGGGTTGTCGGATGTTCACAGCACCTGTGAAAATCTTCGGTACACGACTCTTGACAAACGCATCTTTGAGATCCTCAGTCTTGGGGAAGACGAGGAAATCATCGTACACGTGAATTTCTTTTTCCTTGTGGAATAAACCGAATGGGTCCTGCACGCGAATGCTAACTGGTCCGAGGGTGTAGAATCCACGAAGTGGGCATTCGACGGTGTATTCGATGAGCGTCTCTCGGCGCGGGCCAAGTTCCATGAGGATGTAGTTGGCGCCTTCCTTAATCCGCATAACTTCGGGGACAGTGTCCTTCACTTCCAGAATCTTGGAGAGTGGAGAGTGGTTCTGTAGGCGAAGGGTCACTTGAATTTCGCCGTCCTCAAAGATACGTGCCGCGGACACTTTTCTCATCGCAGAAAGCGATGCGAGTGTAGGCGCGTCATCCGAATCCTCTTCTTCATCAATTCGTCGTCCAGTGGCCGCAACATCCGCGTGTGCTGCACGGAGTGCAGCCCAAGTCAGGAAAGAAAGGAATACCACAGCAACAGTCACGAGCTGCGAATTTCGCAGAACGAGACCAAGCAAGTATAGCGCTGTCGCGAGACTCGCGAACATTGCCGACTTACGACTCCATGCCATAGTTTCCTCTCTCCTTTACTTACGCGAATAAATCCAAATTAGGATTAGACCGTGGGTACGGGAACTTCTCGTAGAATTGCCTCGACGACCTCTTGCGCTTCCAGACCTTTGATCTGGTGTTCAGGCTTGAGAATCAGACGGTGGCTAACCGCGAGCGGCGCCACTGCCTTCACATCGTCAGGGGTTACGAAGTCACGACCGCGCATTGCAGCCGCAGCACGGCTCGTCTTGAGCAGTGCCTGCGAACCACGTGGCGAGGAACCGACGAGGACACGTGGGTCCTCACGAGTTCGTGCAACGATTTCTACCATGTACATGCGAACAGCCGGGTCGACGTAGACGTCTTCGATGGCTTGCTGCATGGCGACAACACGAGCAGGGTCTGTGATGACTTCAACGTCAACAGCATCCTTCTTTCGAGTGATACGTCGAGCCAAAATCTCGTCTTCATCTGCTCGGTCTGGGTAACCAACGCTCATCTTGAACATAAATCGGTCCAACTGAGCTTCGGGCAATGGGTAGGTTCCTTCCTGTTCCACGGGGTTTTGTGTTGCCATGGTCAAGAACGGACTGGGTAGTTTGTGGGTGACCGTACCAATCGTAACCTGCTTCTCTTGCATAGCCTCGAGAAGAGCGGCCTGCGTCTTGGGCGGGGCGCGGTTAATCTCGTCAGACAACAGCAGATTGCAGAAGATCGGTCCGGGCTTGAACGTAAATTCGCCCTTCTTTGCATCATAGATGTTCGTTCCCGTGATATCGGCTGGAAGCAAGTCAGGTGTGAATTGAACACGCTTGAAGTCACAACCGAGTGCGTCGGCGAACGTGTTCGTCATCAATGTCTTTGCAAGTCCTGGATAATCTTCGAACAGTAGGTTACCATTCGATAGAATGTTGACCATTACGTTGTCAATGACGTGTTGCTTACCGATAATTACCTTGGCAACCTCAGCGCCAATCGCTTGACCGATTGCGCCTACAGCAGCGAGTCTCTCGCGTACTTCAGGTGTGCTCTGGTGTCTCGGGGTCTGCGGAGCGGCAGGAGCCGGTGCCGGAGCCGGTGCAGCAACCGCGGGTGCGGGTGCAGGTGCAGGGGCTGGGGCTGGGGCTGGTGCCGGCGCAGGGGCCGCTGGTGCGGCCGGGGCTACGGGTGCGCCGCCTGGTGGCGGTGGTGCTTGCATTTCTTTTCACTCTCCTTTTTTTTTCAGTTGACTTTCGTCATTGTTTCTTCCCCCATCGACGGATCGTTTGGAGTAACTCTCGCAACTCCTGGGGGGAATATGTTCTGTTTTCACTGTAAGCCAGTTCAACAAGGCGTGGATTGTTGATCATTGTCTGTATTTCACCTGGCATTTTGAGTGCCATTTCATCTCGCGTTAAATCATAGAATATTCTGATTTTGGTCATCAAGGCTTCTCGAACTCGTTGCCGGTATGAAACCGGGTCGAGTTTGTCAGGCCGTTCTCTGAAGCGAGTCAAATCGAAGACATGCCGCCAATTGGGTTTCTCAGGAACCACCATGATTGCGACGAGAAGTAGGAGTAAGATATTGAGGATAATGAGCCACTTGAGGAATGCATCACTTGTCAACAATACAATCGTGGCCATTGCATCGGTAAAGGGTGCGCTAAGAACACCAGTCACGTGGCGGCTTTCATCAAAGACAACGTGGAAATTGTCACTCTCATACTTGACCGTAGCAGACAACTCTTGATTGTCAAACTCCATCATTGAGAAAATCACTGCACTGAAGTAATGCTCGTTACCATCCCACAAGGTGTTGCCTGTGAGGCGTCCTTGCCAGCAAGCCGAGTCTGCAACATCACATTCGTTGCGCATTCCGGTATCTTCTGCTTCATCATAATCCCAGAGTCGATTGCTGAAAGCGGTCTGATCTGAGACAAATAGAATCGAACCTGTCACATCAATATCTGACAATGAACCTGCACTGTCCTTCTTGTAATCCTGTGCGGTGATGCCGGGGTAATCGATTCGAACGACAAGTGCCAAATCACCAGGTGCGGGATTCAATGTATTTCCACTGTCACCATCACCTGCAACATCGATGAAGGCGGACACACTCGCCTGTGCGAGAACCTTGACTTCACAAGCTTGCTCTGAATTGGCGCAATTGTCCTCAACTTTGATGCCCGTAGGTTCACGGAACATCACTGGCATTCGGCATTCTGTGTAGATGTGCTGTGTGAGTTGAGATGCTTCACATCCTCTGTCTTGTCCGAATTCAGACATGACGCCTGCACCATCACCATCCGGATCGGTGAGAGATTGTTCAATGGATGCTAGACTCCAGACGTTCTTCGCGTTCGGTGGATTCGCATCACCTTCAACATCGAATTCGTTCCAGTAATGATCGATATCATACATGGGGTCATCGAAGTAGGTTACACCGAACTTCGCTGCGACTCGGTTGGCATTGTTGTTATCAGCAGCGATGATAACCTTACCACCGCGTTCTGTTACAAATTCGTAAATCTTGCTAGCCTCTGTCTCATCGATGGGCTTCTCAGGTGCAATCACAGCGAGTAGAGTTCGATGTGGATTCTGCCAATCATTCACCAGCATGGGTGTAGACATCGTGTTGGCAATTGTGTACCCTTCGCCCGTTTCACCCAATGATTCTGCCATCAAGTTGAGTTGAGCAAGACGCATGTTCTCATCTTCCGCCGATTCAAACACATAGGCTGAATAGGCTGTATCCTTGTTGGCTGAGAACACCATTGGTAGGGCCAAAGTCATCAGAAGAATCAGAACCAGAGACGAGGCGATGTACAAGCCGAATCGGCTACGCGGCCCTTCGTCTTCTGCCACTTGTTTTTCCCCCTCTTGAAATTGGTAGAGCCGAGGCTCCTGCACACCAACGCCTTTGGCAATCTCATTCTGCAAATATAGGTTGCTGCAAGCCGAGTGTGGGCAAATGTGCAATTATGAAGGAGTTTCAAGTTGACCCTTTCCGTATCATTATCGAAACGATACCTTCCAAAGTGTGGGAAATTGTAACAAAATCAGTCATTCCTCGCGCGCCCGCACGAAAGCAGCCCAAAGAATCGCTATTGGAGTGACTAAGGTGGGGAACATCAGGAAGTTGTCTGAGGTGACTTGTTCCTGATTTTGCGGTCCATCATCGTCACCCACACTCGCATCATTCTGATCTTGTTGTGCTCCGACCGGTCGCGCTTCAATTTCAACATCGATTTCGCCCTTGTTTGAAGCGTCACCCTCTCCACCATTGTTGACACCAGTTGATTGGACAGTGATTTCGATTTCACACATACGTGTTGGATGAGTTGAAGAAGCATCGAAAACTACCGTAACAGATATTGCTAGACCATATGAACGAACATTGCCTTGCCATACTTGATCAGGGTATGTGACTAGTCCCAAAATCGAATCAAATGGTGTATCTGCCATCTTGATTTCAACATCTTCCTCTGAAGTAAGTACCGGACAATTATCTTCGACAGAAAAACTTCTGATTGAATCAGGAGTATTCCCTTTGTTAACAAGGTCAAGATGTAGATTGAATTCTGTTCCGGCATTGATTGGATGCCCAATTTCAACGATATCGACTTCCCAACGGAATAATTCGGGGACAATCAATTCTCCATCGATACTTTGGCTCGATATGGGAACAGCCAAAGGGACACCCTGAAATGAGGTCATTTCTCCATCGATTTCCAATTCAAATACCACTCCAGATGCAATGTCCCACACGTCAATGCCTGTAATTTTTAGCGTGAATGTATCGTTGGAACCACTTCCTACAGTCACACTCTCTTCACCGTCCAGTGCCAACTGTTGGTCTGCAATCATATCCTGAATCGAATATTCGAGGGAGATTTCGATATCCCCAATTAAATTGTCATTTCGAATCCAAAACCGAATATTCGTTTCTGTTTCATCCAATGGAAACGGATCGTCTTCTGAGGCTCCATTTTCGTAAACAAATCCCATTTCCCATCCTGCGGGAGTGGGTACATCCTGAGCATCGACAGGGGCTGGGAGAAGTGCTAGAAGCATAATCGCACAGAGTGCCATTCCCAAACAAGTCCTCTGCATCACACCGTCGTAACCGTCATTATGCATCAATGCCACGCCTATAGGTGCTCAAGCGGAGCGAGTGCTCTGCGTGTGAGTACGCGAAGCATTTTTCGGCGATATGCGGGCGGAAAATACGTGTTGCTGACAGGTTTTACCGCCTTGCGAACATCCTCAGCGAGAGCCCGAATACTGTCCTTGCCGACCCATTCCACCAAAGCGTCCTGAGCCAAATCACTGTGATCTCCAGGGATACTTTCACAACCGGTGGTTGCGATACGTAAACCTGCGATTTTTCCATCATCAATTTTCCAAGCCGCTGCGACACCAGCCTCGGGGAAATCCCATGTTTCACGGAGTCGCAATTTCTGATAGGCACCTTGCCAATTCTTGGCATCATCAGGGAGTGTGACGTGGGTGACAAGTTCACCCGGTTTGAGCACGTTGCGTGTCATCCCATCCAGTTCAAAGAAATCAGCAAATGGCATCGAACGTGCACCGGCAGTACCAGCCAAATGGATGGTTGCATCAAGGGCGATGAAAGCCGCAGCCAAATCTGCTTGGTAGGTTGCGACACAGAGTGTATTTTGATTGGGGATGACACGACAATCTGCATTGGTATCGCAGTCACATTTATGACACCAATCAATACTTCTCCGCCACTCTTCAGTTTGGTTGAACCAATAGCAACGGGTATCGAGGCAAATATTGCCGCCAACGGTCGCTGAACGTCGAATCATCACACTGGCAATCGTGCCCGCAGCCTCTCGAATAAGGGGGTGAACCTCTTCATTATTACACAAATCATGTATTCGCACCATCGCTCCGATGACAGTGCCTGAAAGGGCCGTTAATTCCTGCACTTTTGCGAGAGAAATCACATCGGATTTTGGATTCAAATGCCACTTGTAATTTGGCAGTAAATCCGTCCCTCCTGCAACCCAATCAAAGTCATCCAATTCATTTGCCAATGCCAGAGCTTTCGCCAAATTGTTTGGCGTGTGTAACGTGAACGGGGGCATGCGCATCAGGCATCACCTCTGTGCCGTCTCTCGACATGACTCCACGCCCTTGCAGCCCGTTTCTTTGGATCAGCTAAATCCTCGGGCGTTGGAGTCACCGATTCACGCCATCCTTCATGTTGCTCAGACATTGGCAAGTCTGGATCAAAGCCGAACAAAACTCCATTCACATAGGATGATCGATCCTCTTGGATATCGCGCAGATGGTCACGAGTGGCATGCGCGTGTGCTCTTTCCACAAGTTTTTGCTGCAGTGGACTGGGTTCAAATCTAGGGACAGGGAGGTCTAAGGGGTCATCAATACCGACCTTCTTACAGTGTTTTTCGATTTTCTTGTGAAGTCGATCTGGGGTGACTGGCAACTCGTCAATTCGAATTCCAATCGCATCGTAAATCGCGTTACAAACCGCGGGTAGAATCGGGAGCAGTGGGCCTTCTCCTGCCTCTTTTGCACCAAAGGGTCCCTCTGGGTCGTTACTCTCGACGATGATGGGAACAACATCTGGCATTTCATGAACGCTCATGATTTTGTAATCCAAAAGGTCGGGATTCATCAGATGGCCATCTCGTCCGTATTTCATCTCCTCTGACAAGACCTGGCCCATGCCCATATGGCATGATCCGATGATTTGCCCCTTGACCGCCAATGGATTGAGTGCTTTGCCACAATCGTGAGCCGCCCAAGCCTTGGCGACCTTGACAAATCCAGTTTCAACATCGACATCCACTTCAGCGACATAGGCTGAGAATGAATAGGCCGGCGCTAGACCTGCGGCCGCACCCTTGTGTACGCCTCCCATCGGAGCGGTACGATAGGCACCAGAGGCAATGAGTGAACCGACATCGGCTTGGGCCTTGTGTACTGCTTCCAGCCAAGAGACACCCACCGCTGGATCATGCTTGTAGTAGATGCGACGATCACCGATGACCAACACATCGGGGTGGTATCCAGTAATCTCATGAGCAGCCTTCATCACTTTGCCGCGAAGTTCGATTGCAGCTCGGATGGCTGCATTGCAGTTCATGAATGTCACACGACTGGAATAGGAGCCCAAATCTACTGGTGCAGTATCGGTTTCTTTACTCCGAATCCGAATCATATCCAATGGTAGCGCAAGCACCTCTGAGACAGCCTGAGCAACCGCAGTGTCGCTACCTTGACCAATCTCCGCCGCACCTGTGTGAACGGTGACTCCACCATCCATGTCACACTGGAGATGAACGGTCGCATGTGGGAAATTTTCGGGGTCCCAATGAATTGGAAGACCTGAACCCGAGATGAAAAATCCACATCCGACCCCAATCCCTCGACCCAGAGGCAAGTTGCGGAATTTTTCATCCCATCCAGATAATTCTCGAACCTTGGCTAGGCACTCTCGCATCCCTGTACTTGTAATTCGGAATCCAGTAATCGTTCGACTGTGAGGTGGCAATAGATTTGCCAATCTCAGGGTCATAGGGTCGACATTCATTTGCTCGGCTACAGCGTCGAGGCCAACTTCGACAGCACAGCGGCTGTTCACGGCACCATGGCCACGCATGGCCCCACTTGCAGGTTTGTTTGTCCACACCCTAGCACCTGTGTAGTTGAACCCGCCAATTTCGTATGGCGCGGTGTGTAATACACCGTTGTAATATGTTGTCACATGACCGAAGGATGCGAAAGCACCCCCGTCGATTAGTGCGTCCGTTTCAATGCCCGCAATTCGACCATCATCATCGGCAAAGACGCCCATTTGAATTCGTGATGGGTGCCGACCACGATTGATCCAGTAGACTTCCTCTCGGTCGAAATTGATGCGGACAGGGCGACCTGATTTCCGCGCCAGAATGGCTGCACACATTTCGTGAGGGAACGGATCTGATTTCCCTCCAAATCCACCGCCGACAAAGGTTCGATGGACGTTGATCTGATGCATTGGAATATCGAGAACTGCAGACAGAGCCCTGTGCAAATAGTGTGGCACCTGTTGCGGACTCCAAACGGTCAAGCGACCGGATGGGTCCCAGTGTGCGACAACAGCATGGGGTTCGGTAAATCCGTGATGCAAACCAGCAGTTTCCCAATCCGCTTCGTGGCGGAACGGTGCTGTAGACATCGAGTCGAGGTCACCAAATTGTTGGAAGACGCGCTTTTGGACGTTGGATTCACCAATGTGGTACTTCCCACGGTCGTGAATCGGATTCTCAGAATCAAGCAACCCTGCCTCCATGTCGTGGATACTAGGTAGCACTTCGTAGTCGACAGAAATAGCATTCATTGCATCGATTGCAGTCGCCTCATCAACCGCACAGACACATGCAACCAAATCACCCACATGTCTGACTTTATCTTGAGCCATTGCATGCTCGTCCTTTGTTACAGGGAGTACGCCAAAACGGTTGACTGAGTCTTTTCCTGTTGCGACAGCAAGAACACCGTCCATGGCTTCAGCAGCCGATGTATCCACCGATTTGATGTTGGCATAATGGTGTGGTGAACGCAAGATTTTCCCGATTAATTCACCGGGCAATCGAATGTCATCTCCATACTGTGCTTGTCCGGTTATTTTCCAATTGGAATCTACCAGGGGCACCGATTTTCCAATCGTCGTACCAGTCACATGCTGATCATGAACGTGCGGCCCTCGGGGTTGTTTTTTCCAACCTCCTTCTGATTCGGGGACATAGTCCAAGTCTTGGAGTTTGGAGTGTGGGTCAGAACCACCTGAACCGGGGACACCGAAGTCCTGTTGACCGGCTTTCCGTTTCCCATCGGTTCGCTTCTTTGACGCCCCCCCTTTGCCGGGTGCTTGCCGATATCCCTTGCCCATTCGAATACCTCACTTTGAGCTGCCCGGTGGCAGTGAAGGCTCATCTGGGCCCAAGGGATGTGGATCTGATTTTGGACCCGTTGAATCGGGAGGAGTGGCCCCATCACGTTTCATCTCTGCCGCCATTTCGACAGCATCGACAATTTGTTGGTAACCGGTACATCGACAGAGATTGCCTTCAATGGCACATTTGATTTCATCTCGAGAGGGTGCAGGATTTTCTTCAAGCAATGCTGAACTCACAATCAAGAATCCCGGTGTGCAGAATCCGCACTGGCTACCACCCGCCTCTGCAAAGCACTTCTGAATGGGGTGTAGATGATGTCCATCGGCCAATCCTTCAACGGTGGTAATCTCTGTGCCTGCACCTTCTTTTGCCAAACAAAGGCAAGAGAGTCGGGGTTCACCATCAATCAGAACTGCACAGCAACCACAGGTTCCCATATCGCACCCTCGCTTGACACCGAGTGTACCGGCTTGATCGCGCAGAACATCGAGAAGGATGGCATTGCTTTCGACAAGATGTTCGTGTGCCTCGCCGTTGACATTCGCTTGCCAAGTCTCCTTCCCAGCACCGGGAAGCATTGGAACCCGAATATGAATCGACATGGCGAACGCGCCGACCCTGTGACGGGCGACCTTTGATGATTCGCCCGTAGGGCGATGTTCTCAAAAACCAATCATCTGGGCTGTGGGAAGAAAGGTTGCAACAATCCAGCAAGAGCACCTATATTCCGTGTCTGAACCCAAACAGTACCTTGTCCAGAGAAATGCATGACCAATCCTTCTCCACCAAAGGCTAGTGATTTGAGCCCACCGACTTTACCAATTTGGTAGTCGACACCATCTGTGAATGCAACGACGTGTCCAGTGTCTACTGTGACGACCTGTCCTGCTTGGATTGGAATCTGTTTTACTGCTCCGTATGAGTTGTAGTAGACACGCCCTGCTCCGGCTTGTGTAAACGCTCTGATGAAAAACACACTTTCACCACTAAACATACCCTTGAATCCTTGGAATTTCGTATCTGTCTCTACATTTGCAGTACTGGCTAGGTACGACCCGCCCTGAATAAACAGATTCTGGCCAGGTTGGCAATCAAACCATGCAATGTCGCCAGGAGATCCAGGGGCAAGACTAACCCAACCACCCGCTGGCCCAGCAGTGAAGGTATTGAGGAAGAATGATTCATTCGTGAAGACCGATTTAGCCATGCTCTTGAAGAAGCCGCCAATGCCCCCGCCACCAGCCATTCCAGTCTTCATTTCAACACCAGATTGGCAAACCATGGCGCCGGCTTCAGCCTTTACACTCTCACCTGGCGCTAATGCCAGTGTCAACATCGTAAAACTCGGATTAAACTCAATGTGTTCTTCCATGCCCTTTTGTTCTCCGAAACGGTGTTTGATTGTTATCCCGTCAAAACCTCATCAATTTGCGCGCCGCTACTCCGTATTGCTTATTCATCGGACCCGAGGGTGCGAAGGCCATGAACGCCAAGGCCATCGCCCTCGGAATCGTCGGAATTCTTCTCATGAGTATCAACGTCGTTGTGATTTCACCCTTTGTAATGGGGGTCGTCGATGAGAAACTGGCAGAAGCCACCGTCATGACTGAGGACACTTGGGAAGACGAAGATTGGCTCAATGCAACTTCAGAGCGATCATTCTACGCATGGAACCTCACCAATGTCGATGAATTGCAACAAGATGATGACGCAGAAATGCAGTTTGAAAAAATGGGGCCATTCACCTATGAATTGACCACCAAGCGTGAGGTCCTGTATCACGATGAAACTGCAGGCACACTGACCTATCGCGAATACAATGTCTATGAGCCAAGCAATAACACTTGGGGCGACCAAGAATTGACCAATCTCAACATCCTCTTCAATGCACAGAAAATTGGTGCTGCAGGTACAGCGATTGATACGGGATCATTGTTCGTTAAGGGAGCCTATACGCGTGACATGCTGTATTTCGATTTGAGTGAAAGAGCCCCTTCAATTTGGGTCTCTGATGACATCTCTGATGCTGGAGAAGAAACCATGCGCGCAGAGGTTGGATGGGGATCATCCGTGTCGGACAACACAACCCTCTCCCATGTTCTATACGATGCCAAGGACCCTGGTGATTCTTCAATCTGCATCGCGCTAACCTGTGATATCGGGGCCATGCTAATGGTTCGTGGTGGAGCACCAGACAATGGAACCAATTCCATCGCGCGTGCGACTACCTTCGGTTATACTGGTGCGGATGATGCAGAAACATTTGCGCGTGACCACGCCATTTACAATGCGGTTAGCGCAAGATTTGCAGCACATGGTGGGGGGGCTGTTCTCGAATCCGCCTCAATGGATGATTTGAATGACCGATTGGAAGAGATGTCCGGCTATCGAATTGAACACGAAGCAACCTTGCAAAATTTGTTATTCAGCGAAGGTGAGAATGGAGTTCCAACAGGGTTGCTTGTCTGTGATGAACGACGAATCCTTTGTGGTTCAACCGACTTCTTGCAGAAGGCAGACCCCAGTGGTGGCGATCCTTTCGCTCTTCGAACAGAACTCACCGTGAGTCCTACTGAATACACCTTCTCAATTTGGGCATTGCAAGAAATTGGTGGCTGGGCCGGAGATTGGTTCCTTTCTAGCGCAGAATATGAGATGATTCTCTCCGGAGGCACTGGCAAAATCAATGCTGACGAGTGGTTTTGGGAGGCTTTCGGTTCTGTTGACCCCATCAATCACGAATACATCGCTCTCGGCCTCAATGTTGGCAGCGAGGAATTTGGTGCCCCACTATGGAGTACCATGTATGGGAACGAGTTAATCGACCTTGAACCAGAAGTGACTGCGAGTCTTTTCTCGGGTCCTCACAGCATTACGGGCGATTTTGCGATGGACTTCCTGTATGGGGAAATTATGGGTTATTCGGTTCCTCTGGATGAGAACTTCATTCCGACTGCAGGAGGAACAGTTCACGAATGGAACGATGCATTTGTCGCTGAGATTTACGGTTTGGACAATAACTCAGCAAGCGCCCTTCGTTGGCTGTTTAGCTTCACCGTGTTCGACACATTCCTGGAACCTCTACTCGACTCGTTCCTCGGCGTGTTGCCCTACAAGACGCAATCTGTAAATCAATGGCTGTTCGGATGGGAAGACCCTCTCAGTGGATGGGTATCTCTTGAGAAGAATGCGACCTACTACGGTTGTGTGGACCCCGATGATTTGGGCGTAGATGGTCCTTGTTCGACCGATTCAGCCTCGGTATATTCTGTCTATACAGGAGCTGTCGGTGACCATGAGCCCGGCCAAATCATCGCTGAAGATGGAGACATCCATCTGCCATGGCGCACACCCTCACGAAACGCGTCCGCGTATGGAATGCTTGACCCTGTAGTCCAATCAGGTGCCGTGGGCAGTTATTTCCCAGCCTCTCAGGCAGCAACAGCCAACTTGGGTGGATATACAGTTGCCACCAGTGAAATTGTTGGCAAAGGTTCGGTGTATGGAATTGAAACTCAACATCACAGATTTACAATAGACCCACTAGAGAACCCGATTCAGGCCAAATTGATCAACGACGAGAGTATCTTGGATATTTTCCCCGGCGCTCTCCCAGTCTACTTCGGTGGCACTGTTGATATGCAGATGGAACCCAATGTCAATGCTGCAATTGCCGGTGATATGAATTCGTATTTCTATCTCGATACGCGTGGAATTGGAGCGGTGAATCCAACGATGGATGACCTTCAACCTGTGTTCCAAATTTCTCAAACTTCATCGATGACCGAAGATCAATCTGTAGCCTTCAAGGACGCCGTGATTACCAACACACAACCCTACAGTTATTGGACAAACTTCGACGGCGCAGACGCGTCTTTTATCGATGAAATTACATTGATCATCTGGGTCCTCGGAATCGTATCATTGCTCGGTTGTTCTGTGACCGCAAAATTAGGTTCAAAGGACGGACGAGAGGTCCATTTCGAGGAAGAGTGACTATTCGTTTTCCACCAACCAACGCACGAGTGTGGCTTCTGCGTTATGCAAGTGTTCTCCAATGGTCGATCTCGCCATGTTGAGGCGCTCGGACATCTGTCGCATTGACACGCCCTTTGGGTCATCATAGTAGCCCCATTGGACCGCGGCCTGAACCACTTCCCATTGGCGGTCACCCAGCAAGTTTCGAGGACCAATTTCTCCCTCCTCTTCATTCACGACCTTGACACTGTCTGGAGGCATGATTTCGTTGGCCAAGGAAAGGAAACTACTGATTCCACTCGGCACGCCACGAAGTGAAATCGAAATCCCATCTTCAGAAAATGTGTAGGGTGGAAGAACTGCAATATCTGGGAAGTCAATGCTTGCAATTGCTAGAGGGTGGGTGTTGAAAACCACAATGGGGGGGGTGTCATTGTCTCCGTGCAAGGTGGTTTCAAAGTTCAAATGTTCTGAATTGGAAAGATCTTCTGGCCCAAATCCATCTCGAAAGTCACATCGCACCAATTGTCGTACCCCTTTTTCTGAAACGGAAAGATGTGCGACAATTTCCATTCGAGAGCATGGAATTAACAGGTCATTAAACCCCGAAACAGCCATTTTGGCCCTGCTCCAATGAAGATGAACAACTTGCACTTAGAACGGGACTCTGCAAGGCATAATGAATCCTGCCCCTACAAACTTCATCTGCAAAAAGGGTCTAATCTCTCCAAGATGCTGAAGCAGGTTCAACTCCTTTGACTTCAGCAATGATTTGGGCAAGAACTGCTACAGCAATTTCTTGTGGCGATTCAGCACCAATGCTGACACCAATGGGACAAATGACTGTATCTAGGATTTCTTGTGAAATTCCCGAATCGAGGGCACTTTTCTCAAAGGCTTGCCATTTGGATCGAGATCCGATGCAACCGATTCTCGGTCGCCCTTCGGTTCTCTCGAGCAAACCGATGAGTAGAATCTCATCGATAGCCCAATCATGACCGAGAAGAAGGATGTGTGAAAAGCGGGCAAGGGATTCTGTCGTTTCCCTAGCGAGGAAGTCCCCTGGTTGAGAAGCAATACACTCCTCCGCATCAGGCCACAATTCATCAGAGGCATATTCTGGGCGAACATCTAGGACAGAAACCGACCAACCCAAGGGTGCGCTGGCATCGGCGATTGCTTGTGCACAATGCCCACCTCCTGCAAGTAATATGTGCGGCATCGGCTGAATCACTTCCATCGCGACAGTGAGGACACCACCACATAGACTGTTGAGCGGAGTGCCAGCCACACCACTTGCTTCTTTCTGCAATTGATAGGTTTCAATCCGCCCTTCATTGGTTTCCAAAATTTCACGGAGATGATTCATCACTTTGAGTTCCAATCCGGCCCCACCAACGGTCCCGTATACCTCAGATTCCGTGACTGCCATGTGGGCACCAGGTTT
>JASLKT010000024.1:0-18220 GCA_030747395.1 Candidatus Thalassarchaeaceae archaeon
ACCGCCTTGCAGGGGTTGACATCAACGTCAACACCACAGGTGGTGGCCAGATGGGTCAGGTTGATGCCATCCGCACAGCAATTGCACGTGGACTTGTCCACTACAATGATGGTGCAGAAGGAATCGATGAGGAACTCCGGGACGAGTTCCTTCGATTTGACCGAAGCCTGCTAGTGAACGATCCGCGCCGCAAAGAACCCAAACACCAGATGGGTCGCGGTGCACGTGCCAAGTGGCAGAAGTCCTACCGTTGAGGTGATATGAATGATAATTCCAGTACGATGCTTTTCTTGTGGACATGTAATTGGGCACCTTTGGGAACGCTATTCCAATGGTGTCGCTGAAGGACGAGACGCCGGTGAAATGCTAGACGAAGTTGGTCTAGAACGATATTGCTGCCGACGTATGTTCGTCTCTCACGTTGAACTGATTGATGCGGTTGCGCCATTCAGCGTAACTCGAATGCAGGAGTAACACCACTTCATCTGTGTAAACAGATGTCATGGGCCCGTAGGTTAGCTTGGTCAATACTTGACGGCTGGGGGCCGTCAGACTCCGGTTCAAATCCGGACGGGCCCACCTCAGTGGGTCACTGACGGCTGACGGGAGGGTTCAAACCCCATCCTGAACACCAACGATTCCATGCGACAGCGTTGTTTCAGCCTCCTCATCCTTGCTAGCCTCGTTCTTGCACCACTGTTAATCGCAGCGCCGGAGGCGCTGCGTGCGCCCACGCACGAGGGGGTAGTCTACACTACTGACCAGACTTGGTCAGGAAATATGACTCTAGATGACAATGTCACAATTGCAAATGGTGTCGCTCTGACAATCGAGGCAGGAACACACCTCAATGTGACCGAAGATGTGACAATTACCATTGCTGGAGATTTGGAAATTCAAGGCACAGCCGAAGATCCTGTTGTCATATGGGGTTCTTGGATTGCTGAAACATCCATCCAGGCTCGTTGGCAAGGATTTCTACTCGCTGCAGGCTCATCCGCGACCGTCACACATGCAGACATTTCAGATTCTCGCGGTGGATTCGATGTTGAATCTAGTGCCAGTTTAGCCATTGAGTCCACGAATCTGACTGACAATATCATCGGTGTTTGGGCGAAAGGAAGCATTTCAGGCGCAGGAATCTCTTGCGATTCAGCCACGACATCTTGCCTTCGAGTGGACGGAACAGCCATTCTCACTGGAGTCACCTCGACTCTCAGTGCCGAAGTTGTGCACGTTCACAATGGAGGAGACGCGAACATTGGAATCACAACATCAACCAGTGATGCTGATGTGATTGTTCTCGATGACGGTTCGACCTTCTATGGCGAAGTTCACGCTGATGGATTCACTCGTCTCGTTCGTGGCAGCGGCTCAGTGAGCGCCACTGTGATGCCGACCGATTTTACTGCAGGAGATATTTTGGTTGAGGCTGATTCGTTGAGTGGCCTTTTGATTCCCGATGCTCATTGTAGCACACTTTGCACTGTGAACTCCCTGATCACAGGCAGCATCGTAGATGTTGAATTTCGTTCACTCTTCTTCACCTGTGGAAATCACCACACACCGTGCATCGATGCACAGATCGATGGTGATTTGAAATTCGTCGGTGCATGGCCAAGCTCAGAGATTCATTCTAACGACACATTCGCTCGCCTTCGTGGAACGGGAACCTTTCACGCCAACCAGTTATCTGTTTACACCACCGGAGAGTTGTTCGACGTATCTGGTTCAGGTGAATTGAACATTGGGGATTCAACCCTTAGTTTTGAAGATGGAGGGACCATTTCAGGATGGTCGATGGATGTCAGTGACACAATCTTTACCTCACAAGAGAACGGACTGGTCATCCTTGATGTCGATGCCACTCTATCATCAATCGAAATCTTCCGCGGCTTTTCTAGTTCAGATTCAACATCTGTTGGATTGCGTGCTGTGTGGTCTAACATCGTTGTTGACGATGTGATGGTCACAGGTTGGAACGAGGGAATCCGTTGTGAATCGGAATGCGCCCTCACCGGTCTTCACCTTACTTCGGGCGGAGGCGGCCGGAATACAGGTAGTGGAATCACAATCGATGGTGGAGATGTGGCTGTTGACACGCTCGACACCTCAGCATCAGATGTGGGTCTCAAGATTGTAGAGGGAACCCTTCACGTTGCGGAGTGGAATGTCGATATGGCCCACAGATCGTATGGAATCCAGTTGACCAATGATGCGAGTGCAATTATTCGTGACATGCCAGGGAGCACATCATCGGGTGCCTACGATGGATTCGGCGATGGAACGCTCCTATGGGGGTCTGCAGGCACGCCAAACTTTGCTGTGAGCGTTGAAGAGCAATTCACAGAATCCACCGTTTCAGTCACTGATTTGGTCGGTGCAGCGATTGACGGAGCCATCGTGTACGCGCATGGATTTGATGAGATTACCAACCCATCAGGAGATGTCACCCTCCCTCTGTTGGCCAGCGGTACCCCTGTTGAAGCAGAAGATCCTGCCAGTGGAATGGGTTCGAGTGCAACGTTGACCCCCCCCGGTGGAGAGATTCAGATTGCCATCGTACCCGGCACAGGAGATTGGACCATTCCTGCTGGAGTCGATGCACGATTGGTTCATGGCGACTTCACATTGGATGGAAACTTAACCATTGAGAGCACAGCCTCATTGATGCTGATTGATTCGACCCTCACAATGCCTGAAACATCTACTCTCACAATTCAACCAAATGGCCAACTCAGAGGTGATAATGGGTCACTGCAAGGCGGTGTTGGTGCTCTCACTGCGGGTGTCCCACTCAAAGGCGAAGGTCAGGGATTGACAGTCTCATCCTCATTGACATTCACTTGTTATGATCCTTGGACTTGGGTTCAAACATCACTCACTGGTCCACTTGAATTGAATCAGGATTGCGAACTGATTCTGGATGGTGGTCATGCCTCGGGCGCCTTGACAGTAGAAACCGATGCCATGCTTACAGAACGCAGTCATCTCAAGGTTACAGTCATCGATGCTGGTAATGCAGTTGAAGGCGCAAATGTTTCCATCGGCGGTGCAGTTCAACAAACTGATTCCAACGGTGAAGTCAGTACTTGGTACACCTGGCGAGTTGTCGATGAAGACGGTGAAACAAACAATGGAAACCAACTAACCATCGTCATTCAACATGCCAATGTCAATCGATATCAATCATGGGTTCCAACGAGTAACGCTGAGATTGAAGTGATGATTTCAACCGTTCCCGTTGGTTCAACATCCGATTCAATCAGACTTGAAGCAATCTTCTCCCCTTGGCATTTGGGTGATGATATGATTATCTCTTCAGATTCATCACTAGAAATCATGCCTGATGTCGAATTGTCTCTTGCACCCGATGCAGGCATAACAGTAGAAGGCCTTCTATTATCCAATGATGCATGGATTGGTGGAACTGCTTCCGAAGGAATATCCACTGAAGATGGGGGGCGGATTCAGATGATTTCCACTTTGTATTCAGGTGGCCCAATTTCAATCGGAGATAACGGAGAGGCATCACTTGCATCGATGACCATTTCCGATGCCCCTGTGAGTGTCAGCGGCTCAGGAACGCTCGCAATCATCGACGGCTCAATCTCTCAAACAGATATCTGTGTTCGTGCCACTGGGACGCTGAATATTCATGGGACATTGATTGAAAATTGTGGTATGTACGCAATGTGGGCCACCGATGCATCCCTATGGGTAGAAGGTGCAATTATTGGATCTGGGAGTTCAAATGGAGCTTGGATTCAGCAAGGTTCTGGCACCCTATCTGGATGGAATACAGATGCCTACGATGGAGATGGTCCGACTCTGTTCTTGCAGATGGTCGATGAATCTCTCAGCGTATCTGACATGTCCCTCACTACTGGAAGTGGGGAATCTGCCTTGCATATTGAGCAGGCAGATGATTTCTTGCTCAGTGATTCAACTCTCACCGGCTCTCCTGGGATTTTGATTGAAGAGAGTGACATGCGTTTGCTTCGTGTCGATTTGATGGGGACTGGCACGGGTGTCGGAATTACAGTACATGGAACACCTTCTGCGGGAACCATCATCGAAGATTGTGACATTGATGGATATGACACTGCTCTCCGCTTCGAAGGTGGCCTTGAAGAGGCGGATGGCGTGGGTGTCACCGTCTACAATTCACACCTTCACGCTTCGGTCGCAATCGATTCTAACACACTCCCTTTCACTTTACAAGGAGGTGAATTGGACGGCACTATCCAAATGATTGGATTGGATAAACTGTGGTCTGCGAATGTAATCGATCACGAAGATGTGGAAGTGAACATCACAGGTGATGCGACCTTATTCATCGCACATACATGGGAGGTATCATCCACAGTGAACGCAACAATTTCAATGACCATTCCAGAATTTGATTTCACATTGGGTGAGCAACAATTCGAATGGGTCAATCCCTCACACATTGTTCTCATTCACCAAGCCTATACTGAATCTGGGATCATCGATGTTTGGTATGGCCAATGGACGGCCAATTCAGAGGGCTATCTCCCCGCTTCAGGACAACTGCAACTCGATACGACAGGACAGCGAATATTCACAATTGAAATGAGTCCAAATTCCCCACCAGTTGTCAGTATTGATGGCCCAGAAACCTTGGTTGTAAATGCTGGACAATCTCTGGCTTATTCGGCAACAGCAACAGATCCAAATGGCGATGATATTGTTGAATGGTTTTGGGTGTTTGAGAGTGGAGATGACACGATTCTGGTTGGTGAAACATCTTCGGGGGCGACGATTGATACCATACAAGGAGAGTGGACTCTTCGGGCAACCGCAATCGATATTCATGGCGCGGAAGGCTCTGATACGGTCTCTGTCACAGTGAATCCAGCGGATGCCGATTCAGATTACATCGATACTTGCCCATCGACTGGCGGAAACGCTTGGTGGGATGCCGCGAACAACAGATTCTGTGGACCCGATGTATTCGATGTGGATGATGACAATGACGATTTCAGAGATGACGTTGATGCCTTCCCTGATGATGCCTGTGCGCACCATGATACAGATGCTGATGGTATGCCCAATTCCATTCGAAGCGATTGCCAAACCGAACTGATTGAAGATGACGATGATGATGGTGATGGCGTCCCTGATTCAGAGGATATCGACCCACTTGACCCAGGAGTTGGTTTGTACACATCCCCTTCCGAAGAAAAGTCATTGATCGCTACTCTTTGTAGCCCTTCAGTGGTCCTAACACTTGGACTGATTATCGTATTCTCAACATTCGCATATCTTCGATTCAACGCAGACCTTCGACGTGAAGATTGAGGTGAAACATTGCAAACGGATCAAATCGCAATGATTGTCATCGCACTGACGGCTTCCATTGTGGTGTTTGATGGCTGGAAATTGATGCGGTCACAACAAGATATTCCGAATTTTGGACAGTTCTCCACAGGGGGCATGGCATGGCAAAGTCAGATGAGTCAAGAATTGGTTCGTAACATCACGATGTTGGGTGCCATCATTGTCATGATTGCCGCACCTTGGTTCCTTGCTGAAAGAAGTGGAACCGCCACACACTGGGTCCTTATTTTCGATGTATTGCTCGGCATACATGGATGCTGGCTGGTTCTTCCAAAGCGCTACGCAATCACCAAAGATGCCCTGTGGGTTGACGGCTTTTCGGTGGATTGGAACCGCCTTTGGTGGACTGGATATTCTGGTGGTTCAAGCATCACTTTGCAACGCAAAGGTTGGTGGAGATTGGCACCATTGCCACTCGGTGGTTCCGAAGAAGATCTCGCTGCCGCAGCTCTCAGAATTGATGCCATCATGGTTGGAGAATGGAATACACTCACAGAATTGCTCGATGAAGAAGAATAAATAAAATCCAATATTAGAGCCCCGGCCAAACCAGACACACCACCGGGACCCATATTGGTGAGAGGCGCCACAGGGGATATATCTCATTTTTAACGCCGGACGGCCCTAACGGCCGCCTCAACAATCAACCGATTGTTGCGGGAAGGGGTACACTCCCCTCAATTTTCATTCGTCGCAAGTGCGAGAATTGTGACCCAATTGTCCACAATTCGAACAACGCTGACCCTGTGGGCAGGTTGTCGAATTGTGTCCATAATTACCACAATTTCCACACGCATGCGAACCTGTTCTTTTTTTGCTCATATCTTTTCACCTCGTATATTTTCCACGTTACGAGCCGCGCCCTTCTCGGGAATAGCCCATCCGGGCAAGAGTAGAGTTCGAACACGCCCCTGTGTAGAAAGGACCAGGGCCCAAGTTGGGTTGCGAACGGTAGTTTGGGATGGTCCAAGGGGAGCAACCGCTTCCGCGTCCCCTTCGAGGCGTGCCGGTGTGTCGTATGTCTTCTCAGGCAACCGAAACCGCCTCCAACCTTCATCCCGTACACGAGGGTACCAGACTGCACTAAGCATCCCTCTGATAGAGGTCCATGTTATATTCTTTTCTATTAGGATGGCGTATTGCATTAGGAGGCAAAAAGAAATACCACCACCTCCTCGTGAAATTATGGCGAATCGAAGAAGCCCATTCACACGGCTACCAGATGACATACTACAGGAGCGAAGAATTGCGCATGGTGCAAGTTGTGGAATTTGCCAGCAAGTGGATAAAACCAGCATAATGCGACCTGACCACATCATGCCACTGAATATGGGTGGGGGTGATGTTCCGGAAAACATACGCTACATATGTCAGATGTGCAATGATACTCGTAAATTCACCATTCGAATCCCCAAGGGCTTAGCAAATCGAGTTTTGCAAAGTAATGAACTTCCAATTTCCGAACTTGTTCGAGTGGCATTGATCGAATATTTTGACAAACATACCCAAAACCAGAGCTTGGAAATAATCAATTTGAAGCAACAAAATAGAGTCCTTCGAGCAAGGCTGGATGCTGTCAAAAAGGCTTTTGATCACAATCCATTTGAGCACTACATTCGAAACAAGAACTGAACTCATCCAATCATTGATAACCATCCACGTCCCCTATGGGGACGTGGGCTGGATAGAATTTGGACACGACGACGCCACGTCGGCGCGAATCGCTGCCCTAGCGGAGCAAATCGCTCACCATTCACATCTCTACTACAATGAGGCGACCCCAGAGATTAGCGATACTGAATTCGATGCACTGTGGGACGAACTCAAATCATTGGATTCAGAACACCCTCAACTTCGTCGCGTCGGAGCCCCCATCCCACCTGGTTCTGTCAAGGTTGAGCATCGCTTTCCAATGCGCAGTTTGGACAAGGCAACCGATGATGATGAGGTTGCCCATTTTGTCGCAGAGACGACAGCCCACGGTCGCCGCTTTGTTGCTCAGCCAAAACTCGATGGCAGTGCATTGAGTTTGGAATACAGACGAGGAAGGTTGGTTCGTGCCGCAACACGCGGTAGTGGCGAGCGTGGAGAAGACGTCACGTCCAATGCTCTGCGAATTCCAAATATCCCTGATCGATTGTCATGGGAAGGTGATTGCCATGTTCGTGGCGAGGTCGTCATGCATCTCGATGTGTTCCGTGAAAAATATGCAAGTATTGCCCCGAATCCACGAAACTTAGCTGCAGGAAGCCTTCGACAGAAGAACATTGAATCCGGTAAAGGAGACGCGTCCGATCTCGCATTCCATGCCTATGATGTTCGTTTTGTACCCAATGAGGACAAACATCCGGATAGTCCCGAAGCATTGCAATTTGAGAATGACAGTGAATCGATTGCTTGGTTACGAGAAGTTGGGATTACGCCGGCGGAAGAAGTCGTTATCGAGGGTTTAGAGGATGATGACACAACCCAGGCATTGCTGGATGAAACCAAGCGATGGACGCAAGAACGAGATAAAGCATCTTGGGAAATTGACGGCGTGGTATTCAAACTTGACAATTTGGCTAAGCGAGAATTGCTAGGGCAGACAGCCCATCACCCTCGCTGGGCATTGGCGTGGAAATTCCCTCCAGAAGAAGCGACCACTGTTCTACTCGACATCGATTGGCAAACCGGCCGTACCGGTGCAGTCACCCCTGTGGCAAGGGTTGCCCCAGTTGTTGTGAGTGGCGTCACCGTTGAGAACACCACCTTACACAATGTTGGTGAAGTAAAGAGATTGGGAGTATCGATCGGTGACAAGGTCCGCGTTGTTCGCAGAGGAGATGTGATTCCAAAAATCATCGAAACAATGGGTCCCGCTCAAGCCAGTGACCTTGAAGGTCGATTCCATGCCGATGGGGAACAATTTGCAGGAGAGTTGCCCAATTCAGCCTCACCACAGATTCCCACTGAATGTCCCGAATGCACTACAGAATTATCCCTAGATGGTGCGTTCTTGCGATGTTCAAATCTTTCGTGTCCGGCCCGATTGGCTCGTTCGATTCTGTATTGGTGTCGCGCACTTGAAATGGATGGAATTGGGGAGAAACTCGTCGATCAATTGTGTGATGCGAACCTCATCAAAACAATCCCTGACCTCTATCGATTGACCTCAGAACAGATACAGGGATTGGAGCGCATGGCAGAGAAATCAGCTACCAATGTCATGAATCAGTTAGATGGGACTCGAGAAATGACGCTGGACACATTCCTGTCAGCACTCGGCCTTCCTGGTATCGGACCTGAGTTGGCCACTGCATTTGCGGGAGAAATCTGCACAATGGATTCCCTCATTGGTTTGGGTGAGGATGATCTTGAGCGATTGGTTGCAATCGAAGGTGTCGGCGAAACTGTCGCATATTCATTGATAGGGGGTATTGCAGATCGCTACCAAATGCTGGAAGATTTCAATCAAATCCTGACCATCACAGAAGTCGCCAAAACCGAAGCCCCATCGGGCCCTCTAGTTGGGTATTCATTCTGCATTACTGGCACCCTCACGCGTCCTCGCAAAGAAATCGCATTGCAAACCAAAGCAGCCGGTGGCAAGGTAGTCTCAACAGTTTCAGGAAAATTGGATTTCTTGATTGCAGGTGAAAATGCCGGCTCCAAACTGGAGAAAGCAACCCGACTAGGTGTGAAAGTTCTCAACGAGTCTGAATGGGAAGCGATGCTTCAACCATAGAGCATGGCGTTGGGACCGTCATCGGGGTCGTCATCACCCGATGAACCGAGTTGATTTTCCATCATGACCTTGATTTGAGCTTCAATTCGTTCCGCTTCTTCCAGCAAAGGCTCCGTATCCAGTTCCATGGCTGGAAGTAATTTGTTCAACTTCTCAATGACACGGGCTGCAGCACGAGCGTCAGGAATACCACCGATTGCTTCTGCCATGATACACATCATGTTCAGTTTACGTCGCCGTCCTTCACCAAGCAAGACACCACTCATTCCCGCAATCATTCCAGATTCGAGTAGAGGGATTCCCATTCCAGTGAGTTGCTCTAAGGCCCAGTCAGTTGCTCCGATTCCAAGCAGTGTTTCATCAGTATCATCTGAATCCATCACTTCATGTCCACTCTCTTGTTGGTGACTAAACGAATCGATCAGGACACCTGCTTGGAACTCCTTTTCATGGCTGTAACTCAGGAGCGCTTCGGATAGAGGCAGCATCAGTTTGGGCGGAATTGGTGCTTCGGATACGAGCACAACTACACTGTCACATTGTTCCATGTTACACACGGGTTTTCCGGCATACATTCGTACCGGAGGCATTGGTTTCCCTTCGTGGATGAGTGCAACTGGTGGCAAGCGTGAATCAGCAATACCACCGACAAACTTGAGTTCAAGTCTCTCGATGAGGTAATGCGCAACAATACTACTCACGTGACTGACGCCTGGAAAGCAAGAAATGACCAACGCCCCTTCTGTTACCGCTCCATCCGAGACTTTGACCCGTGGCAACTCTCCCATGAACCACGCCCGGCCATCGGTGGTGTTAATGCTTGGGCTGAGCAGAGCAGTAGCGCGGAGCCGTTCCGGGGTGCTCAATCATGGCGATGAAACAATGGTCATACGATCAAAGAGGGCATCAACTCTCTCCATCTTCGTGGAACAATTTCGCATCTTGCCCTCGTAAGTTTTGGCTCTCTAGACAACGTTTACCTCGCAAGGCGGGCATGGCCAGCGCCATTGGAACCGCTGTCCACAATAGTGTTGAAGATCTCTGCAATATCGATTTGGGTGACCGCGATGGCGACGAAGTCGGTTGGCTGGCACCAACTGCGAACGCAATCCTAGAGAAACAGTGGGAACAAGAGAAAGAAATCTTTCTCAAAACCCCCCGCCATCCACGTTGGAAACAAGAAGAATACCCTCGTGCGCGCAAGTTGTTGATTGGCTCTCTGAACATTCTCTTCGCAAAAGCACGTACCGGCAAAGTAACCCTGTCCGAGGTATCGATTGATACTTGGCGAACCATCCAAGAAATGGTTCTCGCTGCTGAAGGAACACTGCGAACATCTTGTGGCCGATTGATGGGTCGATTGGATTTATTGGTTTCAGATTATGACGAAGAGGGCAATATTGTTGGTTGGATTGTTGCAGATTTGAAAACTGGAAAGCCTCCAGATGGTGAGTTGTATGATACTGTGAGTCGTCAACTCAGATTCTATCGAGACATATTGTGTGAAAACAATCCCGACCATCCACCTGTGCGAGCTGAGGGTTGGTATTCCAACGGTTCCGTTGTATTCGAGGCAGAAGGTCCCAGTGTTTTACCCGAGGCCTTTGAGGCATGGGAAGCAAGCAAGATTACAGATACACCCATGGAGGCCAATCCCGCTGAAGATGCATGCAATTTCTGTGAATGGAAGGCATGGTGCCCTGCATGGATTTGGGCACAAGCGCAAGGGGAGATGAAACCGACTGGAATTTTTAGAGACATGGTTGCCATTCTTGAGAAAGTCGAAGTTGGAAATGGCATCTGTCTTGTTGAACGCATGGCTCCAATCAATGAATCCGGGGAATTGGCACCCACCGGTCAACGTGCGGGCGCTGTATTTGCCGGCCAGGCTTTAACACGCCTCCAATCGTTGGTTGAAGAAGGTCATAAGGGGCCCGTTTTTCTTGGCGGGGTCCGCCTAGATGGCGAAACGTGGAAACTTGGAGATTGGTGCGATGTCTTACCTTGGGCACCAATGCTTGAGGGACGGAAGCGAGAATAGCGCTCTAAATCATCGTGGCATTGAAGAGCCCGAACCCTTCTTGGAAGGGTATGGAGGGCGGAGGTTCGGGCAAGCGTCGCCGCGGTCCTCCCGACTCAAAACGCGAGCGTGCACCCCCTTCACAAGCTCCTCAAGATGAAGCAGCCGAGTGGTACGACGACGTTGTTGACGAATCTCAAACTGGAGAGGGTGGTTTCGGTGGATTTGCAGTCAAACGACCTAAAATGAGTAGCACAGATCAAGTTGAAGGAGAACAATTGGAGCGCTACTTTGAGAAACAATATCACGGCAAGTCTACAGAAAAACGGGACAGCATCGAAGATTATTGGGATGAAACTGAAACTGAGTTTTCCTTCAAGACACTAATCAACGGATATCAAACGATTCTACTTGGCGTACAATCATTCATGGTTGCTCTCCCGCTGATTTTGGTTTCAGCCATTTTGGTTTGGGGGGGGAGTAGTCTGTTGGATAGCATGGGCGATTCAACAGGTGCTCTGCTGAATATTGTGATGGTATTCTTGGCGATTTGCCTCACCGCAATCGCATTCATCCAAGTTGTAGTATCAGCAGTAAACCAATCATTGCGCGAACGACAGATTGCGAAAGATGGCCCTGACATCCCCCTTCTCGGATGGTCGGGTTCCCTTCGCCTATCCAGTCGAGTGTTCTCAGAAGTCATTCTGACATTCCTGGTGATGTGGATTATCCAAATTCTGGGCCTTTACATGCTTGCAGGGGGCATGCCAGATTTGTCCACCCCTACATTTGACGCAGACAATATTTCTGCCGGAATCCTCCTCTACATCCTTGGTTCTGCTGGTTCATTATTCGTCATGATTGGAATCATTCCATACTCGATTGAAACCACGATCAAGCGATCTTGAACGATTAACTTCGTTCGGCGTACAGTGCATCGATGGCCACGACTTCAAGCGGACCCGCTGATGAAGATAACCAGTTGAGATAACCCACATCCAATTGTTCCATTTCGGCAAGGGTTCGTCCTCGATTCCTCCCTCTGGCAATGACAATTCCCGAGTCGGAAATACGCAACCATCCGTGACTTCCTGAAACTGGTTCTAAATCCTCAAGATTCGGGCCGAGTCGATCGGATTCTTTGTCACTCTTCGTTGAACTGTTGGCCCAATCAGGAATGTCTTCAACAGCCCGACGGAAGTGTTGTGGGTGTGCTGACATCATTTTCCACAATAGCAGCCGTGTCGCATCTGCGTCCGCTCCTGCAGTGTGCGCATTTACCAATGATATTCCAAACCGTTCACAGAGGCTTCCCAATTTGTGACGTGGAGGAATCTTGAGTTTTCGGGCAATTCTTAGTGTATCCAAAATCACCAACGGTTCAGGCATAGGCTGGCCTGCTCGTAGGCACTCATTTCGCAAAAAAGGCCAATCGAATTTCTCTACGTTATGTCCCACAATGACTGCTCCTTCCATTGCTTCGCAAATACGCGATATACAATCCTTGAATTCAGGAGCTCCACGAACATCTTCATTTGTGATTCCGTGGACATTGGTCGTTTCTGGAGGGATCCGCATCTGAGGATTAATCAATTCTTCAATATGGATTGGTGTTCCATCTGCATCATTTCCCACCAGTGCGTATTGGACAATACGGTGTTTTTTCGGGCTGAATCCTGTGGTCTCAAGATCAAATCCGAGTACACGGTATCCAGCCAGAGGATCCGTTGCCATACACCTCGTGGAATCACGACGTCGCTTGAACCCTCTCATTCGCCATCGGACTTCGTAGAAGTCCAGAACAATGGGGAATTGAAAGGACAAAGAGTCGTCACTCTTCTAAAGGAGAATGCAGGGTCGGCGGGATATGTCCATGGCGTGGTTACAATCGATGGCTTCGCGGCGCCAAATTGCGTTGCTTCTCATCGTGACGATGGTATTCCCCATGTTGGCCGGATGTACGGGTCTCGGTGGGCCGCCTGAACCCAATGCAAGAGTCGAGTCTGATCGAATCAGCATCAATGCAGGAGAGTCTGTAAATTTCGATGCGCGAGCATCAACATCTCCGGAAAGCACAGTCATCACAGAATATCAATGGAATTTCGGCGACGGACAGCGTTCTGAAACTGTTCAAGGCTATACGAGTCATACATTTATTGAAGCCGGAATTTACGAGATTAGTGTAACAGTCGTCAATGATCTTGGCGGTGATGATACCGATACAACACGCCTCGTGGTCAACGGATTCCCTCAAATCTCTCTTTCAATGCCCACAGCAATCCGAACTGGAGATGTTGTCACACTCGATGCATCCGGGTCTTCCGATCCAGAGAACGGTGAACTGACCACCGTTTGGGATCTTGATTGGGATGTGGACAGTGACAATGATGGTGATGCGACCAACGACAATGATGCAATGGGTGAGATTCACCGATTCACACCCTATGAAAGTGGTAATTATACTGGTTCAGTGACCATTTCCGACGAATCTGATGCAAGCGCGACACGGGTGTGGAATCTTTCGGTTCTACCACGCACTTACCAAGTCATTTGGGAAGAGAGAACAGTCACCTATGATTGGGATGGTTATCTGGAGCAAAGTCAAATCCACACAATCACACATACCCCTGGTGAAGAAGGTCGTATCATGTCGTTCAATGCTACATTGACTTTAGCAATGGACATCATTCCAGTGATGCTTCCACAGGATAATTTCTCACTCACGGTCGACGTACCTCGTGATGATTGGAGCAATACGGTTCGAACGGAACAATCCAATATCACCCAAAATGCATCTGCATCAATGGAGTACCTCAATCTTAATCCAACAGCTGAAAACACTTACAATTTCTCGGCGGATTCTTTGGAAGAATTACTCGAGATGCTCAATGCTCAATCTGGTGCCGGCTTTGGCGAAGGTGATTGGATGTGGATTATTGAGGCTGAGGAAGCAGACCCAGATTTCCCCATTGACGAAGTTGACCCCGATGGAGGGAACGAATGGGAGTTGGTTGTTGAGATCACATTCCTCGTTCCACGAATCAATGAAGTCGGCGTATAATCGAGCCCCGGTCTATGGGAAGCGATTTGAACCCGGGCCCTTTCGAAGAGTCTGATGGTAACTTCAATCGACATCAAGAAGGTCTCGAGTCGAGGCAAGGTCGTTGTTGATTTGGATGTCTGGATGAACGATCCAGACGACCACAATTTCTCACCTAGAGCGACTCTATCGGGCAATAGTCTAGAGATGCGCGACGAGAGTGATGCCGAGATTCTTGCTACCATTGATTTGGATGATGAAACACTGCAAATGGCAGAGCGTGATCGTGTGGTTGAAGCACGAATCAAATTCAGTGTACATGGAATGCATGGCACGTTGAAAGACAAGACGCCAAACCCTCGGTCTGGTCCCAAGGCCAAGAAATTAGCTGAACCACGATGGAAAGTCATGCTGCCATTGCAGTAAGCGATTATTGCATGGGCTCCCCGGGGGGCCCCCTATCATCCCTCATATACCTCCGCGGACAAATAGATAGTATGGCAAAAGGAACCCAGAAGGAAGCCAGGCTTCGCCGCCTGAAAGAGGAGATCCTCAGTTTCGTCAACATCAATCCTGGTTGTACAGCCTCGCAGATCGTCGCGTGGTTGTCCATTGATTTGAAAATGAAGAATCATGGCTTAACGCCTAGAAAAATTGGTTTTTTCATTCCAAGATACTGCAAAGAGCTGGTTTGGAAGCAGGATTCCATGACTGGTAAGCGGATTTACACCAACAGTGCTTGAACCGTTCGGATTAAGACAGTGTGTCCGGTGGCCCGCTCGCTGGACCCATAGTGTAGCCTGGATATCACTGGGGCTTGCGGAGCCTCAAACCCGTGTTCGAATCGCGGTGGGTCCGCCATCTTCATCGTAGGGGAGCGTGAGCCAGTGACATGGCCGTCATTCTTCGTCGCCGAGTCGACTTCCCGATGATTGACCTTGCACAGGTTGTATTCTATCCCGAATACTTCGATCTGGCTCACCGCTTCTTTGAGGAATCATGGGAGAAGATTTGTGGTATATCCTATCCAGTGATTACGCAAGAAATGCATCTCGGTTTCCCCGCAGTACACACTTCAGCGGATCATTTGGCCCCTCTTCGATATGGAGATGATGTTGTGTGCAAATTATGGATTGAATCCGTCGGCAACTCTTCGATTGTGTGGCGTTACTTGTTCTACAATCAGGAAGAAGCTCTCTGTTGGGATGCGCGTGTGGTCACAGTTTGTGTGAATATGAAAACTTTCGAGAAAATGGAAGTGCCCGATGAGATTGCGGATGCATTGAGAAAATGCACCGAGGATTAAGGAGTGTCGAAGGCTAGGTGAAATCATGTCAGATGAAATCGGTTCTGTCATGATGGATGTCGAGGAAGAACTCGTCATGCCTGAAATTCCAGTTAGGGCCAATCAAAGCATCCCTACGGTGACAGCTATCATTTTGCTAATCGGTGCCATGATGGTTGGTTACGCTGCATATAGTTCGTTTGTGTCTGATGAACTGTTTTCAGAAGCAGACGAAGCACAACTTGCTGAACAATTTACCGATAACCAAGCCGATGTTACACAAGAGGATTTGCACCAATACGATGAACAATTCTCCAATTCAACATATGGTAAATGGAGTGGTTTGCTATTTGCAACTTCAGCTCTATGCCTATTGGGTGGCGGGATCCTGTTATTCAGAGGCGATCGTCGAGGAATCCATAGTGGATTACTTGGGGCCTTGATTCTAACCATTACCAATTTGTGGGGCAGTTCAGCTAGTGAAGATGCAGCGATGCATTTACCAGAAATAGCATCGATGACATTGGTGACAATGTACTACATCTATGCCTGCTGTGGCCTATTTTGTATGACCTTGGCTGTAATGCCGATGTTGTTTGCATCGGGCCGAGCAGCCCTCACTTCCCCTTCCACGATTTTGTCAATTACGAGTGCAAGCGAAGAGGAATAATCAATTCTCACGTGGCCATTTCTTGGTCAATGCAGCACGTAGGTCATCGTTCATTCGAGCATCCCACCAATTTGCACCACGCCACACAGCATAACGCCCACGAATCCCTCGGAGATCTGCCCCATCCATCTGTGCATTTTGGAAATTGGCCAATCCGAATCGTGCTTTTTTGGCCGTAACATTACGCAAATCGGCATTGTCGAATGCGGCCTTCATGGCATTGGTTCCAATCATCGATGCATTCTGCAGGTTGGCGCCCGAAAGATTCGCACCCTCAAGGTCCGCTCCATCGAGAATGGCTCTACGAAGATTGGCGCCGGAAAGGTCGACACCTCGCAAATCCCGACCGACAAAGGACTGGAATGAAAGGTCCGCATCGGGACCGATTTCAGCCATCGTAATTCCTCAGGAGCTTGAGCGCCGATCCAAGTGCGCTCGACCTTCTGGTGTGAGCACTGCATACCGATTCTTTTCTTTTGCACTCGGTGGGCATGAGATGAATCCACGCTCGATTAGTCTGTTTAGATACAAGGAGAGATTGTCAGGTGATGCCAACCCACTGTCATCGAAGAGTTTCTTCAATACGCGGGGAGGGGAGTCATCAATCCCTTCGACATCGCGCAAATAATGGATTGCTGCTAGAACTTGATCCGGCTTCTTGGTCAAGGAACTGTTCTCAATCAATGATTTGAATGCAGAACCTCGCTCGGGGAGGTTGTTTTTCTTGGCCGCTTCAATGGCTGCAGCGATGGCAGTTTCACGCACACTTCGAACTCTGGCAATTGCGGTCGACCAGTCTTCACCTTCGCGGAGATTCATCATCTGTGCATCCACCTCTTTTTGTGATCCTGAAATATCAATTTCGACATCGCCAACGCGAATCATGATGCGGTTGTTTCCGACTCCTTCCGAACTCTTCACCAAGCCGTCACCTGACCAATCCCAACCAATCGACGGGTTATTTTAATCGTTACGATGGTAACTTTATGAATCTCAGACCCCATCTTGAATTTTCACCGAAATTCAAAGCATTTGGCGCTACAATAGTTGTATTGAATATTGAGATTTTTTCGACCGCCACGCCGAAGGCGACATAACCCCCTGATATTGTCCGCAGTGCCGATGGCCCTCACGCGCACCCCCGCGCAGGCGAGCGCTTCGCGCTCGTTCATCCTCGCATTATTGATGGTTTTGAGCACGTTTTCATCCTTCCCAATCGCATCAGCAGATCCTGCATCTGGAACGATTGAAACATTTGCTGATGGAAGTTCCAGTGTGGAGGTCACCACGAACAATCAGGCAACCTCAACTGTGAATTTGAGCGTTGAAAGAAATACCACAATCGATAGTTCCAGCTTCCATTTGAATTATGATTCAGCGGATATGTCTCCCGGTTCACTCACCCTCGATGTCGACAGTGACGGCCAATTTGAATGGCATCTAGGTGGAAATGGAGATGGCCAAGTGGGTGAACAAAACGAATTCATCGGTGGTACAACTTCAACATCAACTTCAGCGAATGGAAATCAATCGTGGTTGCATACTGGTGCTTGGCGATTGCCGAAGTCAGCCATGATGGCCTCGTCTGACATCACAGTGGGCCTCACACCTGACCTTGGAGCCCAGTTCAGTGGAATTGGAGCGGTGACCGATTTGGCCGTTGGCGACATGGATGGAGATGGATTGGAAGACCCCATCTATCTGGTTCCTGACCACATGGGTAGCAATGGTACAATTGGACCCCATATCGGTTGGCTAAAGTGGAGCGGTTCGTCCATTGTCACGAGTTGGATTCCAACTTGCTTTGATGCGGATCGATTGATTCTTGGAGATTCGGACAATGATAGCAGAACCGATATTCTTGCTGTTGCTGAAGATGAAGACATGCTTTGTCAGCACCTTTCGGGCAATGGTTGGTCTTACTCAACGAATGTGACAATGAACGAGAAATTCATGGATGCACTTCTAGCAGATATGGATGGTGACGGCCAAGACGACCTCGTATCGATTGATGCGGACGGAACCCTCGGAATGCGTTCTTTCAGTGGTGGTGTATACACCTCTGCAATCACCGCAACAGTAACTTCGGGTAATCAGATTCCAGGACTTGAAAA
>JASLKT010000024.1:18230-22722 GCA_030747395.1 Candidatus Thalassarchaeaceae archaeon
TGTTGTCGGCGAAACTGACATGATGACATCTTACAATACACTGTGGAATTTTTCCAGCAACAGTTGGTTTGCATCGATGCAGGACTTTGAGTGCTCCAGTGGACCTTTCGCGATTATGGATTGGAATGCAGATGGGTATCAGGACATCATGGGTCCGACCAGTTCGGCTGCATGCACAGCCACATGGAATGGCACCGCGTGGAACACGGTAAATTCCAACATGGTTGGTTTGTCAAATTACTCAATTGGTGATCATGATGGTGATGGCACAGTCGATGTGTTCAGGGCATTTGAGGGCTCACCCGATGGTTCCGATGGCACCCAAACCGGTTCACTGGAGATGAATTCCTTCGATGCGGATGGATCAATCAACTCTACTTCGACTACTTTCAATCCTCATACATCACCTCGGGACATCGTGTTCGTCGATTTGGATGGAGATGGTTTGGATGAACAAATTGTTGCGGCTGGCGAAGCTACTGCTGGTTTGTTCATAGGGGCATGGCACACATTGGATTGGGATCTAGAAGGAGACGGCACAATGGAGTTGGCAATGTCTGGTTATGCTAGTGCATCGGGTCCATTGAGTCAATCAGATCAAGGCTTGTTAATCACAAATGTCGTCACTGAATTGAACAGTGCTGTGACCAATTATGATTACTACGATACACCATGGGGCACAATGAATCCAGTCGCTCGCAGCATGGGTGCTGGAACCATCACACAATCCGCCCTGAACATGTCCTACGCAGCCACCTTTGTGGTCGAAACAAATCCCACAAATGGCAACCTTTCCAATGTTCTGAACACTTTCATGGAACTGGGCACGGGCTCCTTGGACATCCCGATTAATATCACCTGCACACAAAATGGCACTGTCACTCTAGATTCACTGAGCATTGGTTGGACTGCAGGCGCATCCAACATTCAGGTGCCAGATGCACCCAATCTTTGGATTTACAGTTACAATCACAGCCAGGTCAGTGTGATGTGGTCGAACACGACGAGTCAATCAGACTTCATCACCTACCAATTGTTCCGCGCCCCAACCAATTCACAGATTTCAATCAATCAACCTCTTGTTGAGACCATTATCAACGGCCATCAAGACATGGATGGTGTAACCAACCAAGAGTGGGATTATGCAGTTCGCTCTGTTCATCAGTATGGTATTGTTTCCAATTTATCCAACATCATCACCGTCAATGTCCCAGATGTCCCTCCAGTATACGATACCACGCCACCTGACCCCGCAGTCGTCAGTTTAGCAGATGTACCCAATGACAACGGCGGCGTGTTGAATCTCTCATTCATCCCGTCACCATCGACTGATTTGGCCTACACATTGCTCTTCCTAGAAACCAATGATTTCACCAATGCATCGGGCTTGACCCCTTACGCCAATATCAGTAGTGAGGACCCCACAACTTCGATGCTAACCTCTGGATTGACCGATGGCGAAGATCACTGGGCAGCAGCGGTCACTGTTGATGGCGATGACAATGCGGAGTGGAATGTCACAACCGTTGGCCCTGTGTATTCAACCAATGATACGATTCGACAAAGCACCTTGACACTGGATGTCACAGGTGATGGTATCTATGATGACGGCACACACATTGGTGCCCATCTTCACGATGGTTCAGCATTCTCTATCAATGTGCAATTATCGAGTGAAGGTGCACCCCTTTCCGATGAGTCAGTCAATCTGACCGTCACCATTGATGGCGAATCATGGTCGACCAATTTGGTGACTGGATTGACAGGTGTTGCCAGTCAAGGTTGGAGTGATTGGAATGACTTTGTCAGTCAATGGCAGGCCAACGGCGGAGCCGGTCAAGTCAGCGCATCGTGGGCTGGCGGCTCCTATGGAGCCGACAGTCAGACAGTTGTGGCTGCAAGCAGTAGTGCTGACATCGTTGCCACTGTCGATGCGGCACTGTCAACCAACACACCTTCGCTTCAACTCGATGCAGAGGGCCTAGGCACAGCTCACGCCAGCGTGACGGCCTCATCGGCTGCTGAACAACCTCTCCTCGACGGCATCAATGCAGATTGGCAACTCGGCAATGGAACCGAGGTCATCGGTGAGAATGGCTCGGCACAATTTGATCCAGCAGGCGTCCTCACGATTCCAGTCAACTATGCCACTGGCGGTTGGCTGGATGTGACACCAGTGACACCATGGTGGCTCACCACGACACCGCCCACTCTCAGAATCAATCTCTATCCTCCACCATCAGTTGGTTGCACAGATTCCAATGCCAACAACTTCGATGCGTTGGCTCAATACAACGACACATCTTGCACCTATGATACGCCTCAGTTGATTTTCGTTCAGATCACTTGTGATTCTTCTTGGGATATTCTGGAAAACAGTACTCTGGCAATGGCGAACCTTGCTGCGAATTCGATGCACTGCACTTTAATGAACAACAACGATGTCATGGTATTCGCGAACATCGTTTTCACTTACGATGAATCCCTGCCACTCTTTGTTGACAATATTGCAAGCAGCTCGGAATCAATTGATTCAGGTGAATCACTGGCATTCACCCTGTCACCCAGTGCATGGGGAGAAGGAATTGTACCACTGAATGGGACCGTTCGGATTGACATCGATTTGACTGCGAACGGATGGCTCGGCGTCTCCGATTACACATTGCTACCATACGGATTCGTTCAGGGTAACCAAACCATTGACAATCCAGGTAACAATAATGACGACACCCAAGGTGGTGCCGCAGAATCTGAAGAGGGAAGCAATCTGATGCTTCTCATCGCAGTTGCAGCCGTGGTTTTGGGTCTCTTAGGATTCGTCGGCTTGCGCATGGCGATGAGTGAAGAAGAAGACGATGATGCTGAAACGTTTGAGGACGAAGAATGGCAACCCAAACCGAAGAAGCGAATTCGAACCCAACCCGACATGGATGACATGCCCACGGGTCGCAGTTTGGATGAATTGACCACCAAGGCCAGTTCAATTTCCATGACCAAATCCCGAAAGGTCGATCGGCGCGCAGGTGCACGCCCAGCCCCTGTTGCTGAGGTTCTTGAAGAAGAATACGAGGAAGAAGAAGCCGAATGGGATTACACCCAAGATGAAGACTACCACGTTGATGAGGAAGGTGTCGAATGGTGGAAGGACGAGGTCGGCCAATGGTGGTACAAGTATCCTGAAGATGAGGACTGGGAAGCCTTTGATGAATGAGCGACGGGTTCTTGAGACAGCAGAAGAAGGTGAATTCAATGACGGGTGATGGCTACGCATTGGTTCTGCATGGAGATGCAGATGCTTCCAAATTAGGCGGCACAGCAATCTGTGGATTCTCCAGCACTGGTATGGTCGGTGTAATTGCCGCCAGCCACATCATTCGCGCCTTGGATTTGGAACAAATGGGCACGGTTCTCGATGAGAACTTCCCCGCAATGGCTCTGGTCCAGGAATCCATTCCCAAGCACCCTGTGCGCGTCTACCAGGGCGAGGATGTGGGCGTATTTACTTCAGAGATTCAATTCCCCGCCGCTTACGATGTCAAATTTGCCGAGACCGTGTTGAAGTGGTTTGTCGAGGGCGGCTTTGATCGTCTCATCATCATCGATGGTCTTGTGCCCAACGAGATTGGCGAAAAGGAAGAGGGCGACCTCTGGGGTGTGGCCAGTCATCCATTGGGACGCAAGGCATTGGCAGCAGCCGGAGTCTCACGTATGCAGCAAGGCATCGTCTCCGGTGTGGCTGGTTACTTGTTGTCAGAGGGTGATCGTCGAGGCTTGGACATCACCGCACTTCTCGCTGATTGCAACCCCCTGTATCCTGACGCGCGTGCAGCGGCGTTTGCAACCGATGCGGTGAGCGAACTGTTGGACCGAGAGATTCCACTAGACGAATTGCTTGAGGACGCTCGAAAGATTGAGGACAATGTCCGTGATATGGTCGAGCGAAGCAAATCGATGTTGCCGGCTCCAGAAGGATATGATGTCAGTCATTCCAATGATGATCCGATGGTCAATTGAGCACAGGGTAGTCATTGCGCATACCCTGTTGGGGTCCTGTTTAACTTCTGAAATACCATATCTTATGAATCAATACAAATTAATCATCTGATTAAATTATAGTTTAGAACGCAACTATTCAAAATTCCATTCAAGAGCATCATTACAACAATTGGTGAAATGTTCATCGATACTTGGAGATAGCAACATTAGGCACGAAATATTCACCACGAGAGATTGGAACTCTTCCCAATCATCATCTGTAAAATCACGATTAATACTTCGATTATCTCTCCATGCAAGCCAATTTTCAATCACATAATGTCCTCCAATTCCAAAATTGAGAATAGAAAGGGGGAAATTCTCTACAATTATGCTTTGATTGTTATATTCACCCCTTCTTCGTCCGAGTAATAATGTTCTATTTTCCTGACCAAAGACCTCAATAAATTCATCCTGAGTGATTCCCCACGTATCTAACAAACCTTGGATGTGTTGA
>JASLKT010000025.1 GCA_030747395.1 Candidatus Thalassarchaeaceae archaeon
CGCTTCACCGACAAGCGCATTCAACATCTCAGAGCGACCCTTGAATTTGGCCGAACTGACCGTTTCAATCACTTGATTCCATGTGGTATCAAGTTCTTCTCTACGGGCGACGAGTAGGCGTTGTTGGTTCGCCTGTCGTGCAGCAGCAACGGTTTCTACCGAAAGTTGCTGACTACTTCGGTCGGTTCGTGCCATTACATCTGCATGGTAATCGTCGACCTGGCCTTGGGCCTCCTTCTGGATGGCTTTGGCCTCCTTCTTAGCCGCTGACTTGACCTTCTTGGCCGCGTCTTTGGCTGAAGAGCCAATCTCATCTGCTAGTGTGTTTAGAGACATACCTTACGCTCCATTTGTCCATTTCAGTAGGTTTGCTCACAGCAAGAACATTGCTAGGAAACCGAACAGAACGACCGTCTCAGGCAACACTGTAAACAACAGCGCGTGGCCGAACCGGTTTGGATCTTCAGCAATCATTCCAACTGCTGCTGCACCAATTGGCCCTTGTCCCAGGCCCGTACCGACACCACAGCCGGCCAGTGCAATTCCTGCACCAAGCTTGGCCATCGTATCTTTCTCTGCTATTTCATCTCCTTCAGCTGCACTTGCAACGCCAGCGATAATGCTGACCATGCCAAGTACGAGCATCAGTCGCACCACATTCTTCATATTCATCTTCATTTTTTTTACCTCCTTTTTGTTTTTGTTTTTCTAATTAGTATAGTCTGATTATTCAATCTCCACTCTGCCAGGTTTGAATCCAAACGGCTTGAATGGCAAGCCACTACCTTCGTAGAATTGCATCATCCATTCGACGAAGTGGAGACGAACAGTGTGAATGTTAGGGCTGAACACACCGAGTACCAGTGCGAAAATTTGGACACCCAACCAAGCCACCAAGATTACGGGAATTAGTATGAGATCTATCGTGCCCGCGTGCGAGAGGTCACTCAAAGTGTGAGCCAGTCCTTCGTATAGCATCTCGTTGCCTGTTGCGGCAATCTTGACGCCGACGACCCCGACTGCGAAAATACGCACGTATGAGACCACCTTGGGCAACAAACCTAGAGATTCTAGGATGGCCAATGGAATACCGACGACACCCATCTTCTCATAGTGATAGAGTAAGACCATGACCATCAAAACACCAATGCCGACCAAACCGAGACCGATGTTGAACAAATTATCGAGTAGTGCCACATATTCAGGGTCGGTATGTCCTGGCTTCACGAGGAATGCATAACTGAACAAGAAGCCCCCAACGAGAAGGAACATCCACGAACCCTTCTCAAACATGGCATCGACCCAACCATGGGCTTTGACGATGTCACGGAATCCGAGGATGAGTCCGAGCATGATGTGTGCGACGCCCATGTAGATGGTGAGTAGAATCAGGTGTTCGAGGTTCGCGGTGACTCGGTGGAATGGATAAGCAAGGACAATACCGAAGTATGAATGCAACTCGTAATGAATCATGCCTTGTGAAGGATACAATGCTGTCATCCAAGATACCCAAGATGGAGCATGGCCCTCAACCCAGCAGTGTCCATGATCCCATGTGCCATGATGGTCAGCACATGCAGCTGCAGTGGTGTAGACTTCATCCATATGAGGTAAGAATTCAAAGCCTGCAAATTCGCCATAGAGGTATCCGAACAGAACTGTGGACATGCCAATCGCAAGCATGAACTTTGATGCATTTCGCATTGTTTCATCAAGTGGGAATCGCCTCCACATGAATGTCCCCATGCCAACGACTGCAAGACCGTATGCCATGTCACCCAAAATCATCCCAAAGAATAGTGGATAAGTGATGAGCATGAACATCGTTGGATCGATTCGCCCATATTCTGGACGACCCATGACGTCTGTCAGCATCTCAAAGGAGTGAGCGTGATTGCGAGGAGCAAATGCGATGGGCGGCATCTCAACTTCTCCATCATGATGGTGGCCATGGTGAGCAGGTGCAACATAATCCTCAACTTCCACATATGTACATACAGATGAGAGCGCACCAGAGACTTCTTCTGCACTTCGTGTCATCACCCAGCCATCCATTACGAATGCATGTTCACTCACCGCAACGCGGACAGGTGTAGTGTGAATTGTGAGGTCGCGCTCAAGCAGTTCGATTCCGCCGAAAACCATACCACCATTTTCGGCAGCCCATGATTCGGCCTCAGATTCAAGATCAGCAATTTCAGTAGACAATGCTTCTTTTCTCTCGGCTAGTGTATCAATCATTACACTGGGTAGGCCTTCGCCTTCAGGAATTGAAATCGGTTGGAATTCATGTTGACCAAGTAGGGCATGGACTTCATCTGCATCCTCATTTCGACAGAATACAGCAACAACTCCTTGTTTGCCTATTTCACTACCAATGAACATAATACGGCCACCCATCGTTTTGATGGATGTTCGAGTCTTGACCAGCGAGCGGACGGTACCAACGTAGGATGAAACTGAGTCATATCCACCCATGAGTTCAAGCTCTAAACTCAAAGGGGACAATTGCTGCAAAACAGAGAGTGTCTCTTCAATCTGGGCAATTTCTGCCCGATTAGCATCGATTTTTTCGAATCGGGCAACGGAATCTTCTACGAGACCGTCAATGGAATCTGCAAGGGTCCGGCGGACCTCTGGTGCACCGAATAATTCGGTTTGCCTCTGTGCTTCAATCATCGAAGCACAACCACGGATGCGAGTCAATCGACGGCTGACTTCATCAGAATCGTCCTCTGGTTTGCCAAGTGTCAAACCTTCATCGTTTCCAACATAATCGTTGATGTGAACGGCTCGAAGATCAGCCACAACCCGAACGGTTGTTGGCAATTGCTCACGCGTACCCGCTAGGATGAGGCGCGACATTGATTCTGTCGTGAATTGACTCATCTGGAACACCGGTATGTTGGTTTACTCAAGATTGGCGGAAGTTGGAAAGTACCAAATCGATGGCCTTGTCGCGATTTTTCTCTCCGCTATCGTGGACATTGGCTAAGGCTGAATCACCGTCTGAACTAACGGAGGTCGCCTGTTTCTCTGCATCGGCTCGAGACTTGTCTAGAATTGATGCTGCTTCTGCGTCTGAATTCTGTCGCCCCTTGGATACGGTTTCCGACGCATCTGCTCTAGCTTTTGCAACCAAATTGGATGCATCTTTCTCCGCCTTTTCAAGCGTCGCTTTGGCATCCGCTTCAGCGTCTCTAATCGTCCTCAATACATCGGCTCTTCCCATGGTCCAACCTCTGGTAATCAAAGCGACCAAAGATGGGTTTATGATGATAACCATACAGCATTGAGAATGATACGGTCATAGAATGTGAGAAATCCACTTGAGGATTGAACCAAATATACGATTGAAGCGCGAGTGATATGATGGATACGGAACGCATCGGCTCCGAGGATTGGGCCGAGCTCCAGCGCAACCTTGAATCGACCATTCCCGTCTATGATCGAATCAATCGATTTGCAACGCTTGGCCAAGATAAGAGATGGAGGAAAATGGTTCGCAGTCGCCTTCCTAAAGAAGGGAAAATCCTCGAAGTAGGATGCGGGCCCGGGACATTTGCAGAGATGATTCCCGAACGCGAATTGACTTGCCTAGATCCAATTCCTGCCATGCTTGCAGTCGCTGAAAAAAGGGTGAATTCAAAACGAAATTTACCCGCAGAATTTGTTGAAGCGACTGCGGAAAACATGCCCTTTGCTGACGAAAGTTTTGAGGGGGTTTGTTCCCTGTTTTCATTTCGGGATTGGTACGACAAGCGAGCCGGTCTTGCCGAAGTCAAACGTGTTCTGAAACCTGGCGGCACCTTAGTGATTGTAGACCCTGCCAAAATGAACCGAGTTCATGGTTGGTTTGGTTACATGTGGATGAGGATTTGGGTTGGCGCTTATGCACGATTCATTTGTCGGATGAAGAATCACCCTTGGAAGTGGTTGACCAAGACCTATGTTCACTTTGGTACAACCAAGGATTATGTCCGAATGCTCAATGAAAGTGGGTTCACTGAGGTGAAGGCAAAGGTCATTTTCCCTGGTATGGCCACCATCTGGACAGCGAAAAGAACAAGATAGTGGAGAGTGAGGGGCAAACATGCAGCCAGACGAACAACCGGGCGGAATTAGTGATAGTGTAATCACTGGAGATGTTCATCACCACCACTACCAACAATCAGCATCCCAGCCCAATGAAACTGCACAGGCTGGATATGTACCGCCACAACAAATACTCACGGGTCAGATTCCACAACAAGTCATTATCGGACAACAACAGCCCCAGATGGTGATGGGCCCTCATGGACAACAGGTCTACGTGATGCAGAAACCACAGAGTGATGGGTTGATCACTGCGGCTTACATTCTGTCGGTCTGCTCGCTAATCATATCCCCACTGTTCTGTGGATTGCCCGCAGTTATTTGCGCCATTATTGCGGTAACTCAGAATCACCCTAAAGGTGTGCAAGCGCTCATCATATCCATCGTTTGTCCAATTATTGGAATTGTGATTGCCATTATCTTAGTCGGTGCCATGGCCGGTTTATGATTACAGAATCAAAAACATCCTTCGGCAGGTAACTGCGCGCCATATGATGCCTTTTGTCAATCGATTGAATGTCAGATTTAGCATCCAATTTGGGAGCCTGAACATCAAACTACCAAACCGAAAGGCGCGCTTGGAATTTCGCATTACTTTCCCCATCTGCTTGTTCCATCGCTTTTCATATTCTTCTAGAGGGGTTCCTTCACTCAAGTGTTCAGCGATGACTTGTCCAGCGATACGGCCGCCAATCATGGCAATGGTGATTCCGGCACCATTGGAGGGCAGCACCATCCCGGCTGCATCGCCTACGAGCAGATAATTGCCTTTGACAAAGGTACGAATCGAACCTGACATCGGTAGAGATCCTGCACCACGAAATGAAATTTCACCCTCATACTTGGAGATGAATTCCTCAGCGTATTGATTTAGACTACGTCCTTTGGAAAAACTACGTTGGATGCCAATACCAATGTTGGCCCCACTGGATTTAGGGAACATCCAGGCATATCCTCCGGGTGCCATCGAACCAAAGTGAAGTTCGACCGCATCCCCGAAATCACCATCCATCAACACAAATTTAACGGGGATTTTCAGAGAAGATTCATTCCAATGGTCACGACGCAGTGGGTCGTTATGGCCTCCTGCACCGACGATGATTTTCGCTGTATGGGATGCTCCACCTCGTAACATGACTTCGTTGCCTTCGACTCGTTCAACATGAGAGTCGACGAGATATTTTGCTCCATTCTCTTTGGCCAATTGAACCAATGCCTCGTCATGTGCGACTCGATTCAACACCAACCCCTCGAAAGGAAATTTAAGTGGTTTTCCAGAGGGGGGAACTATGTGCATTTGTGTGGACCTACGCGAAATGGCTTCTTGGGGCGTCTGAAACAAATCATCCATCTCAGGTACATTCGGACAAAGGCGCCGCATCTCATCGTTGCTTGGAACCAATTCACCGCATTGTAAGGGTGTTCCAATGGGATCACGACCATCAATCACCAGAACATTGGCCCCGTTTGCTGCGGCATACCGAGCCACAGTACTGCCTGCGGGACCACCTCCAATCACGATGACATCATGATGATTGGAGTCACTCATTGCGCGTCATCACCTGTCGAGTCATCTCTTCAAGGACGTCTCTAAACTCTGATTGGGGGAATTCGTAAAGGTAGGTCAAAGCACGTTCCAAATGATTGTGAATCAGAAGGCGGCAATATCCGAATGAATCACCTTGTTCAAGCAAGGACTCGAGTTCATCCCATCGGTCATCCCTAAATTCGGCTAGAACATCGGCCAATATGCGGCGAGATTCGCCGTGTAACAATGTCAGGGCATGAATAATTGGCAAGGTCATTTTACCCTCATGAATATCGGTTCCTCGGGCCTTCCCCATACGTTCATCGCCGGTTAAATCGAGTATGTCATCGACCAGCTGGAAGGCGATACCCAACTCCATTCCAAATTCTCGTAGGATGAGGGCTTCTCGATCCGAGGCGCCGGCAATAATCGCTGCACATTCACAAGCCGACGCAAATGGCCCAGCTGTTTTTCCTCGAACGATTTCATAGTAATCTTCTGGAGTGGTTGAAAGGTCTGAGATATGCTGAATCTGTTTCAATTCGCCTGACGCGATGGCCGCACATGTTTCAGCCATGATTCGAACAATTTTCTCTTCATAGCGGCCACCGAGTCCGAAACCCATCACAAATAGGAAATCGCCACCAATAATTGCATGGTCAAGTCCATGCTTTTCATGCAATGTCTGGACGCCGCGGCGTAATTTTGCACCATCGTAGATGTCGTCATGAATGAGGGTGGCTGTGTGAATGAATTCGGTTGCAACTGCAAAATCCAATACTTCTTCGCGACTTTGCCCTCCAGCCAAATCGTAGGCTAACAAAGCGAGAATCGGACGGATGCGTTTACCACCTGCCAGTAATATCTCTCGCGCGAGTTCCATCGCAGGTGAATATGGTCCACTCATCGAAGACTCAACGATGGAATCAATGGCTGCTTCCACCTCAAGGCGACGCTCGACGAGAATAGAATCCTCAAGGATATTTTCCGCCATTGAACCTTCGACGAGGGGTGCCTATATCAACAGGTGGCTACCGCCCGGAGCCGGGCACGTTGCGTGTCTGCCATCGGCGGGATGAATGTGGGAGCGGAAGCAGAACCAACCCAAATTCGCCTCGTATGTGTCGGCGACGATGCAGTGCCCACCGGTTCGCATGTTCGAAAGTGGATGGAAACCAAACCACTCGAAGATATTGAAATCGATATCCAATTCGATGTTAAACTGGCTTCGGCTCTGGAAATTCTGGAAAATGGTGACACCGATTTACTTGCAATCTCTGCCTCAAGTTGGTATACCTGCAAAGGTGCGTCTGACACAATGGTTGCTGCCGTCCTCCCACGACGAGATGAAAATCACATTTTAGTCGCCGAAGATCGTTTGGATTACTTGGATTACAAATCGATTATTCTCGTTGAAAATCGCCTGCAGAGAAGGCAACTAAGACGCTATAGGCCTGATTTCAGAGTCCTTGACCCTGTCGCTTTTGCTGACATGATTGGACGTGAATTACCATCGGATACGGGTTTAGAATTGCAATCGTGGATGGAGGACCTTCGCGCCACCAAAATCATCACCGGATACGTTAGTGAACGGCATCTATTTGATACTGCCAATATTGATTGTCGGCGGCATATGCTGATGACAGATTCCCGTGAAAATTCAGCCCGATTTTTGCCAAGTCCATTGAATGGATTGACTCTGCTGATTTCTCGGGATGGATTTCCAATCAGCCTCTCTGAAAAAATAGGGGATGTCGAATCATTTACGGCTTGGGAATGCGAACAAATCATTCTTGATCGAATCAATCTTGATGTTCATGACCGAGTCGGTATGATTGTTCGTCATCGACAAATTCCATCCCTGCTGAATCAAGCTGAAGAGGAGAAGGATTTGCTAAGGTCAACGTCACTATTAGATAGTGAAGGGGAAATTGTCGACACCGCTTCAATGGTTGAAATTCTGATTGAAATTGTGGGTAAAACCGGAGAACGAACTTTGCTGTTAGAAAAATTGGTTCAGAAAGATGATGTCGCAACGCATGCACGTCTGTTGGTATCTGAATGGGAAGAACTTCTGGATGTGGTCACTATTGAGCATGCTGAAGATATTCGACTTGGGCCGGCTAGACCCGCTTTTCTCGATTTGTGACGGCTTTTGGTGAAGGGTCCACAGACGGCCCTTAGGGCCGTTCACGAAGCGTAACATATACAGGGGCTTAGGAGCGCAAACAGTGGCGAGGGCGCAGAATGGTCGATGAGAATCTGTTGTCACAGTTGTATTCGGCCCGGTTGGATGAATTGCGTGAGATGGCAATTTCACACGAAATTTCAAAGGCAGGAAATGTTGAGCAATTGCGTGCCCGACTGATTGACCAAGTCGCTTTATCCGATACAGATTTATCATGGGATGCATTACAAGAAATGCCAAATAAAAATCTAGGGGAAATGCTTGGCGTGTTCGGTGTGAAACGTTCAGGCTCAATCAAAGAAAAGAGGCAGCGTCTATGGTTGCACCTAAATCACGATCCGAAAAAACTCAACCCCGAGGTTGTCGCTGATGCGACTCGAGACAAACTTCACGAGCTTTGCAAGGCGCTTGAGTTGCCACGATCAGGTAGTAAGCAGCAACTCTTCGCTAGAGTCGCAGGCGTCCTTTCTGCCCACGAGGGTGGTTGGGGGAAAGTCAAGAAGAGTCTGCGCAGAGGGAAATCTGCACCCGTAATCCCCAGTACACCCGTTGCTACACCACCACCGGCAAGTCCAGTTCAAGATGATGAAGCGGCAGAGTTGGCAGCAATGATACAAGCATCGATTGATGCGGTTGATGTCGATGAATTGACCGGCGTCCTCGAAGAACCTGACGAACCAGCACCGCTGGAGTATGAAGGTACTGTCGAGCCGGAAATTGTTGTCGCAGCCCCAACCGATTTGACCATTGACGAAGGTTCGGGTTCAGCAATCATTGAACTGGAATCAAGAATTGCAGAATTACACAGCCATATCCGTGAATTTTTACTCATCAGTCGAGAGCATGATGCAAATGATGTGACTGCCTTTGTAGAGGATTTGGGTGAACAAGGATTCCAAGTATCACATGCGATGGTTCGAAATCGAATACTAGCTGAGATTTCAGCGATGGCGAATCGTCGTGATGCGGAAAGCGATGCAAAATCACAGGCCCCCGGTTCATGGCGGGAGCGTAAGGCACTCCGTAGACTCGAAGAATGTCGGCCCGGACTCCTTGACAAATTGGAATCCATTCTGGATGCCGATGGAGGAGACATCGCTCTGGCTAGGGTTCGCTTCGAATCCGCTGCTGCTGAAGCCGGTCTTGATCTAGAATTACCAGGGATTAGCGGGCGAGTCCATGGCTTATTTGATCTCCAAATCAGTCTGCGCGAAGCGGAAGAAGATGTGGACCCGGTTACTGCTCGCCGTCAACGTGCGATGGAAGTACTCTATCGTGGGACACAAGATGTATCCAGTGATGCGATGAGAACCTTGCAACGATTTGAGGAACAAATCGAAAACTTTGAGCGGATTGTTGAGACTTTGGTTCGTCGAGCAGAAGGTCAATTCGGGCCGGTCGAACATGCACTGCTTGTTCGCTTCCTAGAACGAAGGGGATGGGACGTTGGCCATCCTGAAGTTCGCGCCCGTGCGATTGCTGCTGCGGGAGTTCTAGCAGCGGCAATGGGTTACATCAATCCAGAAGATGTGCCCGGTTTGCCAACTTCAATTTCACTTGACCCGGACAAAGTGTCTGACGTTGTTGATTCACTTCGTGGTCTTCTCGTCGACATGGGGCGCAGTGCACCTACTGCTGACACGGTTGCACATGGAGTCTCTGCAGATGATGCTGAACAAGCCATTGAAGCCTCAAGTATTGGTCGCGTGAGAGGGAAACTCGACCAGGCTGACGAATTGCTGGGTCGGCTTTCTCGCGGTTTTGATACCGAAGCTGGCGAATAATCAGCGGTTCGCTGAATAGTACGACTGGAATACCTTGGTCACTTGTTCGATACTACGGACATCTTGTGCCTGAAGATCACGAAGGATTTGTTCTCGCATCTGAATCGAGGCTTCGAAGTCTGATGCTCGGATGCCAGCAGAAGCACACAATGTCTCCCTGAATTTACTTGGAACCCCTGTTTCAACAATTTGATCCTTTGCGGGATCATATTTCCAAATGGGATTCAATCGGGGCTTGTTTCCTTCCATACCTGAAATTTCAGCGACCTCCGTGATTCTACGCAGTGTCTTACCACCTTTGTGTACTCTACTTTGCATGATAATCAAATCCAATCCAGAGAGCATGATCGGGGGGACATTCATGGGGGCACTCGTGAGACGAGTGACAGTCTCCGAAGCGGTGTTTGAGTGTAGGCTTCCACACGAGCCATCGTGACCTGTGTTCATTGCAGTGAGGAGAGTTGCTGCCTCAGGGCCACGAACTTCACCGACAATGATTCTATCAGGGCGCATGCGCAAACTCGATTTCAAACAATCATCCATCGAGACTGAAGAGGTGCCATCAGGCCGTTCTTGGCGAGTCTCCATTCGAAGCCAATGGTCATGGTATACTTGCAATTCAGCGGTGTCTTCCACTGTGAGCAAGCGCTTGTCCCATGGAATGAACATTCCAAGACAATTGAGAGTTGTTGTCTTACCAGACCCTGTTCCGCCAGCGATGACGAAATTGGCAGGTCGGGCATTGAGTCCCTCCACCCAGACCCACATCATGGCGGCCAACCGACTGTTGACGGTACCCCAATTCATCAAATCGACGATGGTGATGGGGTCCTCTCGGAATTTACGAATGGTGAGGGTTGGACCGTCGGGTGAAATGGGGGGGAGTGTGCCGTTCACACGTGACCCGTCCGGCAAACGCCCATCGAAAAGAGGGACGAGCCCTGGTCCATTTCCAAGTGGAACGTTGGTGAAAGCTGCGATATTTTTGGCCACTTGGATGCCAGTATCATCATCCATCCAAATGTTTGTTCGGCAAATTCCATATTCGCGGTGGGCGACCTTTACACATTGTGCACCGCCATTATACATCACTTCCTCAAGTTGATCATCGTCGAGCAGAATCGCCAATTCACCGTAGGGATTGTCTGTGGCTTGTCCATCAAAATGGTACATTGGACTGGGGTGACCAGGTTCCATGTATATCGTTACTGAGCCATATCGTGCAAGTACTGATTCGGACATATTTTCACCTCACGCCATCCCACTTTGAATGGCTTCAAACAAACCAATGTATAGCAGGGCGGAGATTGTGGACCAAAATGGCATCCACCACAAAGCCTGCTTAGTTCGTCCGAGCATTCGACCGGAAATGACGACACTGAGAGCGGCCGAAGCCATGAGATAGGGCATCATCACATTGTGTATATGACCCCAATAGGCCCCTGCTGCAGCGAGGCCGAAGACTGCGAACATGAATCCCATGACACCTGGAAGCAGAAGGCACATCAACATCAATAGCAAGAAAGATTGACCCGACATTTCCTGTTCTCTAACATTAATCAGTTTGTTCAACCGATCATATTCTACCGACATTGAATTGGTGACTTCACCCAAGGGGGCATCCTGTTCAATCGCGACCGATAGTAAATTTACAACTCGTTGAATGAGAATACTTCTACTGTTAATTGCATATTCTGCAAGTGCGGCGTCAAATGAAGTGGAACGAGAACGATCAATGGCTTGGGTCAACAATTTTCCAGTTTCATCATTCCTATTTCTGGAAATTTCAGTTAGAGCTTGCTGTAGACCCAGTCCGGCTCCAATGCTTGATGAAATCGATTCTAGCACCTCTGGAAGGGCTTCTTCCAATTGTCGGCGGCGGCGGCGTTCAAGATACCCTGGAATCGCACCTGCTAGACAGGGCAAGGTAATCGGAATCACGAATACGAGGAATATGCTCTGGCCGAACAAATCGTAGAGGTTCCAGAGTAACTGCATCAGATCACTCCCGGGTCACTTGAGTGGGCTTTGTAACCGAACATTGTCATCACGATGATGGTGCCGAATAAAGCAGGGCCGAAACAAGATGCGGCTGCAGCAAGCGATGACATGCCAGGGATTCCGCTGGACATCAAACCGGGTGCGATGACTGGAATCATCGCAGCAATTCCAAAAATAATCGGAGAAAGGATTCCGAATGTCAACAAAATTGTGGGCATTCCTGACAATTTTTCAATGTAAGCGGACAATTTGTCATTGCGCTCTTCTTCTTCACGATCTGATTGTTGTGTCAATGCTCGAACCAAGTCTGTGTCACTGGTAACATTGGTTCGCAACGTATTGAGGAATCGGGAATAGGCCTTGCTGTTGGCTTTGGTACTCAATCGCGAAAATTCTTGTTCCAACTTAGATCCGCGCTGTAAATTGGCAATGGCCTCCTTGAAATCTTTTGAAATGACGCCATATCCTCCGCGCCCGATCATCTGCATGGCGGCTTCAAGACCAATTCCTGAACCGAGTAAAACCATGACTGCACGCATAGCGTAGAGAAGGTCGGCGGATTCCTCGGCGTTAGTGGCCATGCCTAAATCACATCCTCAATCAATTCAAATGAATATGCACCATCATCGCCATCGTATTCCAACCTGTGAAAAGCGACCTTTATTTCGGTCTCAGTAAATGGATCGAGGAGCCAAACTTCTGCACTTCGGAATATCTCCAACACTTCTCTATAACCAGCGACTCCGAGGTGCCCACACAGGGTATAAACAGCCGATTCAGCGCCCTCATCGACGAGGTCGTCGCCTTCCCCACCACGCTTCACTTCACGGGTAATTCGGCGTCGGATGTTCACCGAAATATGGCAATTGTCGAACTGGAGCCAATCCCCATCGAATCCTCGAAGAAACACGGTACCCGCCTGTGCCATCGTCACGCCTCAAGGGGCCAACACCATGGAACGGCCTTCAAAGTAGCGGGGGAGAACCGTCCCTTAGGGACGGCTCTCACAATGATTTGAACCAACCAAAACGTGGTTCCATGATTTCGCATTTGTCATCGCGAAGAGCATAGACTGCATCTTCAATTGAATCCTCGTCTGTGAATCCGCGCTGCGCACAATGTTTCATGATTGAATCATAATCGATGCCTTCATCGCCAGCATGCTCTGTTATAATCTCAAGGACCACGGTTTCAATCTCGATCCCATCAGTGGATGGTGCCTTTGATTCTGTAGGTGTTTCTGGAAGTTCAACCTCTGCTTTAGTTTCCTTTTCATCGCTGCTTGAATCAGCAGAAGATTCGGCCTCATGTTCCTCAAAGGAAACTACGCGCCCTTCCGCTGCACTGAGTGCCTGAAGGACCCCTACTTTGTAGCCCTCCGCATCCCATTCACCGTAGTGATTTAGAGAGAGACCAAGGCCATCTATGAGATCGCTTGGAACTCCTGCATCTCGCAGTGCGTTCGCATCTGTCGTTTCAGCGGATTGGGCCATTCCAAGAGCGCCAATTCTACGCATTGTTTGGTCTGCAGTTTCAATTAGCCAAGTAGCGTAAACATCCCGATCGATAATGGAATAATCCTCCATTTGCATGCGGCATCGGAATCCACCATCTTCAGTGGTGTAATGATTTGATTTGCCGACACATGCCATCAGGAATCGATCACCGCCCTCAAAGCGAGCGACCAGCTCTTCCATCTCGATGTGTAATTCGGGGCGGAACGAACCGACGCTCCACAGATGCAAGCCAGTCGGGTCACGGACCGCACCGCTGAACATGGGGCCTCGTTCGGTATCCCTGCGCTCAAGTCGCTCAATGACGCCACAGACGTACATTCGATTTACACGTGCACCCAATTTGGTGACAACATATCTCGGATCATATTCACCCTGCCCTCCATCGGGAAGACTAGATTCATAGAACTCGCGCGCGAACAAGCGAATGGCTGTTTGGCGGCGACTGCGCTGTTGATTACCAATCATACGAACACCCCCCAGCGTTCTCGAACTTCATTGGCAGATTCCGTTAAATCAACTTCGGCCAGAACAAATTGATCAGCCATCAGCAACGCACCCTGAGCATCTATCATCGCTCGTCCAGTAAATGTGTGCTTTCGTCCGAGCATTTTGCTCCGCAAATCGGCCAGGAATGCTTCACCGTCATCCCCTTTCGTTGCAGTCTGCACATCGGCCATTGTTTGACCCAAGAATGCTTCAGCACTATCGCGACCCAAAATCAACGCTCCGTTGGAAATACCATCATCTAGAATAATTCGCAATCGCAAATCCTCAACACCTTCTTGTGGACCATGTTCTCTACAAGCCCCATCGCGCATTGCCTTCTTACACTCTGGACATCTGTGTATTATTCCTGAACCCGATGCAACTGAAATGACGGTTGCAGTACTGGTTACACCACTGCGTGAACCACCAGAGAGTAGTTCTGAAAAATCAACTGCAACGGAATGCGTGCTAGCATCGATAGCCTCCCAAGGAATCTTATCGAGAACTTCCACTTGTTCGCTTCGATCAACAGTAATATCTGGCGTGCCTTGCCATGAACGCACTCGAACATTGCTCAATTTGACTGCGAGAGGAAGTGATCCTTCGTCAATGGGCAATTCGGACCATGCTGTCAATCGACACGTTCCTGTTGGATCAACTGCATCGCCGCCCCAGACTGTTTTTTCAGCACCATCTTTCCCAGTAAAATTTCGACTACCCCAGGAGGTGAGTTGAACTGTGATGCCAACGTCGGCAGATCCATCGCGTAGTTGCCCAATTTGCATCACAGAGGAGGCTGCAAGATCATCTAGGCTGGCAAACCCACCATCATGGAAAATCTCAACTTTTGTTCGGTCCCCAATATTCAATTCAGGAGTATTTCTGAATCTGCGAATGGCTGCACCCTCAATCTTCAGGAGAGTTCCGACTGGATGTTCAAAACTTCCAAAGCAAGCGAACCCTATCGTACCACTATCATCAGCTAGGCGGCCTTTGACCATGTCAATTGTTCCGCTGCCATCCTTTTTGTTCACGGTCATCGGCCGAGTTGAAATCACTCGAGCAACAACGGTTGCAAATCCATCCATCCCCAATACACGTTCGATTGAGGTTGGTTCGGATGGGGCGACAACAACCTTGCGTTCGCTACCACGCAACACGGCAACACGACTGGTCTGATTGATGTTCAGTGAACGCTTTCCATTCCATTCATTGACAGAGACGCCTTCTAGGCGTACAACACTACCGGGGCTTAGACTCTCAGCGTGATTGCCCCAGTCCTTGAAGTCCCAGCGGGTACGTTGTCCGCCTTCTTCCCATGGATTGTCTTCAATCCAACCGAATGCAATCTGCTTTTCTTCACCACGAACCATCTGCATTCGAGGGACGTAGGTGACGACTTCGACTTCAATGGTAACATTGGTGTCATCAGAGGATAGATCAGTGAACCGTTCAACTGATTTTGCTGCAGGTCGGGTAGATGTGGATTTCGGAGCATTTACTTCCATCCCTGCTTCTTTTTGGAAGTGTTCTATGACACTGCGCAAGGCGTGTTTGGGCGGCACGAGGAATTCATCTCTATATCGAGTGAATTCGCCTGCTATCGCTGCTTCTTCGGCTTCTGGTACGGCTTCTTTGACCGCACGGATCTCTTCTTCAAATTCTTCTGGGTTAGACATTTCGAATTACTCCTGGGAGGGTCAGAAGACCGCATCCGCACGAGCACGTCCTGCTTGGGCTGCGGGGCAGCCCGGGCAGAGAACAATGGTCGGTCGTGCAGTTTGGGGAAGACGCGGCACTCCATTACCTCCGGGAGACATCACCCGGTTGCGGAGGTTCTTGAACTCTCGCATATCCAAGATGTAAGGTGTAGGAGGCGGGGCAGGGATTGTTATTCAATGACGACGTGGGCGATGCGTGGCCGACATAGAATCCTTTCATTTTGAAGGGAACGAAATCGCCCCGGGAACGGGGAAGGAAGTCTCTCTTGAACTCGGCGATGGACCCGCTGGCAATTCACGTAGTATCCCTGTTTACATTATTCACGGAACCCGACCCGGGCCAGTTCTAGCACTCACTGCTGGCATTCATGGAGATGAGCTGAATGGCGTCTCCGTGGCCCATCATCTCATCCATGGAGATGATCACATCGCAGGGACTGATGATGATCGAATTTCACGCGAAGAATTGGCAGGAACAATCATTTGTGTCCCTGTTGTCAATATCGAAGGGATGTTACTCGAACAGAGAGGGGCCCCCGATAATAGGGATATCAATCGGCTCTTTCCTGGAAAGAAACAAGGTAATCAATCACAACGGATTGCTTACGTTTTGTTCAATTCTGTCGTCAAACGTTCGGATTACCTCATCGACTTACACTCAGCACCACATTCAAGGACAAACCTCCCACATGTTCGAGCGAATTTTGATCAGAAGGATTGCATGGAATTGGCACGAGCATTCGGGACTCAAATCATTCTCCATTCAACCGGACCGAGGGGGTCGTTGAGGCGAACAGCCACCAAACAAGGAACACCCACTATTCTGTTAGAAGCCGGTACCGCCCATCGATTTGAGATGGATGCAGTTCACGCTGGAATCGAAGGTGTACTCAACGTAATGGGGCATCTTGGAATGATTGAGAGAGAGAATAAACTGCCAGCAGTCAGACTTCTTGTGCGACGTTCAAAATGGGCCAGAGCCGAGGCAGGAGGACTCCTCTACAGCCGTGTCAATGTTGGAGATCACGTCAAGAAAGGACAGGAAATTGCACTTGTAACCGATCCACTGGGAGAACAAACCCACAGTATCGAAAGTCCCAGAACGGGGGTCATCGTAGGTTTGGCATTGAATCCGTTGGTGCGCGCTGGCGACCCAATTGCAAACATTGTGCTTTGTTCGTCGGGGAAATGGAAACGTGCCCAGAATGAATTCAATGCAGATGAACCCGAAGAGGAATCTGTTGATGACGAAGAATCCCTCGACGATGCATGAATGACCGTGAATCGACGTTGCGCCCCTTAGGGCGCACCGAACACTCAAGAACTCGGCTTTGCCGATGACTCGCCATGTCAGAAGAGGAGGTTGTCGTAGATGACAAAACCTTCTGGTGGTCGAACTGGGTCAGACCTGAAAATCTCGAATTGATTTTCTCTCTCCTCTCAATTGGAATTGTGATTTTTGTAATCCAAGAAGATTTGGTTGATTCAAATCCTACACTGTTTTGGGCATTGGCCATACTGGATTTAGCCTTGGTTGGATTCTTCGTGGCACAACTTGCGAAGGATATCTCGCTGACCGAAGATCGGTCAGAGTGGTGGCGTGCTCAGAGTTGGGGGCTGCTCGGTTTGACACCAGTCATTCTGGCGGCGATTCCAGAAATCAGTGTCCTCGTTCTATTTCGATTGGTTCATCTAACCAAGGTGTACTCAATTGCGACTAAACTTCTTGGATTGCAAGAAACAAGTGAGGAATCACCGGTTCAACGGCAAATTCAGCACCTCATCTTCGTTGTCACAGCAATTGGATTCGCTGGAGGATTCATCGCCTACCTTTTCGAGCAGCATGCTTCTAAAGCAGTTTGTGGAGATACTTGTATTGATACATTGCCAGAGGCCATGTGGTGGGCGATAACAACAGCAACCACTGTTGGTTACGGAGACTACGCGCCAGTTACCAACGGGGGAAGGGCCGTCGCAATTTTCCTGATGTTCACAGGAATTGCATTGTATGGGTTGTTGACGGCTACGCTCTCACAGTTAATCTGGGCCAGAGGTAGGAAATCCGGGAAAAACAGCAATGGAGAGGGCAATTCAAATGAGATGATTGAACGTTTGGAGAGGCTTGCAGATATGCGACGGGACGGGTGGCTTACCGCGACCGAATTCCATGATGCAAAAGCCAGTGTATTAACCGGTAGAATGCCCGGCGGAAATAAAGCTCGAGACATCGAATCTAGGGCGCCGATTCCACGGGACGAGAGAAAGGAGAGGAGAGCAGCCGCGCGTGCAGGTTTCCTTGCTGAAGAAGAGTAGTCTTCTTATCATCAACGCCTTCGACACAACATGGACCCTGTTACATTTGGTGTACTCACCGCCTCAGATCGGGCCTCATCTGGCGATTATGAGGACTTGTCGGGTCCTGCAATTGCAGAATTCCTTTCCGTGGCAATTTCCAATCCATATACAATAGAAAGACGAGTCGTTCCGGATGAAAAAGAGGTCATTGAATCATCTTTGATTGAACTTTGTAGTGCGGGTTGTTCAGTGATTATTACAACCGGTGGAACAGGGCCAGCACCCAGAGATGTAACACCTGATGCAACCGAAGCGGTTTGTGAAAGAATGTTGCCAGGGTTTGGTGAACAGATGAGGACTATTTCCTTGCGTCATGTTCCAACGGCAGTCCTTAGTCGACAGAACGCGGGGGTTCGGGGCCAATCACTCATTCTCAATTTGCCTGGAAGTCCACGATCAATTCGGGAAATTGTCGATGAAATATGGTCAGCAGTTCCCTATTGTGTAGATTTGATTGGAGGGCCTTACATCGAGACAACTGATGGCATTTGGTCTGCTTGGAGACCATCTCACGCGCGCCGCGCGGTTGAAGAATGAGACCCGAGTCGGCGGAGCATGGCCAAATTCAAGGAAGCGGATTTAGAACTCTCGCGCGAGAAAGATGAGATGCGAGAAGTCGAAGTGAAAATCGACTTTACACCAAACGCACTTGCGAGCGTTTTGTACAAACAAGGTGACACTGTAGTCCTTGCATGTTGTACGCGCGCGAGGAATCTTCCTCGTTGGTTCCCCCGGGATGCCACAAAAGGTTGGGTCAATGCAGAATATAGCCTGCTTCCTGGTTCAACGGATTCTCGATTCCAGCGTGAGCGAAGAGGTGCAAAGGGACGGACCTACGAAATCGAGCGATTGGTCGCACGTAGCCTTCGTGCTGGAATCGATCTTGAAGAACTTGGGCCGCACAGTTTGACCGTAGATTGTGACATCCTCAATGCCGATGGAGGCACACGATGTGCCTCGATTACTGCCGCCACCATTGCACTTCGACTAGGTGTTCGCAGATTGATTGACCAAGGTTTGTGCCTACCCGCAGTAGATCGTAAGCCAGCAGATGCAGGCCGTGATTGGAAGCCTCGTGAATTGAGTTCTACAGAAAAAACAGCCCACGAAGCCGCGGTATTGCCTGTCGATGTTGCCGCAATCAGCGTTGGCCTCCTCGGTGACGATGTCTACCTAGATTTGGATTACATTCTCGATTCCAATGCTGATGTTGACATGAATGTCATCGGAACCAGTGATGGGATGCTTGTGGAAGTTCAAGGTACTGGGGAAGAATCAACCTATTCTCGTGCACAGATGGATGCACTCATGGACATGGCAGAGAAAGGTTTGGCGAGTTTGCATTCAATCCAACAGAGTACTCTCAACAATCAGTCTTGAAAGTGCGGTGGGCCGGGCTTGAACCGGCGACTTCCAGATCTTCAGTCTGGCACTCTCCCAGCTGAGTTACCACCGCGGGGAACAGGGCCACTAGCCTCGCATTATCAACCCTTTCGGGTGCTAAATGAGGGACTCAGAAGAGGTCGTCGTCATCATCTTCGTCTTCAATGACCATCGGACCTTCGTCGTCACCTTTCTTCGCGTTCTTCCCTTTCTTTGCTTCTTTCTTCTCTGCGGGTTTCTTTGCTGGCTTCTTTGCCACCTTTGCGGCGGGTGGTGGTGTAGTCTTGCCTTGTTCTGCAGCTTCGCGTTTGGCTCTCTCTTCGGCTTCTCTTGCGGCGAGTTCAGCAGGATCAATTCCCTGTGCGATCGCCAACTTCCTTCGACGGTCGTTGCGAGCCTGTTTCTCAAAGAGACGATGCTTGGCACGTTCACATTGTTGCAGCATGAACATCGCATCGTGCTCAAGTAGAGGAGAATCTGAAATCATCGTAATGTCGAGCCAATCGCCATCTTCGGCAAGGAACTCGGCGAGTGGTTCAAACTTGAGATCGGACTTCTTGATTTGTGTATAGTGGAGAGCATTGCCCATGCGATGCTCGATACCACTGAAGTGACAATAGAATGTCTTGCCACCGATGCTCTCACGAACTTGATCGAACAATTCTCCGAAATCTTCACTGGTTCGAAGACGCCCGTTACCCCGCGCATGTACGTGTGCAAGATTGATGACTGGAACTGTACCTTCAACGTGGTTGGTGACCTCTAATACTTCCTCAATACTACCCCACAATTCTTGACGGCCACTGGTTTCTATACCGATTAGTGTAGGACTATTATCGATGACCCAAGGGAAAGCGGCGTAATCTTCAGCCTCATCTTTATTGTTCCAAATTTGAGCACAGCGATCAACTACACCCGCCATCACGTTGGCAACTTGTTCGTTGGCATCAGGTCCACGTTTGTAGTCACCATACGGGCCAACGTGGTAAGTGATATGGCGTGCGTTGATGATTTTCGCAGCCTGTAAACTAGCCTCCATCTTCGATAGTGTACGACTCCGTTCTCGCTTGTTTCCAAGGACCTCAGCATAGTATGGGCCGTGTAGGTTCATTTCAAAACCAGTTTTCCATGAGAGGATGCCAGCTTGCCAATATTGATCGAAGTGATGGGGTGCAACAGTGCGGACTGTTTGAATCTCCATTGTCTCTAATCCAAGAGCCGTAATATCGTCCATTCCTTCAACGATTGTGCGTCCTTTGCATGACAAAGGCACTCCGGCAGGTCCGAGTCTTAGTGGCATAGGTGTCCCTCCGGCCTCTCGGCCGAAACGGTCTCTGTTGAAAAGGATGTGCGGATGCATTCTCCTTTTATTTTTCAAAGGCCGTAGTTTCCTACACCCCGTATATATTCAATGTTCGCAATTTTTCGACCGACAACATTACCCATTTTACCTAGCACCCCGTATCATGATGAGGGCGATTCATCGAAACACCACTGTGAATATGGGGGTCGCCATTGCACTTTGCATGTTGATGCTTTTGCCCAGTAGTATGAGTGCAGAATTGGCAGCGTCGAATTACGAAGACGATATTCGCCCAATCAATTTTCCCAATTCTGACGGTTCGGAAGTGAATCCATCTCACCCAGATTGGGGGCAGGCGGGAACGCTGCTCGGGCGCGTGGCAGATGCAAGTCATGACCCTGATGCAAATTGGATGGGGTTGGCTGATTTGCCTAACCCACGCGAAATTAGCAACATTGTTTGTGCGCAGCCTGGTGTGATTAACGATGAGAGAGGGTTGTCTGATTTCAATTGGCTATGGGGCCAATTCATCACGCATGAAATTGACTTTACCTTGACTCAAAATGGTCGCGTCGGTGAAAATGGTACACCTGAAGCCGCTGACATCGATATCGATGAGAATGATTCGATCATGGGTGCACCTGGTGGGTCGAAAATTCGGTTCTTCCGATCGTTGTACGTCAACGTCACCGTGGATGATATGGTTCATCGTGAACACCCCAACTCAATCACATCGTGGATTGATGGAAGTGTCGTCTACGGTTCGTCAAATTCGACAACGAATTGGTTACGCACTTTTGAGGGTGGACGTTTGAAGGTCAGTGAGAACCAATTTGGTGACTTGTTACCGGTAGCCGAAGAGGGTGATGACACCGCACCTCCGATGTCATTTGCAGGATTCAGTGCAGATGTTCGCTTTGTTGCAGGTGATTCGCGAGCCAATGAACACATCGCACTAATGGCAATGCATGTGTTGTTCATGAGAGAACACAATCGCTTGGCTGAAGCACTTGAGGATCGGAATCCTGATTGGAGTGACGAAGACATCTTCCAGCGAGCTAGAAAGATTGTTGCAGCACAAATACAAGCCATCACTTACGAAGAGTTTCTGCCTAGTTTGGGAGTCACATTGGAAGAATATTCAGGATTTGACCCTACGGTAAACCCCGAAGTCAGCAGTGCCTTCGCCACCGTTGGATTTCGAATGGGCCACTCACAAATTGGAGATCAATTTCTACGCGTGGATGAGCAACGTATGCCCATTGAAGAGGGGCACATGACTCTCTTCGATGGTTTTTGGACCACCAGCCCAATTACCGAAGAAGGAGGCGTCGCACCGATGATTCGAGGCATGGCCATGCAAACGCAACCGGCAAACGATGTCTACTATGGTGAAATGTTGCGCAACCAACTGTTTGGTGCCCCTGGTTCTGGTGGCATGGATTTGTGTGCAATCGATATTCAGCGAGGACGTGATCACGGTGTCCCTGATTATGGTACTATTCGAACCGCATTCGGTTTGGAGAATAGATCTTCATTCAGCGAAATTACAAGTGATTCAGTGGTAATCGAAAATCTCGCACTGGCGTATGGGAACGAATCTCCGGGATACATCGACCCACTCATTGGAATGCTCGCAGAGGAACATCTACCCAATTCGGCATTGGGTGAAACCATGGACGCATTGATCCGAGACCAATTCACTCGATTGAGAGATGGCGACCCATTCTATTACGAAAATGACGTTGAATTGGATGGGGTCGAAGCCGAACTCTCTTCGACACGTTTGTCACATATTATTCTTCAAAATACTGAAATCGAATCATTGCAATGTAACGTGTTCTTCGCTGAACACAATCTCAACGAACTTGATTGCTACATGCCGAATGTCATCGAAGAACCTCAGTTTGAAACAACAAGTGATGCTGACCTGAGTACATTGATTCTAGGAATAATTGGGTTGGGAATCGCCGGCCTACTCATCATGAATTTCTTTGGAATTGCGGCCAAAGAAGAAGAATGAGAACAACACTCAGTATTGTCAAGACATATGCAGAAAAATCTGCGACGGTTGGAGGCAATTCCTCTTCAACATCGAGGACGGTATTGATTTGAACAT
>JASLKT010000026.1 GCA_030747395.1 Candidatus Thalassarchaeaceae archaeon
CACAAGATTTCTCCGTAGGGGTACACGATGGCCCTACAGCAGGACAAGAAGTGCCCCATGTTCACATCCATGTTTGTCCACGAACGTTCGGCGACGGCGGCCTCACACTGATGGCTTGCTGGCCAGATTCACCATTACCTGGCGGAGATCCTGACTTTGCCATATTGGCTGAACTATCCGAGCGTCTCCAAGCTCATTGATATCGACTCAACAGGTGTGGTATGATGGCGAAGAAAACAGTTCAATCTGGTGACGATGGGGCGTTAGATCACCACGGAGAGATTCTCCCCACACTGTCCAAAAGCGCCTCCCAAATCGATGTTGAAAAAATCGAGAGTAAGAGGCGCCACTCAGCAAAACCGGGCGACCACCCAGGTGTTCTTTGGTTCTACAACCTCATCATAAGTTTGTGCCGATTGGCAATGAAGCAACAATTTCGAACCATCGAAGTGACGGGCCAGAAACACATCGCCGAAGATGCTGGCATCCTCACAGTCGGCTGGCATACCAACGCTCTAATCGATCCAACTGCGATTGTAGTGACCCAACCGAAGACATTGGTTTTTGGCGGCAGACACGATTTGATTACACGACCAATCATAGGCCCAATCACTTCAATTTCAGGTTCCCAACCAGTCATCCGCCAAGCTGAACTTGCTCGGGGCGGAGCATCCAGTGAAGCAGCCAAGAAAATCAATTCCAAAACAATGCTAACACTTGCAGAATGTATTGCTCATGGTCATGGCACGGCATTATTTCCAGAAGGCACATCGCATGAAGATTCGAAGATGCGACGACTCCGTACAGGCCCTATGCGTTCAGTCATCGCCGCCAATTCAATTGCCCACGAGAAGGGACTGCCTGAACCACACTTGTTGCCAGTTGGCCTTCACTATCGCGTTTCATGGTACTTCAGAACGGATGCTTGGGTTGAGTATGGAGATCCCATTCGACTTGATGATGCAATCCATCCTGAAGATGATCGCAAGCGATTGATGGCGGGCGAATGGGTAGAAGCACCATCCGACAGAGTCAACAAATTACGAGATCAAGTCCGAGAAAGGCTTGCTCCGATGACCCCTGATGCTGAATCGTGGGATGAACACCGCACATGGCACATCCTTGGACACACGCGGGCAATCGCGTCTGGACACCCCCTCAACACTTGGCGGGAAGAGGTCCTCGCAGCGCGCAAGGTTCGGGAAGAAATTAGAGAAGGCAATCGTACTTTGACCCCGTTACAAGCCACGGCTGAGAATATAGGGAAATCCCTCCATTCTGTTGGTTTGGATGGACGGGCCCTCGATTCGAACGGACTACGTAAAGCACGAACAGCTGAGCACCTCGCCATTCTTCCTGCCTTGCTTTTAGCGATTCTTGCAGCACCTTTGACACTGTTTGGAAGTGGAATCATGATTCTCATTGGGAAAGTACTCGGCGACAGCACCGATGAAGGACTCGATGCTCGAACCACCTATCATTTCCTCGCTTCTCTTCTTGGGCCGCTGATTATTTGGCCCATCCCAATCGTAATTTTCATCATAGCAGCCATATTTGGCCCTTGGACAATTCCGGCCTTGCAGATTCTCATTACCGCGCTACTACTCCCGCTCGCATTCCATCTGTCCAACAAGGTTGCCATCATTGCATGGGATTTGCATGTCGTATCTCGTGATGCCCGCCGCCTCAATCGATTGCGTCGGGATTCTGAATCACAATCTATTCGCAAAGACATCGTCGATTTGCTCGCTGCGCTGAAATAGGTTGCCACCCGCCACCCATCCATGGCGGCCCGTGAAATCGAAGAGCGAGTTCGAAATTGGCTATCTGGAGAGGGTCTTGAAATTAAGGAACGCAAGGATCCACGCGCTAATTTCCATTTTCTAGTTCGATACCCGCCCACCAAACATGGACATTTGTTCAATGTCTTATCACCAAAGGAACGAAACCTCCTCGTCATCTCAAGCGTGACCCAAGTAGACTCTGGGCAGCAAGATGAGATGAAGAAGCACGCAGAGACCGATCCAGATGGTTGGGAAGAATGGCTTCACGAAACTCGCCTCCAATTGACCCGTTCTCATGTTGATTGGGTTTTGCATGTTGGTCACGGGGAAGGAAAGCCCGGCCCCCTTCAAGCATTCAATCTTTCAATGCCGACTTGGTTTGATGGAGTCACCCAGAACGAAGTAATGCAAACCCTGCGTCGCTTGTGGCTATCGAAATTATCCGTGATTCATGAGATTAAATTCTCATATGGCCCCGGAATTGGAAAGCCCGGACCAGTCGATGATTGGGCCAAAGGTGGACCTCAACCTAGGCCCGACACCGCCCACTCAACCGACGAGGTTGAAACCGACGAAACAGGTGGTTTCGGCACGGGATTCGACCCTTCAGAATGGGCATAATCATCTCATGCGCGCGCTCGCGCGATTCTGACCGCTAAGGGGTTCGGTTAAGTAGGAGGGAAATGGCGTTTCCAAAGTGCTGGAGATAGTCTTCAGGGGGCCGAATAACATGAACAACCACAAACACAGCAGCATCACATTGGTGATGATTTTCGTAATGAGTACGTTATTGATTGGTTATACACCACCAGTTGCACAAGGCGCATCAGTCGTAATCACTGATGCTGTGCAACTTGTAGATGGTGGATCAGTCAACGAACGTATGGCATCAATGACAAGTGACAGCGAAGGAAATATCCACGTCGTATGGACTCGCAACACGCAGCATTTGTATTACACAATGCTCAATCCTCGTGCCCAGACAGTTATCGATGTCACACAAATTTCCAATGGTGGCGGTCATCGTGCATGGCATCCCGATATCGCCATCGATTCAGAAGATCGCATTCACGTGATTTGGACCAACAAGGCCAGCCAACATGAAATCCTGTATACGCTCCTCGACCCTAGCTTGGACGATCAAGATGGCACATCTGCCGATGATGGCGTAATTTCTATCATTGAGGATACCGAAGTTGTCCGACGCCAACAGAATCGCGATTGGCCAGCGATTGCAGTTGACAGCCAAGACAATGCCCACCTCGTGTGGGAGGATTCCTTTGATCGACACGATAAGTACTTCCAGCAGCCCCAGATTTACTACAAGTTCTTGGAAATCGATGAAGCATCTCGCACAGCGATCACAGCAATTGACAGCACCCTTCTAACACCAATCATTGGCCACAAAGGCCACCCTGACATTGCCATTGATGCGGATGACTTGGTGCAGATTGCATGGGACGATACACGCGGCGGTAAGGTGGAGATTGTAGCCCCAATCGACACCTCTGGTTCGATGTATTCAGAATGGGCAGACATGTGCGTTGTCTTTTACGGCGGCACATGGTCTAACGGTGGTTCGTTCCAAGGCATCAAACCAATGCTGATGGAAGCAAACATCTCGGTCTTTGAGACACTGTATGCACTCGGTGGATTCTATCCGAGTGCTGCAACTAGTGGTGCATGCGCTGGTCAGCCACATCACGAGAACCCTCGCGCCAATCACCTCGATATCGGTGACGATTCCGGCGGCCTCATCAAGTTGCACAGCACCATCTACAACGGCGGCGCTCAAAGCGGCGGGTATCAGGGAGAAGACTGGGGCCCAGGCAGTACATGGGCGTGCTTGTCATGGGTAGATGCTCAAGGACAAGTTCCAGGCAATCCACCCACAACTCACGATCACCACTGGAACCCGAATGCAACAAAGATTGTCATTCCAATCAGTGACGAAGGCCCCAAGGGTGGAGACCCTCCTCAACAATCAGATGACATTGCCAGTATCAACGAGGCACACGACGCCTGTGTTGATGCCGGAGTCATTCCAGTCGGTTTGTATGGTTCCTCATGGGGAGCAAACAATCAGGTAGCCAGCCACATGCACGATCTTTCAGAATGCCCGAACGGCCAGGTCAACACGAACCCACGAATATGTCCGGGTTCAACCACTCGAAACACTGACGCTGGTGGTCAAGTGTATGCATTCCCAGCATCGGGAAGTAACAACATGGCTACACTTGTTGAAGCCATGGTATTCCTTGCAACCAACAACAGCCGTGAAATTTACATGACAGTTCTGGATCCATATGCGAAGATTCAGAATCCAGCCCCTGGTTGGGTTTACGGCGATTCAGGAACAGATGAATCCAATAATCGATACACAGAGGATTTGGGTCCAAGTCAGGATTCCAATGGCTACGGCCACCTCGTGGTCGTCAATGACACCCGCATCACCCTAGATGACGCATTCAGTCTACACCCCTCGTTGGCAATCGACAACAGTGGCGATACCCACCTGACATGGATGGACACCCGTGATTACGGATTTGACAAGGACGACAACTACGAGGTATACTACACCCGCCTCCGCCTTCGCGGTGCAGCAGAGTGGGACGGCGTATCAGGTGGTTTGCCAACCTACGGAATCAAGAAGATCGTCGACACTAGAATCTCATACGTTGAAGGAGCCAATAATGTCAATCCGAATGATTACTACAGAGCATCCTCATACATGCCACAAGTGATTGCGGACAACCAGAACAACATTCACATTTCTTGGCTTGAGAACTCAAATACATCTCAAGGCGAATCAATCATGTATACCCGATTGAATCATACCAATGATGTCGGCGATTGGCCATTGAACAGCATTGCTGCAGCAGTACTTGATCCATGGGAGCGTGTTGACGTATCTGAGTGGCACAGTGACAAACTGGGCCCAAATAGCGGCCGTCAACCCGAACTTTCCCAGCCACCAGCATTTGCGAATGACCTTGGTAGCGGAGCCCATATTGCGTGGTCTGATACCAATAAATGTAATGAGAATTCAAACAATGGTGCGTACACGCTTTGTTACACTCACGTACTTACCGGACAAGTCGATGTTGAGCTGGCCGATGATGAGACGTACTATCACGTAATTGAACCGGGTGAACAGACAATTTACAATTTAACAGTGAACAATTCAACCCCTGGTCCAATTGATTTGGTGTCGGATACATTTTCTGTGAATCTTTCAGGTGTTCCTGTGAATTGGACTGCGAATTTATTCTTCGCCGATAATCACACAGCGATATTCCCGGAAACTCCGATTTTCTTGTTGGGAGGCGAATCGGTCCGAGTATACCTACGAGTCCGCGCACCATCGATTTACCAAGCGAATGCGGATGAGTTGGCACAGGTTGTCGTCTCAGCGGTATCACACAAGGATCCAGCGATTCGCAGCGATCGATTGACCCTGACTCTAATGGATGTGGTTCACGGCATTGAGTTGGAAACAAGTCATTATCAATCGGACGTAGAACAAGGCGAAACCGCAATCTTCTCGATTACGATTACCAACACAGGCAACGTCTTCGATACTTTTGCATTCTATGACCCAACAACGTTGCAAGGTCAACAGGAATGGCTGCTACCTTGGGGTTGGCAGATTAATTTCCCACTGATGGTTAGTTTAGATCCAGGCCAATCTGTAACAAAGAATCTGGAGATATCAGTGCCTACGACACAGGACCCGGGCACGTTTGCGTTATATCTCAAAGGATGGTCTATGGGTGAACCAGTCAAGAGTTTAGACAAAGGCACATACGATGTGTTGGAATTGTGGGTGAACGTAAGTATCCGTTCAACGGGCAACATCATCTTCGAAATCTTCGACACATCAGAATATGTCATGCCCGGCGATTGCCATACCTACACAATCGACGTCATCAAGAAGTTCGCCCCCGGATATCTGATTTTCACGACACCAGGTTCCCCTGAAGCGAAACCAGATGGAATGCCCATGAATGAATGGCAATACGACCATTGGACTGTGAACTTGGACTTCAGCAACGCCCCAGGTGGCAATGAAGGCGAAATGAGTAAACCGCGACATTGGTCTCAGATCAATGTTCCATACGAAGTCGCAGTTGTTGTTTGTGCACCACTCAACGCCAGTGCGGGACTTGGACCCGCGATTACGGTGAAAGCACACCTTCAGGGTGCTTCGCGAGTATCTGACGCCGTGATTCTATCGACCAACGTTGAGCACGTGTATGATTTGGAAATGGATGTACCTTCAACCACACACTCTGTTGACCCGGGTCAAGCTCTGGTCATCCCGATTACCACGACAAACGATGGTAACGGACCTGATCGCTACGATATGCGAACCGCATCGATTTCAGATGCCAATGGCACACAGTTGCTGTGGGATATCCAAATTCCACGTGCAACCCTCTCGGAACTTGAGCGTGATGATGCCGAAACAATCGATGTTATCATCAACATTCCTGGACAGATTGTTGCAGGCAATTACCAAGTTGTACTGAAGGCATTCAGTGAGGAATCATTCGAAGGAACAGATGAGAGAGATGCAATACTCTTTGAGATCACAGTCAATCAGTTCCATGACATGCAAATCTGGCTTGATAACACTGTTGAAAGCCAAATCAAGACCACTGCGCCCGGCCGTACCGTTCGATATTTGCTGAATGTGACCAACAATGGTAACGTTCCAGATATACCCACATTGCACAACCACACCAAGAGTGGCAATGATTGGAACGATCAGCCAAGCATGGGCTCCTTGTCGAGTTGGAATGTTGAATATGCAATGGTCGAAGATTTCGATACAGAGTTGCCCAGAGAGATCCCTTGTGCTGAACTCGCTGTTGGCGAATCCGCACCAGTGTATGGCTGTGCATACCACGCAGACGGAACATGGAGTCTAGCAGAAATGCCGGCGTATACCACCGTTCAAGTCATGGTCATCATTGACATCAGCCCTTCAGCCACACTCGCAAATCGCGAGATTGGAATCAAGGTACTGTCGAACTACGGTGGTTCACCAAACGGTGACACCGATGAGACAGCCTCCTGGATGGACAGTTGTACGATTGATGCAGACAACGACGGTGTTGTGGACAATGTATACCCATGCGACACCAATGAGCAGGTTCTCCGGATTCGTCTTCGAGCCCCTGATCTAGAAATCATCGATGTCACACCCGTGCGAACAGAAGCGCCAGTTGGCGAGATGATACCAGTCAACATCCAAATTATCAATCGAGGAAACGTTCACGCTACAGATATCAACATCGTACTCTGTGAAGATGAGACGGAAGACAACATCCGCAACAACATCTGTTCAGAAGAAAACGTCGCCTATCGTCAAGTGATTGGTGCTTTGATGCCACCAGATGACAGTGGTTCAGCCGAGGCCGTGGAGATTACACTACTCTATCCAGTCACCGCTGGTAATCATGATGTGGTTGCAATCGTAGACCCCGGTAATCTCATCATCGAAGCCAATGAGGCCAACAACCGCAAAGATCTCGGCCAACTTTCGAGTGAAAACGGTTGGGTTGACGTTGCAATGGAAGCCGCTGGAACATGGTCCGTTCCGACAATGATTCTACTGCTCACCATCGCTTTGATGGCAGTTGCAGGCATGGTCATGATTGGTCGTCGACGTGAAGCATTAGCTCGTGTCGATGCACAATCTAGCATGGTTTCAATTGAAGATGAGATGCGATTCTGATTACGAATCACGACGAATCAGTCTTGGCTAACCACCAAGGCAGTAAACGATCATCGCTGGTTGCAATAATCGTGCCCGTTTCAGCGCCGAGTTGACGCATCATGACGCCGCGCAATGCATCCATCATCTCTTCTGCTCGCTGTGGTTGAATCTGCATTCCAGCACAGAATTGGTCTAGATCAACAGGCCGCCTTGGAGCTTCCAGCAATACATGAGCCAACTGCCTTTCTTCGTAAATGTCGAAGGTGTCATCGACGACACGACTGGCCTTTTGCTTGATTTGTTGATGAAGGGCAATGAGGGCATCTCGTTCAGCATCCAGGCGATCAAGCTCATCGTTTAATTCCGACAACATTCCCAAGGCTTCTGCCATGGGCAATCTACGCCGTGTCCCCACGCGTTCTGCGACACCTAGAACATCCTCTGGCAACCGGCTCGACAGTCGGGTTGGTCCACCAGATGGCAATTGCCGATGTTCGGCTCGGAAAAGATCGGGCCCCAAATCCAGTCGAAGTGAGAAAGATTGCGTAATTGCATAGATTCGCTTGGGTGGGCCACCTTTTTCACTGGGCACTTTTTCACTGACAACAAAACCAGCCTCTTCGAGAACTTTGAGATGTTTCATAATCGCTTGTTGGGAAACATCGAGTAATTCTGCTAATTGTAGAGGGTAGTGCGCTTCGCGTACAAGATGCTCCAAAATGGAGCGCCGAGTGCGATTTTCCAATATGGAAAGCGCGGTATCGAAATCAGTGACCACTTCACAACCCGGTGTTAACTAGCCATAGGACTCCTATGAATCCTCGTCTAGTTCACCCTTCGTCCCATGACTTCCAACTACGTTCTGCTTCTTCGCCAACATCATCGCTTGACTGCGGCACAGAATCATCAACAGTGTCGATATCATCTACAACTCGTGCCAATTCACCTACACGGTCGGGTCGATCTGCAAAAGGAGCAGGTGTTCCTTGTTCCTGTGGTTGTTGGTTGATAGTCAAATCGAGAACTTCGCCACCGTGTACACTTCTCCATATTTCATCAGTCGTCGGAACTCGTTGCTGAACAGTTCCGTCCATGGGCGCAATTGGAATGGTTATGCCATCAGCTGTTTGCATTACAATGCCAGCCTTTGCAGCCTTTTTCCTACCATTCATCCACAAGGCGAATGCAATGGGCAACAAGCACCCTCCAAAGAGAATTCCACAGCACCCACCAGTGATGTAAGTTGAATCAGAATTGTTGGCTAATTCCATTTCATCAATGGCCCACAACACTTCGCCTTCACCAGCATTATTGCGTAGAGTATGAGGCCCGCTTTCATCCGGGATGAATGTACCAACCGCAAAGTACCACTCACCATCAACACCTTCACGATCCGATTGGATCCAATTCGGCGAACCCACCGTCACTTCAGTCCCTGTTGCCTCTTCGGTTATCGTGCTGTTATGATGTACGTCATTGAGTCGAAAGAGCAAGTAAGAACTCTCCTTGCTGAGATTAACGGTTTCATTTTCACCACCGTCTAATTCAAGAAGATGATTTTCACCAGGATCGAGTGTTGCCATCCACGAGGGATATACCGAGACCATTACAGCGATGGAGATACCCAACACGATGGCACCGGCAATCATCAGCCGCTTCGGCCACAGACTTTGGCTCACAACCTCGCCTCTTCGTCAACGTTCATGTCTGTTATGCTCAAATCCCAAGTCCGACTTCAGCCAATTTTTCGGGCAAATAGGTATCTGTAACGAAATCGAGACCATATTTTGCCAGAGACTGCTGCTCAGCTTTCTTATCCAATGAGAGCATCATCTGGATCTGTTCTTGCCACCAACCATCAGCAAATCTCGGGTCACTGAGTTCTGCCTTCAGCGCCTCCACGTCCTTGCTCGATAACTTGTCACTCGGCAAATCGTATGCTTCGATATCATCGGATGTAATGCCCAAATATTGAGCCGAAGGCGTTGCGAGATATTCAGAAATATGCGCCGTCTTAATCGCACCATAGGCGATACTCGCGAAGATTCTGAAAGACCACGGATCACCGTCGAGGAAGACAATAATTGGTAAATTCCATTCTTCGTTCATTCGTTTCAATATCCGACGAGTGGAACGAGCAGGTTGCCCCTTCAAGTGCAGTAATCCACATTGATAATCTTCGTCAAATCCATTTTCCACGAGACGATCAAACATACCACCCGTCTCAATGGCCATGATGAACCGAATATCATGTTCTACCAATTCGATTTTTTCGGACTCAACATTGTATGGAACCCCGTAACCCGAATCACCAACATCGTCACGGGCATTAATTCGCATCCATTCTCCGCGTCGGTTTCTCTCATTCAACGTCAGATTCCCAATCATCCGAGCCCCATCCTCTTCAGGGCGGAGTTTGAAATCCTCACGCAAACATTTCGTGACAATTTCAAGATCTTCAGCGAGATTGTTACTCTCGTTCTGTGAGCCAAACTTGCCATGACCCCATCCTTCCGAGATGTAGTACATTTCACGAAGAGTGGATGACTTTTCACTCCCAATCATCTGTTCAATGAATTCAATGATATGCAAAGCGCGTAGTAACTGCCTCGCACTCCCCAGACTCGTAGCATCACGAGTTGAGCGTTTACTGCCATATTTGTATACGCCCAATTTATCGTCAAATCCAATGTTATTCTTGGTTCGTACGGGCAGGGTCATTGTTGGCGCTTCGCCCTTTGCCATTCGCTTGTACATTTCTCTTGCAACACCGTGGAGATTTTCCACAACTTCTTCTTTGGTTTTTCGTTGAGTCACACTCATTCTTCCTCACCTCCGCCAAGGCCAAACCAATCTGAATCTTCATCAGATGGAGTTTCAGCATGGCTGATATTCACTTCTGGAACGTTATTTACAGGACCATCATCGACGATTACTGGAGATGCAGATACTTCGATCAAATCTCCATCTTCTTCACCTTCTACTTCTTCCTCTTCTTCTTCGCGAAGCATTTCAGCAAGAATCGCTTCATCGATTTTGGTTGCCCCGATGATATCTCCTGCGCCTCGGAAAAAGATGTCAACTTCTGACCAATCCCCATTCGATAATCCTTCAACAACAAATGAGACCGTCGTCGAGGCTCCTGAATCCAGTGTATCTAATTTCCAGGCCCAGAGCCCCTTCGCTTCTCTTCGCCCCCCCAAGGGGTTGTCACCCATTGTGACTCCCTCTCGTTCAGGCCAAGTCGACAGCAAGGTGTATGCACGTGGGCGGGCAGTGTAATTGTACACCTCAATGGTTGCCCGAGTAACCTTTGCCTCCTTATCCCATTCGACTTTTTCCTCAAGGAATACGGCATTCATAATCTTGGTAATGACGGGAGCCAGCGGCACTGGTTCAGCATCTAAGATTGCAATTGTCTTATCGTGAATTTCGGGCAAGATGATGTTGACAAGTTCGAATTTCTCTTGCGCTTTCGCCTTCTGCTTCTGCTTCTTGAGGTGATTTCGCAATCCTCGCCCCACCTCAAGCATCGCGAGCCGAATCTCATCATGGACATCGACATTGTCAGAGAGTGCTTCTTTTGCTTCACTGGTAAATTGGACGTTGGTACTTGCAAGATGAATCAATACAGCAGCTGGACCCTTTGGAATCCCTTTTCCGCCGGGATGATCTAGACCGTAACGTTTCCAATCCACAGATTCCAGTGCCTTTGTGAGCAGACATCCACCCTGTTGATACATCAAGGGAACGCGATTTGCAAAGCGCAAAACCTGGATGGGCTGATCACCCGGTAAATCTCCACCGAAAATGAGCCCCACCTCAACTTGGAAGGGATTTCCATTGCTGACTTTTGGCTCTCGGGTCACCGTTGAGACAAACCGAGAATCTATCGCCTTCGAAAGCCCCTTTTTGATGAGTAGATCTTCGATTGGAGAAAGACAATCGGTCGGGGGTGCAGTTAGTTTGACCTTTCCAAAGGCCGCGAGAAGATCGTTCACTTGATCCGGCTTCAACAGGTGAGGCTTGTCCTTGGGTGTAAGCCCTGCTTTGCTGATAATGTCTTGAGCCCGAGGATTTGTCACAGAAGAAAAAGTATGTCTGAGGAAATATCGGAGAGGAGTATTTGCTCCCTCTCCTTCACTGGGAACGCTCGTATCGCGAAGTAGTCGTTGCAAGGTTCCAATTTCCAATCCATGAGGATGTGGTTTGATGTCCTTCACAGGTCGTGGCAATTCATCGGTAACTCGGGGCCAAGACCCCTCATCAATCATGTTCCCCTCTTCATCGAATGCTTTGAAATCAACACTTGCATGAGGATTGACAATACTCGTCATCTTGAGATATTGATACACAGATTGTTTACCGCGTTGATATTTGGCTTTCATCAGAGTTTCAATACGAATTCCATGATCACCAATCCAATGAAGCCCCTTCGCCTCATTCACTTCATCTTCTGAGAATCTTTTTTCATTGCTAAGAATGGCCTTATTTTTCTTCGTGTCCAATCCAATATTGACACGAACAGCCCCCGACTCTCTGGCGATTTTCGAAATAATAGCGGTGGGTTTCCCAGTCGTTAGTTGACTGTACATGACCACACCAGTAATCCCAATCCCTTGTTGTCCACGAGTTTGACGAATCGTGTGGAACCGGGAACCGAATAGGAGCGAACCAAACACTTTGGAAATCGATTTTTGCGCAATGCCTGGGCCATTGTCTTGGGTCACCAAACGCAACAGATCTTTCTTTCCCTTGACTTTGTGAACTTCAATCGAAATGGTTGGTAGAATCCGATGTTCTTCAGCAGCATCCAATGAGTTGTCGACAGACTCTTTCACTGCTGTGATGATGGACCGTGGTAGCGTATCGAAGCCCAGAAAGTGTTTGTTCTTTTCAAAGAATTCACTAATGCTTGCCTGCTGCATTCCGGATGACTTTCGTGCCATGTGCCTCGCGCTCCACGGCTCCAGGTCCTCCCTACGCCTAATGCGGAGGGGCCAGCAGGCCGCAAACCGCTCGGGCAACGGGGCACCCTAAAAGCCTCAAGGACAGAATATTGATTTACCGCTCAAAATCGAACGTTACTCAAGAGGCGGCTTCGACCGTATAATCTAAAATTAGAAGTTGAACAAGATATTCCACTTCTTCCCCATCATCGGCATGTGTGCAACCAGCACTTCCACCGGCTTCAGCATCGACTGTGAGGTCGAGTGAGTACACTCCCAATCCCACTTCTCCAGCATCCAACTGATTGTGTATTTCCGATTCAGAAAGTCCTGAAACATTTCCAGCTTCCACCATGGAAGCATTGTACCATTCAGCAATTACAAAGTGGACATTCATTCCACCTTGATTGTTCGTCGCATCCTCAGTTGCATTGAATTGATCATGAATTACCGTTCCAGTAATCGTATCGGGTTGGGGATTTCCTCCCGAGAATATACAACCGGCGCCTGAACTTGTTTCATCCTCATCGTAGGAAAGCCTTACCTTCACTCCGACGACATTATCTCCATTTTCCCATGAATCAACCGAGTCGGTGTTGAAATCGAGTGTCAAAGTTTCACCATCCATGATATATTCAGAACCATCACCAAGGTCATACTCATACAACGCAGCATCAATTGTGTAATCGCCCACACCCCCCATTGAATCAGAAGAATCTGGACTGTTGATGAAGTAAAGACTCTCACTGACGAGCAGAAGTACGACGAGGCCAGCCCCCAATGATGCCATGATATTCCTAGGCACCACAATTCTACCAAGGAACGCCGAATCAGAGAGGTCCCGGAAGTGGCACAAGCAAAGGTGAGCGATGAAGGCTGCACCCATTCCTGGCACTGTATCGAAGATGTACTGATCCAATCCTAATAGGCGCCAGATTACAACACTAGTGAACGCAGCGATAATCATCGTCATCGAATGGTAAGTGTCAGGTTTGTAACCCATCATGCGAATTGCAAGGAGTGGAATAAACACAGAAGCAAGGCCGTACACGGCGAAGACAACAAGGCTGAACACAGAATCGTTTCCAGTAATATCTGCGACTAACGAAATTGCTGTTGCAAACAAAGCAACACCCAACGTGACCAACTTCGTCGTCTTGTGGTCCTGACTCCATTCGGGTCGAATATCGTCCGTTACAGCAGCTGTACAGGCAAGGACCTGACTGTCTGCGGTTGACATGGTTGCGGCAAAAATCGAAGCGAGAATCAGGCCCACCCAAAATGGACCGAGGACTTCCATTGCAATCATCGGAAGCCCCATCTCGGGGTTAAAACCCGCACCGTCAAAGACGACTCTGCATGTCAATCCAATGATGTACATCAGCACGATGAAAGGAGTCTGCCAAACAAAGAACCACACTGCAGCCTGTTTTCGATCCGAATCATCACCCAGTGTCATAATTCTAGACACGACCTGAGGTTGTCCTGCTACACCCAGTCCACCAAGGAAGAAGGCAAACACCCACAGCGTAACACCCATTTTGAGACCGGGTGGGAACATGGAGGTCAATGTGGGATCCATCGTTTTCAATGAAGCATGCATTCCACTAAATCCACCAACTTCACCCAAGGCAACCCAACAAAGAAGACCAGTTCCGATAATCATCACACAGGATTGCGCAGCATCGGTCCAAATCGAAGCGCGGATTCCTCCCGCGTAACAATAGGCAACAACTAGAACAAAACCAAGTAATATACCGACGATGTTCGACCAGCCGAGAATTGCATTGAGTGCAACACCACCTGCAGTGAGTTGCGCTGCAGCATAAATGGAGAGGAAGATGACAGATAGGATTGCTGCAATCTTGGCTTCTGGCGCCCCCTTCACATTGGCAACGAGCGAGGAGAGCGAGCGCACATCCCGATCTTGCGCTTCTGTTTGGATGAATTTGAACACCCAAACCCAAGCCACGACCTGTCCAGCCATTGAAATGATGGAAATCCAGATGGCAGAATACCCCAAGAGGTACACAAATCCAATGAATCCAATGAACATGTATCCACTGTTCCAAGTGCTGACAGCAGATAGGGCTGCTAGACCAGGATGCATACCTCGTCCAGCGACTAGATAATCATCGGTCGTATCTTCCTTGACACGCATTGATGAAAGTCCTATGGCGGCGAAGAAGGACATGAAGAGAAGGAACGAAAGAAGGAGAACAATTTCCATACGAACACCTCACTCAAACAGACCTGGTCGCCAAGCAGTAATCTTCCCTGTGAATGCAGAAGCCATCACTGTCAGTGGACTTGCTAGGTACAATTTCCCTGGACCAGAACGGCCTTGGAAATTTCGATTGATTGCAGATACGGACACCTGATCCGGATTATCACTAACACCGGGACCAGCACCAATGCATGCGCCACACCCCGGATCAATCAGTTTGACACCCGCTTCGGCGAACATTGCCGTCCACCCATTACGTTCTGAGAGTTCTTTTACAGATTTGGAACCAAATTGAATGTAGCAATCGACTCCTTCGGCAACGGTCAGCCCAGCGTCTAATGCAGCCTTGGTGACCATTGCATAGTATGCGAAGTCGTCATCTTTTCCTGCAGTGCAAGAGCCAGCGTAAGCGATATCGATGGCCACATCACCCAATTCGTCAATGTACGCACCATTGGTCGGGTCTGACGGAACCCCTTCGTCAGGATTGCCGGGGTGCGCAACCATCGGACGTATCTCATCGAGATTGATTGAATGGATACCTCCGTCGTAATGGGCATCAACATCAGCATGTACGAATGCAGATCGAATCTCTTCCTCGGTCAACCCTTCCCTTCGTGAGAGTAACCAGTCAATGGTTAGTTGATCAGGATCGCAAATACCAGTCTTGGCACTGCATTCGGTCGCCATGTTGCACAGTGTCGCCCGCTCATCCATCGATATCGATGCAAGGCCCGGCCCTCCAAATTCCATTGAACGGTCTAGAGTGTCTGAGTGTTTTGCATAATGCCACAGGATGTGAAGAATCACATCCTTCGCAGTACATCCGGGATTGAGTGTTCCGTGCAGTTCAAATCGAATGCTTTCAGGTACTTTGACGAATGCGAATTGATTGTAGACAAGATTTGCATATTCTGTTGAACCGACACCATATGTCAGTGCGTTGGATGCACCACCCATGCAAGTGTGACTATCCGTTGCTTGAATAAAATCTCCAACATCGATGAATTCCTCGCGCGCGACTTGATGACAAATCCCTGGACTCACCCCATCGGTCGCCGAGTAATCCCGAACACCTGTGTGTCTTTGAAAGGTAACTTGCAAATCTCGTAAGGTTTGGATCTTATCTGAAAATGGCCCGAATCTCGCCACTCCTGTAGCATAGAGCAGGTGGTCTTCAAAGACAGCGAACTTCGGGGGATTCGGTAACGAATAATCATCTCCATATTCTTCAGCGAGGAAATTGTGAACCTGAGCGGTCGTGAACTCATGGCTGTAACCACCATCGACAGAAGCGAGCACAGCATCCCCTGGAGAAACGTAGCATGCTGCTCCATTTTGGCCAATTAATTTCTTCGCGATAATTTTCTCAGCCATTGTCATACCACGTGCATCAGTAGAGAGTGCTGGCAAATCAACCTCACCCGAATCAAGCATTTTGGCGAATGGGAGAATGCCTCCATTTTCAAGAATCAATCGAGTAACAGAATCGTATCGCTCTGTGAATTCAGCAAGTGCAACCGATTCCCCATTCTGCAATCGCTCCAGCATTGCATGGTCACCCATGACCTGTCCAAGGTTGATGTTGTTCCGCTCATGAATCGGTGCGAAAGAAGCTGCGATGATGACTCTGATACCAGACCACCGCTCACATTGCGCAGCCGTTTCGCGACTACTTCCAGTCCCTTTTCGATGTCCACTGACAAGAACCTCAAAACCACCTTCTTTGAGTGCGCCCTGCTTGAACACCCGCTCCCCTTCATGCATGAGCCCCGCATATGCATTATCTGCGATTAATGCAGGATCATGGTCAAAGCAAACCCAAGCAGGTGTCATGACATCGGTGTTGATATCGTCGAGAAGATCGTCGACCGAAAGATTCTCCATTCGAAGATTCAGACCATTGTACAACTGCTCTTTGATGAGATTCAAATCCTTGGTCAAAAAGAGAACTCTTTTCTCTGGATTCAGAGAAACGGATTCCGGAGGCCAAGACAAAGACACAAACTCACCCAGAATTCTCTAATGGGCTGGCCTATATGACCGTTCGTAAACAGCCAGATAGAGTTGGTTGCCTACACACTCCCTCCACCGTAGGTGGAGGAGGGCGGGTGTAATCGTGGTATCGAGAAGAGAGAAAATGACGAAGAGAGAATACGAATATTCAACACAAAAAAGAATCAAAAACCAACAGAGGAGAATCGATATATGTACCCATCAAATTTAAATAGCATCCCCTTTCGGAATTATATTACTTCCTCTATTATTAATGGTGGAAGAGGGGAGTGTAAAAATGGCTGATGAACAGGTAGAAGACATTGTCAAATGTCCAGAATGTAATTCGAGAAAATTAGACAGAGATGAGACGCGTGGAGAAATTGTCTGCCAAGATTGTGGACTTGTCTTAGAAGACAATGTTATCGATCAAGGTGCAGAATGGCGTGTGTTTAGCCCAGAACAAGGCGATCAACGCGCACGTACGGGCGCGCCAATGACTGTGATGCTACACGACAAAGGTCTGAGCACCGATATCGATTGGCAGAACAAGGACTACTCGGGCAAGACAATCAACAGTCGATACCGAAGCCAATTCTATCGCATGCGCAAGTGGCAGAAGCGCAGCCGCGTGAGTAACGCGACTGAGCGAAATCTCGCCATGGCACTCGCAGAACTTGATCGTATGGCGAGCCGCCTCGAACTACCAAAGACGGTTCGAGAATCTGCAGCTGTGAATTACAAGAAGGCCGTTGAGAAGCGCTTGATTCGTGGTCGTTCAATCGAAGGTGTTGCAGCTGCAAGTTTGTATGCTGCTTGCCGACAGTGTGGCGTTCCGCGTACACTTGATGAGATTGGCCAGGCCAGTCGAACAGGTCGCAAGGAAATCGGCCGCACATACCGATTCATGGTCCGTGAACTCAAGATGAAGATTATGCCAACCGGTCCAGAGGATTACATTTCCCGATTCTGTTCAGGACTTGGATTGGATGCAGAGGTTGAAGCCAAGGCCTACGAATTGATCAAGGCCGCACAGGAAAAAGAATTGACCAGCGGGCGAGGACCAACAGGAATCGCAGCATCGATTATCTACATCGCAAGTGTTCTTTGTGGTAAGCGTCGAACTCAGCGTGAAGTTGCTGAAGTTGCAGGCGTGACTGAAGTGACCATTCGAAACCGATACAAGGAACTCATCCAGAACCTCAACATCGAACTAGACATCTGATGGTGTGGTCGCCGATGAGCGATTGGCGCGAACAAAACGAACTCTCACAGCGTTTGTTTGAACAAACACAAGAGGCTCTTGAAGTCGCCATGTTGCGTGGCTGTGAGGATTGGCCATTACCGGAACCCCCGCTATCTGATCCAGATTTCCCAGTCATACCACCTCAAGAACCAGGGAAACTAATCGAAATCGCGCATGCCTTACTCAAGGCGAACCGTGCTGCTTTTGAACGAGATCTTGAATCGATTGGCGAATCATTGGTCCCACATCGGTTGTCTTTGACTGCAGACCCCGCACGCGAAGCGCGAAAGTGGCTTGGACGACGAGGCGAGGAAGTCGCTGAGCGTGCCTTATTCATCAGGGCAGAAACTCTTCTCGCACAAGCACTCGATGCTGATGCACCCGATGTCGATCGTTGGTGGGTCGCCATTGCTCTGCTGAATGGCATGTCATCCAAAGACAGTCCGATTTCTCGGCAGCAAGGATACCATTTGATGGAAAGCATCGCCCTTGCCCGCAAACCAGGATATTGGCATGGCGGTGCTACACCCGGACCCCATCTTGTCGATTGGCAAGAGGGCCGTGAAGTCACACCCGCCTCACCGATGCAGGCAGATGCAGGTGGCGCATTTGCTGCTGGCTGGCTACTTGATCGAATGGAGGAAGCAGATCCCCCGCGCCCCGTACTGGTCGAATGGTTGGATCTAGCATTGGCAAGACGAGATCTAGTTGACCCTCTGTCCATTCTATCTCGCCTCAACCGTATGGCTGGCGATGGAGATATCGCACTCTCAAGCCGCATCGCCGCCTTGCTTCCTAGAGCATGGGATTTGGATTTTGAAGGGTCGCAACAATTGGAGAACACACTCCTTGCACGAGAACCTCAGGTCCGATGTGCTCTTGCTGATGCACTCGATGAAATCCTTCAGCGCCGTGGTTCAGCCGCACTCCCACTTTTGGACAACCTCCTCTCTGACGAGTCATCAGATGTTATTCGCATCGCTACAGGCTCCATTCGCCTCACGACCACATTAGATCCAGAAGGATTTGCCAATCGATGCGCTCGCGTTGTGCACCAACCTGATACAAGCATCCATCGTCGATTTACACAAACCGCTCTCCGTGATTATTTGGTCATGCATCCACAAGATCGCAAGGGATTGACTGTACAGTTGTGGATCAATGGCGACGAAGTCGTCCGAACTCGCCTTCGAGAACTCCTTCTTCATATGGTGGATGAGCATTCTGAATCACTGTCTGGTATATTGAAACGAATCGTTTCAATGGATGGTGAGAATTCACTTGAAGATCTTTGGAGGGTGCTCGAAGTCCGCTCACCTAATGCGGCTACTGCATGGAGAAATCATATCGAGCATGGTGCAGAACTCCCCTAGTGGCGGCACAGATTCTTTCAACTGAACACTGGACGCAGATTCATGGACGAGTCCAACCCATCACGCCACCCGGCGGTTGCGAGCCTTGGAATTCTTCTGATTTGCTCGACCTTGGTTTCGGGTTGGGCGCCTACAGGTCCATGGGGCTCCGAGTCGTTTACACGCGGCGTCTTTGGATTGGCGGGTGGAATCATGCTGTATCTGGCATGGTATCGCCACACGTTTGGAATGTGGGGCGTGATTCCTGCTCTCAGTATGTGGAAACAGCCCAAGAGTTCAACGCGAATATTGGCAGCTTTGGGTGTCGCTTTCGTGTTCAGTGCCAGATTCATGGGTCACACATTGGAAACACTCCCTGATCCAATGGCGATGCTCATCATGCTCAGTGGTTTGTTGATGCTGCTCACTTCACTTTACGCATGGCTTGTCTTGGAAGGACCACTTGGTGATGAGGAGGAATAATCTTGCCTGATGAAGAAGATAGTGACTACGAATCGGCCTTCTCTTTCGAAGGCCTCACGGGTGTTGAAGAAGAACCAGTGGAACCTCAGGACCAAAGAGAGAATTCTCGAGTCCAAAGAGAGGAACCTCGGGATCAAATTTTTGAAAAAATCACTGCAACACTAGATGATTTTCCTGTCAATAATTGGAACAGCAAAAACGATGCCCAACACATTGTAGATTGGTATAATGATTTAGCAACTGAGAGAGGAATTGAGACTCTATCATTTCGTAAATTCATGAAAATGACTGGTAACAGACATTTCGATTCAGACAATGACGCACAGGATTTCTTGGATTTTGCACTGATTCGGTTGAATGGGGAGGAGTCGGATCGAGAATGGCACCACTCAGAAAGCGACCATACCCCTGGACAAGGTACGTGGGGCGGTCTTGCGCTTTTTTGGGTAATTACCCTCGTTTGGTGTACTGCAAGCGCATTTGTTACAGTGTGGATTGTCGGAGCCATCACTGCAGATTTAGACACTGCTGACTGGACACCAGTTGACGGCATCATCACTGACAGCGGGGTTGACGTTCAGACAACTTCGGATGAAGATGGGACCTCGACTACCTACTGCCTATGGGTTGAATATGACTATACAATCGAAAATAAAACCTATGACGGCTCTACACTCAGTTACAGTAAGGAGGGCAATTGCGACTCTTGGTCATCCGATGCTGATGATGAATATCCTCCCGGCGAAAATGTAACAGTGTATGTCAATCCTGACAATCACGACGAATCAGTTTTGTTGCCAGGCTGGTCAGGAATCGACTACTTCATGTGTTGTTTCTTGCTTTTCCCATTGATTGGAATAGTTCTCTTTGGATTCTGTTGCATGGGAACATACAATTCATTCATGTATCCGGAAAAGTACATCGTCGGAAATTTTGTTCCAGGTGACACTTCCACCACACTTCCTCCTCTTGATTCAGACGAAGATCACACAAGATCTTCAGGACTTGATTTAGACGGGGATGGAATCGCTGACGATTTGTACGGTGTTCCACAAAACAATGCCAGTATTATTGACAAAATAATTGGCGATGTAAAAGGCCCAGCAGAGATTTTACAAACATTATTTGCATTGTTTGTGGTTAATGGATTTATTTTCTTCGCAATCACCTCAGAAAGTGCTTATGCTGCTGAATTTGATGTCGCAAACGAGGCCATGGAAGGCACAAGTGAATGGCCGACTACAACAGCATGGTTTAGTGAAAATTTCACTTTTTGGTGGTCCGAGGAAACAGGTGAAGATTTCTTCTCAGGTTCAATCATCATTTATTGTTCCAATACTTCAGAGTCATGGGAATGTGGGGAAAACGAATCAGGATCTGAACGGATTGAAATTCCCTACCGATGTACTGAAACTGAACAGGTAGGGCCATTAGAGAACCCTTGTGATTGGGCTATGCAGATGTTTGTAAGCGATTCATATTGGAATGGCTTTCCTCATCACTACAACGAGTTATGGAACACCTATGAGCAATGTGAGTGGGAAGGAGAACCTGAAGATGAAAATCGCTGGTCTTGTTACTGGCCTTCCTCTTCTGATTCTGTAGAATATGATACTTGGTGGCATTACTGTGAACATCATCAAAACCAGAGTGTATGGTACTGCACAGATGAATTGGGAGAGGAGATATCATCACCCGATAATCAAAATGGGACTGAATATAGTCCACCAGTAGTTCAAACCACAGTCAATTATGATCCCGATGACCCGACGAGAATTGCATTTGTCGAGATGCTAGAATGGAACACAGGAGACGGCGGCTTCCCAATCCTATTCCTCATATTCCCAATCATCATCAATTTGGTATTAATAGGGCGTATTGTAGTACCAATTATTCGCAGCCATCAGGCATAGAAATCATCTGATTAACGATTCCCAGGTTTCCAGAATTGCAATGGTAGAGGATTTTCTCCAATACACGCGCGCCATGCTAGATGATCCGCTCGCTCATTCCAACGGTGTCCACGATGCGCTCGAATGTGTTCAGCCTCCACTGGACGCAATGAGGTTACTTCATTCCACAGAGCTTGTACTCTAGCGGCCAATTCACGATTCGCCTTTGCTCTCCATTCTCCTTTTGCAATGTGTAATGCGTATTGTGAATCCCCGCGGATGGTTACAGCATTCGTGCTACCTTCGATAAGGAGCCATCGAAGTGTATGGGCCATCGCTGACAATTCGCCAGTATTGTTGCTACCCACTTCGGCGCCTAGAAACCCTTCCTCCTCTGAAGAGGTGATGACAGAACCACTCAATTCCTCAACGACTTCACCATCGCCTTTCCCCAATCCGGAATCTCCCCGAACGACCACAACCCCCCAACCAGCGGGTGTTTCTGCAGTGACGTTTCGGTTCTCTTGGCAAGAGCCGTCAAAGTATAACGTGAGCCGTTCAGCG
>JASLKT010000027.1:0-325 GCA_030747395.1 Candidatus Thalassarchaeaceae archaeon
TGTCATTTTCATGTTCAAATCCCCCAAACGGATTCCCCATTTCATTCGTCACTCACGAGATTACAGATTGTTTGTCAGGATTCCCGAGACTGCAGAACGTCCACCACCCCGCATGCATATGCGTAGTGAACGCGAAGGTGGGGTTTCACCTGACGTCATGGATCAGATGGATGCGGTTGCATTCACCATGGAAGATGTTGAAATCCCTTCAGGACAAATTACAGCGTGGGATGAAGGTGAATAAGTTGTATTCCTTTAAGTGAAGTGGCAAGGGCAACTTTGTTACTTTTTGATTTTTGTTCATATCTAATCAATTGTCATCAAT
>JASLKT010000027.1:335-21979 GCA_030747395.1 Candidatus Thalassarchaeaceae archaeon
TGCAGTCCACCGCGTAACCGGGCTTTGCTATCTGTGCAGCGTTCCGCCGAAAAGCCAGCGCTATTCAAGTGTCACGCATGAAAGAACCCATCACCTTCAAGGCCAATTGGTGCGTGGAAAGGTTGCCCCATAGGGGCAATGGGTGGGGCCATGCCGAACATTCCAGATCATCTGGTCAATCTCCGTGGTGGCTTCAAAGCCTTCCTCGCGCCACCACCCGAGGGTGTTGTTAGGCTCACGGTTGGTGAACCTGCATTCGATACACCGAGTGCTATTTCTGATGCTGCAATCAAGGCGATTCAGGAAGGAGATACCCACTATACTCGTGGAGAAGGGCGCGAGAGCCTGTGCACGGCTTGGGCCTCACATCTACGCAATCGTTGGGACATTCCTGTCGAAGATGAAGGAATTGTCATCACTCCAGGTGCAAAACAAGCGCTTCTCTATGCGATGATGGTGGCTGCTGAGCCCGGGGATGAAGTCATCCTGATGGCGCCTTCTTGGCCAACCCATGTTGAACAAGTCGAATTGATGGGTGCAACACCAGTACTCGTCAAATGTGAACAACCCTCATTCCATCCAAACATCGAGGATGTAGCTGCGGCGATTACATCTCGGACCAGTGCAATTCTCATCAACAGTCCAAACAACCCCACTGGCGCAGTCTACACACCAGAAGAAATGCGAGGACTCGTAGATTTGGCCGTCGAACATGATTTGTGGATTATTTCTGATGAGATCTATACTGAACTGATTTGGAACGGCACTGAACATATTGCTCCAGCAGCGATTGAGGGGGGCTTTGAGCGTACTCTAACAATCACTGGCCCCAGCAAGACACATGCAATGACTGGGTGGAGAGTCGGCGTCTTTGCTGCTCCCACATCTGTTGCAAAAGTAGTGGGACGATTACAGGGCAACACTTGTTCACACATTCCTGCATTCCTCATGCCCGCAGCTGAAGAGGCGGCGAAAAATTGGGATGCAGTTGCTGAATTTAGGTGCGATTATATCCGCCGTCGTTCACTCATGATGGAACTATTGAATGAAATTCCTTCGCTCAATGCGAGCGAACCTGAAGGTGCGTTCTACATCATGGTTGATGTGACTGCGACGGGAATGGGTGCAACCACGTTTGCAAAGCGAGCGATGGATGAAGCCAAAGTGCAAGTGATTCCACTGGAATCCTTGCCTGGTGGTGAAGGATTTGTTCGTCTCTCCTATGCTGCTGAAGATGAGGTCATCAAAGAAGGACTCAAGCGTCTAAGCGAATGGCTAAACTCTCAGTAGAGTTGTGTGTATTCTGGGCACTGCTCTGCGATGCGAAGCAATTGATTGTACTTCGCTGTTCGATCACTTCGGGCTGGTGCGCCGGTCTTGATTTGACCTGCGCGTGTGCCGACTGCAATGTCTGAAATGGTATCATCACTGGTTTCACCGGAACGATGTGAAATCACCGTGCCCATGCCATGTTCTCTTGCCATTTCGATGCACTCTAGTGTCTCGGTCACCGTTCCAATCTGATTGGGTTTAATGAGAATGGCATTTGCTGCACTCATCTCTATGCCTTGTGCTAAGCGATCCATGTTGGTCACGAAGAGGTCGTCACCGACCACTTGGACTCTGTGACCATCGTTCTTGGTAAATCGTGCCCAACTGGTCCAGTCATCTTCACCAAAGGCGTCTTCCATCGAGACAATGGGATATTCGTCTATCCAACCAGAATACATCTCGCCCAGTGCTTCACCATCGATGACTCGTCCATCGATGTGGTACCCATCTGCATGATGGAACTCTTGAGCTGCGACGTCCAATGCAATGGACATTTGATCACCTGGGGAATATCCTGCACGCTCAATCGCTTGAACCAGTAACGCAAGGCCCTCCTCGTTCTTGGGAAGATCCGGTGCAAAACCACCTTCATCCCCCACTCCACCAAGCAGGCCCTTTTCCTTGAGAACTGATTTGAGAGAATGATAAGTTTCCACGCCGGCACGAAGGGCTTCGGGGAAATGGTCGAATCCATGAGGAATCACCATGAATTCTTGCACGTCAACGTTGGATGCTGCATGGGCTCCACCGTTGAGAATGTTCATCATTGGAACAGGAAGACTACCTCCCGACAATCCACCAAGATAACGCCATAACGGCAACTGGTGGACATTTGAGGCTGCATGAAGACAAGCCAAACTTGCGCCCAATGTTGCATTGGCACCGAGGTTTGCTTTGTTGCCGGTATCATCCATTTCAATCATCGTCTCGTCGATGATTCGCTGATCATCAACAGGAAGGCCGACCAAACCATCCTGGATTTTTTCTACCACATTGGTGATGGCCCCCTCTACGCCTTTGCCCATCCAAAGACGCATGTCGCCATCACGAAGTTCAACCGCTTCGTGACTGCCAGTACTGGCACCGCTGGGTACAGCAGCTCGACCACGTAGTGCGCCATCGACGTAACAATCAACCTCAACGGTTGGATTGCCACGACTATCGAGAATCATTCGGGCTTCAAGGCCAGTGATGTAGGATGACATCGGGTCCCTCTGAACTGTCGGGAGAGTCGGCACACTGTCAATGTGACGCTACTACTCATTGAGCCATTGTAGCCAACGAGATACACTAGATTGCACATCGGGGACTTCGCGCTCTGAACGGCATTGAATTTCCCAAGCCAATTGTTCCTCACTTGGAGAGATGCTGAAGAGTTCGGCTCTCATGACCAATCCATCGTCATCTTTTCCGTTGTGCCTAAAATCATCAATAAAACAGTGAATTAAATGTCGAGGGTAATGTGCAATATGCCCTTTTTCTGGAACGCAGAGAACAACACTTTTTCGAAGGAAAATAAGAGATGATCCCGAATCAGAATTAACTTCGTGACCTTGGATTTTACAACCATCGATTGCAGCGGACACTTCAACGTTATACCACTCATGGAATTTATGTTGAAGAGAAAGTTTGGAAACCGAATCAAGGAACGCTTGTAAGTGCTCATTCGAGTAGGTCGACTCGGTCGTCACAAGCACATCGAAACGCCAGCCACCTAAGAATGCCTCGATTTTCGATAGTTCTATTTTCTTTCCTTTTTTTGTCGTTTTTTCTTCCGTTTTATGGTAATTTTTGGTTTTTTTTTGTTATATAACGGTCATAGCAGGGTTCATAACAGGGAATTGGAACGGCCGACCGATGGCGAGCGTAGATGAGACTGATCGAGCAATTTTGACGGCACTAAGAGAAAATAGTAGGCAGCCCTATGTTGATCTTGCGAAGACTGTGGGTGTCTCTGAAAGGACCATTCGCACACGCGTTCGTAGACTTGAGGAAGATGGAATCATTCGCGGATATACAATTCGCGAAACGGGCATTGGTCTGACCGCTTTAGTTCGCATGAAAGTTGGTGCGGGTGTAGAGATTGGTTCACTCGCTGGAGAGTTTGCAAATTGGGCTGGGGTCGAATCTGTTTACGAAATCAGCGGTGAAGCAGATTTAGTCGCTGTTGTTCACGTTGATGATACTGTAAGTCTACGCGAATTGCTAGATCGTATGTGGTTGGCAGCACCCGCTGAAATTGCGAGTACGACGACTGAACTTGTCCTCGAACAATACTGATTATTTTCTTAGAAGATATCGATAATATCTGAGCTCTCCTTTTGTGAATGACTCATACACAGGGGTGCCTCGCACGCCTGCAAATGTCTCGAAACTGCGGCGGATGATGCGTCCTGTGCCTTTTTCGATTCTAGATTGCTTGTCATCACTAATCTCATCGAGAGCAGCGATTACCTCGGTCGTAATATCTGCGTTTTTCACTATTTCAAAATCAGTTGCATCGAATGATTCTCGAATGTGTTTCATCCTTGATTCATCGCGGAAATCGGTCCATGCAAAGTATCCACCTGGTCTCAATACCCTGTATGCTTCCCCGATGAATGCGGACATGTCGCTGTAGCAATGACTGGATTCTACATTGTATACAACATCGAATGAATTGTCTTCAAATGGTAATTTCATGGCATTTCCTTCAATGAAACTCAGATTCTTCTGTCGGCCATACATCTTCGAACACAATTTGACCGCAGCGGAGGAATAATCCAACCCAGTCAGCGATTCTGGAGAATATGTGCGAGCAATCCAATGTGCACCTCCACCTCTGCCCGAACCCACTTCAAGCACTTGCTTTCCGTTCAACTCAACATCTCGAATATTCATATGATACAACTGGATGAATAGGCGATCTGGTTCATCATCCGGTGTAAGTTCGGGTTTGTCATCATCGATGAAACCATAATTCATGAATCCAAAATCGCCCCAAGCTTTGGCTTTGGCCAAGCGCTGATACCACCAGCGCCACATTCGATCGCCAACACGACCTGGGAAAATCATCAGTAGGGTCGCAAATATGCGAGCCGGTAATCCCAAACGCAAGGTTTCACACCTTCCACTTCACAGAACAACCGATGCTGTCTGTGCGTGAGATGTGTGGGGATTCATCGGCAAGTAGGGCGTCGATTGCGTCGGATAGTTCGCTCGTGGTGGATAGACTAGGGTCGCGTGGAGAGTCGTCTAATCGCCCCCGATAGGTGATGATGCCTTCTCCATTGAGAAGATAAAATTCTGGTGTCCTTTCTGCACCCCATGCCGTCGCTACCTCCTGTGTGGGATCATGCAGATAGGGGTATGTCATGACGGAGCCTCGCTTCTGCATGTGTTCCCAATTGTCTGTTGGATAGTTGTCCGGGTCATTTGAGTTGATTCCGACAAAACCCATTCCTTCCTCACGCGCGCGCGAAGCGATTGATTCGATTCTGGATTCGTTACCGATGACGTATGGGCAGTGGTTACACGTGAACATGACAACGCAGCCGATATCTGTCACTATATCGGACAAACTGCATCGCTCTGGGCCATCCGAATTTGCATTGGGCAAATCAAATGCGAATCCTGTATCTCCGGGTTCCAGTCCTCGACTCATAGGCGATGGATGAGGGGGGGCCGCTTGAACTTCACGTTCAAAGCGTGCCGAATCCAAATTCGAAATCAGGGATGTCTTCATCCGAGGCTTCGTCATCTTGTTTCACTTCTGAATCCACTTGATTCTGGCATTTGTCATATTGTGCTTGGACTTCGTCGGGTTCAATGATCATTGGAGAACAATAGAACACACGGAAATTTGTCACCTTGTGTTTGGTGAAACAATCTGCCAATTCTTCATTCATACGTGCACGCTCCCCCGAAGTAACGTCCTCTGGAATTAATCCTAAATTTCTGAAATCTTGATTGACAACACCACCATGTTCGTTGATGTATGCATCGATTGCGTCCACCCAATCCTCGGGACCCCCTCTGGGTTTCTCGATGACTTGTTCGACTTGGGCCTCTTGAGGTGCAACCTCAAGTTCTTCGACGATTGTGGCTTCTACTTCTTCCACAGTTGCCATTTCGAGTTGTTCGGTAACCATTCCACTATTGGAAAGTACGGCAGCCTTCTTGAGTGACGATTGGCCGTCGATTGCATCTTGGATTCGGCGCCTTGCCACTCGGTTCTCGGGTTCAACATTGAGCACGTTTCTCCATGCTCCTTCTGCAACATCCCAATTCTCGTTGCTATGATGAATCGCGGCAATTCGCAATAATGCATTCATGTGATGGCGGTCTCGCTTAGAAGCGGTTTCAAAGTCCGATAGTGCGCCATCGAATTGGCCAAATGACTCGTAAAGTAAGCCCCGCTGATACCATCCTTCTGCAGACTCCCCATCCAATCGGATGGCTTCATTCAAGGGTTGTTCAGCTTCTGTGAGGCGTTCTTGTGCGACAAGAGCGGCGCCAAGTTGAATGAGGGCGTGCGGGTTTTCACCTCGTCGTGATAGAACGTCTCTGAAATTCGATTCGGCCTCAACCCATTCACCCAGTGACAACATGATCTCGCCACGGCGAAGGCGTGCAAGATCGAGTTCTGGGTGTGCCTCTAGGAGGAATTGAACATCGTCGAGTGCTGCGTGGTGGTCTTGTTCAACCATCAAAGTAGTACAACGATTGAGGCGCGCACGAACGTGGTTTGGATCTACAGCCAAGACGCTGTCAAACAGACGCTTTGCTTCAACCATATCGCCGCGTCTTGCTGATACTACGCCCTTGACATAATCGATGACTGGGGAATCCCGTTCCAACACATGGGCTTCTGAAATCAAGCGTGAGGCGGCTTCCACATCATTGCCATCCAATGCTAGGAGTGCTTCTTCTGCTGCAATCAGTGGTTCATCAGGCAATAGTCTTCTCGCGCGTGCCAAAGAAATCTGTGCTTCGGAATAATCCTGTAGCATTCTCTGAATTCGTGCTTTGCCCAACCATCCAACTCCGCTCTCTCGGTCTGCCTCAAGTGCGGCCTCGAATGCCAAATCTGCTTCGGATAGTAATTCGCGATCTCGCTCACCAGTTCCATCTCGATATCGATCGGCTTCGGCTAGAATCAAACGGCCCTTCTGTAGATGCAATGCTGGCCCTTCCCATGCCCCTACTGGGGCTTCGGCCAATATCTCAAACGCAGCCTCGGGGTTGCCCGCTTGATGCTGAAGAAGAACGAGTTGGGCGCGCAACTCTGCATTTGCTGGTTCCGTAGAAAGTGCCTCTGACAATGATGCATGTGCTTCTTCGGAACGACCGAGGCCCTCGAGCAATTCAGCCTTGAGCAGAACTTGAGGCTCTCCTAGAGCAACTGCATGAACGGCTGCTTTCAGTGCCTCTTCCAAGCGTCCGGGTTCACCCTTCAACAATTGGGCACGTACAGCCCATGCAGGGCCTGATTGGCGATTCAGTGCAATTGCTTCGTCGACTGCTGTAATCCCAAGGCCTCTTTCATTACGCCCTAGGTGGAGTTCGGCCTTTCGAAGCCAGTCGTCTTCATTGGGATCACTCGCGAGGGCAGACTCGATGGATTCAAGGGCGACATCCGTATCACCTGCTCTAGCTGCTAAACTGGCCATCATCGACTTATCCTCAGCCGTTTCGATACCCATTGCCTCAAGCCGACGAAGGTCCTTCTCGGCCCCTTCATCCCCAAGTTTCGTCAACAAGCGAGCATGCTCACGCAAGAGTAGTGGGTCGTCCGGATCAAGTTCAAGCAAACCATCAAGGTGATTTCGCAAATTTTCATCATCGCCTGATTCGCGTGTTAGTCGACAAAGGCTGCGGAGGGTGGCTGATTGACCTGGGGCGATTGTTGCCGCTGCAGTATAACAAGAGAGGGCCCAATCACGATCTCCAGCAAGGAAGGATATTTCGCCTAATCTGCGAATCTCCAGTTCAGTCAATTTTAGGTCGCTGGCCGCCAATTCAAGTTGATCGAGGGTTTGCAAGACACGTGTGACGAGGGTGAGCACCCCGGCGTCTGCAGGTTCCGTATTCTCAAGATCCCCTTCACCATCGCGGGTCGCAAGCAAACCTCTGACTGCAGAAAGCGTGCTAGTCGCGGCTGCGAGGGGTTCCTCTGACTCGCCTGCACCTGAAAGAGTAGATTGCAAATGATCGAGAGTTCGGTGAGCATCCACAATTCCTGCGATACCAGGGTGGGCCCTCTGTAGTGCCAATGCACGATCTGCAAGGTCTTCTGTTCGAGCGTTGATACTAGCCAAGGTTTGACTGGTTTCTGCATGTGCAGTTTCCAAATCCTCACGTAGTTTTCTCAAACTAATTTCTGCTTGTACGAGCCACCAAATTACCGCACTTGTAGACGCGGAAAAAAACAGCGTTAATCCAATTGAGACTGGGTCCATTGGGCGGAGCGGACTTTCACACCTTTTGAGTGGTTCGCACCCCTTAAGGGGTGTTATGCTGTTTTTGTGAGGGCTTTTCAATTGCCGTTTAGGCTGAGGTTGAATAGCCGCAAGCCGCCTCGGTGCTCTGAGGCGGCCTTGTTGACGGATGGCGGAGAGCGATTCAAATCACGTGTTGCTGCTCTACGCAATCGTGGATTCGATGTAGAATTGCCCACGGGTGAGTTGGCAAGTGCGGAGATGCTGCGCTTAGAGGAATTTGCAGATCGTGCTGCTGCAATCCGCTCAAAGGTTCTCGATTTACCTCAACATCGAGATGATGATCGACGAAGGTTGTTGGCACAACTTGCAAACCCGATGGAAGCAGCAGCCGTCGAAATCGAACTCAGTGGATTGTTGAGGAGACATCGGCCCTGGGTCATTATTGCTGAACGTTCGAGAGTGAAGTGGTCTGACGAGGGGAGATCGGTTGAATTGTCCCATATCCTAGAAAGATTGGATGCTGTTGACGATGCAATTGTATTGGGCTCCCCTCGCATCCTTTCGATGATTGAAGATGTGAGCCCCTCCCGGGACATTGAGGAAATAATTTCGGGGATTGAACGTCGCCAAGAAAGACGCTTTGGAGCATTGCAAGGAATGATCGATATGCTCAATGAAAGGGGTTGGGATGTGAGCGGAATTCAGACTGGCCCTATGCATGAACAATTTACTGAAGCCGAACGGCTTCACGCTCTTGATGGTAAGTTTACTCACTGTAAAAATCGAATTGAAAATGAAATTCGGCCATTTGGCCACAACATCGCAGAACGGCTTTGGGGCGCAGCTACAATGGCCCAAAGAGAGGCTACAGCAGATGCAATGACTCAAGTTACATCGGAAATCGATGGGGTTGCAAACGACCTGGCGCGAAGACATGCACATGTTGAATCGCGTATTTCCGCATGGCAATCTGAAGGATTTGATGTGCCGACTAAATTACCACTTCTAGCCGGTGAAATGATCAAATGGGAAGGCAAATTACCCAGAATCGCTGAACAAATTGAGGCGACTCACAGTATCTGGGCACAGATGGAGACACACCTTACACAGTGGCCAGAATATCGACGATTGGCGGAACGAACCCGTGGACATTTGAATGCGATTCAAGCATTGGACGTTCTTCTGCAAGGTTTGACTGCGAAAACCGAGGGGACACATTCTGCTTGCGTGGCTAGATTGGAAGCATGGTCTGCACATGGAATTGATACCTCGACTTGGTCTCCGTTAATCGACAGTGAACCACGAGCGATTCTTGAGGAACTTGATGCCCATCAGCCGTTCATCGATGTAATCATTCCACTCATCGAAGGATTGCAATCGTTGGATACCTCAATCAATGGTAGCCGTGAAGTTGCGGATTGGTTGCATCAGTTACGAGGTGCGGGCGCAGGCATGGATATCGTGGAGGTCGCCCAAGATTGGTTTGAATTAGCATCCAATCGCCGGGTTCGTCATCGTAATTTTTTGGATGCTGCAAGGATAGAACTTGCCACATTGTGGCCAGAAAGTATCGACGCTGCCTCCTTAGATTTAGCACACTACGAAGCAATTGTAACCGGCCTGGAAAGTGGTGGGGATTTGCCTGCTTCACTCAACATCCCAACAGCCACTGTTGACGTAGATGAGCGCCTAAATCAAGTGATTCAAGGACTTGAATTAGAATTGGACGATTGGCGGCATCTGGGCTGGTCGGTAGAAGGATTGCACGAATTACTTACACAAGATCCGGTGGCGCTTGGATTGGACCTACCCGATATTCGACAGGCAATGGATGCGCACGATGCTCGATTGTCACGATTGGAACCATTGCCGTGGGCATTGGATGTTGAATTAGCTGAACGCGTTCTTTCGGATTTGATGCGACCAGAAAAGTTGACTGCGCTCGATGATGAATATCAAGACTTGATGCTCGCATTGGCCAATGCAGAGGGAACTGGTAATGCCAACTTTGAGTTCAAACCATTCAGACCGCAGATGCCAATGGCCAGAATAGAATCTCGCAAATCTATTTTGGTTCCTGTTCCTGAAATCAAAGAAGATATTGCAGACCATCTCGTTGAAGAAATTGAGATTGTTGTTGATGAAGAAGAAATTACGGGTGGCGAAATTGAAGAGATGGAGGAAGACCATTTCGTCGAATCAGAAAATGTTGTGGAAGAGATACCCATTATTGGGGTGGATACGCAAGGTGTTCGTGATTTGTTTGGACTCACCGAAGATGATGCGGGGTTGGATGGGTTGCTCGGCCCACCATTGGATGTGCGTGTACAACGCCTTGCTCGTCTCGCAATCTTGCTTGAGGATGGAAATTCTGGGCCGCATCGTGCGTTACAAGGACGATTGGCGAATATTGCCAAGAAACTCGAAGAATGGACTGCTGAAAGGTTGTCACGAAGGCATGCAACCAGTGGTAATGGGTTGTTGAATGATGCGAGGGCCCTCGGAGAACGATTGGCAGATATCCCTGGTCCAGGGGCAGCAATACCTCTAGAGAAAGATTTGTTTTTGCTTCCCGATTCCGGAGATTTAGAAGGACTGACGGGTGCCATTAAACGCCTTGAGAAATCAGTCATGCTTCCAAGTGCAATGATGCAAATGTCAAATCCAGTAGAGTCCTAATCTTCACCAAGATCGGTGAGGATGTCTGCCTTCTCACCTTCCGAGAGTGATTCATCCCTCGGTGCGGCTTGCATCGGAATTTCTGGAGCGGGGGAAATCGCCTCGGTTGGTATTCCCATATCTGGTGACAGTGTTGGCGGGGGTAATGGGGCTCCAAGTCCTTCAGGTGGCGGCATGGCTGCCAATGGCGGTGGGGCGGCCACGGGCGGAGGAGCCGTTGGCGCTGGAGCCGGTGGTGGGTTCATCACCGGTGGAACTGCAGTTGCTGGCGGGGCCATTGGCGCTGGTGCAGGAGGTGGGGCGGCCGCCGCAACGGGTGGTGCCGGTGCCGGTGCCTGTGCGACAGCGGCTGGAGGTGGGGCTGGAGCCGGTGGGGCGGCGGCAATCTCTGCTCGGGCCTGTTCAAGTGCCTGCGCCTGCATTTGGGCCTGCATTTCTGCCTGTGCCTGTGCCATGGCGGCGGCCTGAATTCTTGCGGCCTCTTCGGCTGCTGCAGCTTCTTCAGCAGCCTTGCGTGCTTCTGCCATTTCGACTTCAATCGCGTCTGCAACCACGTTCAATGCCGTTGGATCAATTTGTTCGCCACGCAGTGCATCTCTCATCGCTGAATCGATTAAATCCATGCTGGTATTGGTTAGAACTCGATTCGAGCCTGCTCGGTAGATGAGGAGGCGATGTTTTCCAGTATTGGTCTCAAATGTGATGAGTTCGGGGTCCGCGAATTGTAACATCGAAAGGAGTGTGCCCGCTGTAAAGAGTAGAATAAACCAATCCGTGTAGAATATGAGGGATACATTCTCGTAAGCCATGATGGTCAATACGAGACCCCCTATCGCCATTAGGTTCCATAGATATCGGGTCGTGTCCAACCAATCGAAGCGCGCATGAGTGAAGCCGCAAAGGGCATCCATTCGTGTCATGAACAAGTCCTCACTGTGCGTTCCATCTTCTCCACGTGTTGCACGGGTAAGGCGGAAGAGGTGCCCATCTTCGACGATTGAGAGCGTCTGATTGCCCATCGCAGTCTCACGGAGAACGAATTCTCGCGATTCTGATTCCGCTGTCAGTGTGCGTGCACCCAATCCAGGGGCGCGGCCACTGTTTGCAGGTGATGATGTGTTGCCTGCGACGCTGGTGGTGGAAGTTCCTGTGTACATCGAATATCCACCTGCGCCTGCGGCCAGAATGGCGCTGAGAATGGCCATCCATGCACCAGATCCCAAACTAGGGTCGGATCCTTCTGGTGGTTCTGGCATCATCAGATACCAAGCAATTACGCCGATTAGAATGAGGCTGGCTTTTCCAAATGGATAGTATTGCGAGAATGGGAATTGGGTGCCTCGTGTCCCCATGAAGGTCGCAACCAATGTAACAATCACGAGAAGAATCCCAAGAACGATGAAGAGTGTCCCTGTGAATCCTGCACTCGCCATGTCGCCAGAAGTACCACACATTTCTTCTGTTGTGGATGAGTTGAGTTCAAGATCGCTGGCCTGTTTCGTGCAATTTCCATACGTTTCTGATAAATCAGCAACCACCGTTTCACATTCGCCATTGATGCACACTGTTGCAGATGCATCATCAAGCCCAACTTTTGTTTCGGTCGTCGTAGTAACCTCAACGCCGGACGCATCCACGGTTGTGGATGTATCTTCAACGCTCCATGCATCTGACATCATTCCGATGCTTGCAAGGAGTAGGGCAGCTATTACCAACCCCGTATGGATCTTCATTGTGTGATCTGATCCCGGCTCTGCAAAGGGTGCATTTGGTATCGGCATCGGTGCCGGTTGCATGGCTGGCGCTGGTGCCATTGTCTGAGGTTGCATGCCTCACCGGAGTGTAGGCGGGGTTATCGTTCTCACCCCTACGGGGTGAGGCTCACTCAAGGTCGCTCATTGCGTACGTTTCGACACTATCTGAGCCACCGGCACCAGATGAACTGCCAAGCACGCTTGGGATTGCGCCAACTTCGGCGATTTCGACCATTCGTGCACTAATCTTAGAGTTGACAATCAGGCACTGTGCGCCTTCGACACCTTCAGCGAATTCTGCGAGTTTACTCGCACCAACTGGCTCAGATGCCGATCCATCTTCAAGAACCAAAAGTGCGTAATTCTTCTTCAAATCACCCATGTGGACTGACCACTCGCGGATGTTGTCAGGAACTTCTACGGAACCATTGCTAGCACCGGCTTTACCTGGTTTTCCTCCATTATCGTCTGCTTCGAGTTGTGTCTTGATTCGACTCATTGCTTTGGTTGCAGTCTCCTTTTGATTGAGGCACTTGGTGACAACCTTGCCTTCAAGGTGCTCGACTTCTCGGGATTCTGGTGCCATTGCGATATGTGTGAGGGACTTGCCCAATGCTCCGGACAATTCCATCAACAGCAATTTCCCACCGCGATCTCCATCGCAGAATGCGGTTACGTTGCTCTTTGTCTTTGCGAGTTCCACAAGTTCGTCCTTGACATTTGCACCCATTGTTGCAATTGCGTTCTTGATGCCGAACTTCAGCAAATTACGCACATCATTTCGTCCTTCGACGATGATGAGCGCGTCGCTCTCCTTCGCATTGGGTCCACAGGTCATTCCTGCGATGTTGGTTTCCGTTCCAAGCGTTAGAACGCTGCGAACCTCATCCAATATGCTCTTGCTGTCGTTCGAGCCTTCATTCACGATGCCTAGGAGCAAGTCCTTGGCTCGGTCGATGACTGTATCACGCTTGACGCTGTGAATATTCTCGATTGTGGCTACTTTTATTGTTGCTTTACATGGTCCAATTCGCTCAATTGTTTCAAGCGCGGCTCCAATCACGGCTGTCGATACTTGGTCGAGGCTGCTGGGTAGCAGAATCTCGCCAGATACCTTGCCTTTGTTGGATTTGAGGTCCACATCCACGTGGCCGATTCGGCCAGTTCGTTGCAACTTGCGCAACTGTAGTTCCTCACCGAGCAACCCTTCGGTTTGACCGAAGATTGCGCCGACGACGTCCTTTCTCTGGATGGTTCCATCCGCCTTAATCGTAGCATGAATCATGTACTTGGCTTTCTGATCACTCATTGTGTTTCACTTCCTTTTGTTTTTGCTTTCGCAGGTTCGTCTGAGCACTCAACCGGCCCTTTCGGGGGGGTTTTCATCGCGCGTATTCACGGGAAAGGGCACGAGGCCCTTGGGAACGTGACAGGGGTCACCTGTAAACTGGCCGACCCGCCCCCCCTTCATGAAGGCATTGGATGAAAATATGCTGGAAAAATGGGTTGCTGAAGAGGGCGAACCGCTATGAGGAGGGGTGTGCCCTCCCCATTCGTGCCCACTGATGCCATCACCGACATCAGCACCTTCCAAGGTGTTGTTTCCATCGTTTTGAAAGATGGTCAAATTACACGAGAAGAAAAGAGATTGGTCATCAAACTCGCCAGTCTTCTCAATTTAGATGAGGCTGTTCCGAAACGCGTCTATGATGCAATAATTGCCGGGGAAAAATTGGATGGGGGGGATGAAATTGGGCGAACCAAATGTCTGGAAGTCTATGCAGGAATGTTCCAAACCGCTTACCTCAATGCTAGTATCAGCGAAGATGAGTACTTGGTTGTCGCCTATCTTCGATACCACTTCGATATCACCGATGATGAAAATGAATTGGTGATGAATGATATCCATGCTGAAATGGAGGAGCATGTTGAGAAAAACAGGTTCCAAGTTGTCGAAAAAGGGTTTGATCAGGCGAAGGATATTGTCGATGGATTGTTCAACCGGATTCGCTCAATATTGCCCGAAGGAGGGGCGAAGGGTGACGACGAGTGACCCTTTGGATGATTGGTTATCATCTCAACCTGCGAAGGTACATCTACACTCAAAGCAATTGATGGAAGTCATCCGAGAAGCGTACCCAATCGGTGTCCCTGCATTTATTGTGAAATCACAAACCGATCGTTTGGGAACTTCTGGAGGATACGCCTTCCACCTCGGGACTCCAGATGATGTGTTGAGGAGAATTTGCTCTTGGCTATTGACCCATGGTGAGCATGAGGTTCTATCGCAGGTTGTCGAACTTCTTTGGAACAGGCATGGTCGTGAAGATGTGGCATTGGCCGCTCTCTTGCTTGCCAATTTACAGAGTGAAAGTGAGGTTTGGGTCTGTTTGGCTGATGTGATTGGGAATTCTTCGACCGCAGAAGCTCTATTGCTTTCCATCGAGGAATGTTTTCGGGCCAAACATGCGCCACCTTCTGAGGAAATATTGCTGGAATGGTGTTCACGTAGTGCAGTTCACGCACATCTTGCATTGTTGACCCATCATGCCCATTGGATTCGCTCCGAAAGATCTGAATTATCGACTTCACTGAAATCTGCACTCCAATCAATCCCATATCCTGATGGAGATTCCCTATTGGCTCGTGTTCGTGACCAAATGCTTCAATCCTAAGCGAAGGCTGAAGGTTTGTCTCTGTTCCGTGGAGGATATGGTCGAGCGCTTCCTTGAGGCAAATGATCCCGTTCTTGAGCAGGTTCTCAAATGGACTGTGGAGCGAGATGCTGCGGACATTCGACAATTATTGGAATGGCTGCCCAATGCAGCCAATCGTCGAGATCAACGTGCTTTGTTGAATCGGGCGCAGTCATTGATGGCTGAACTTGAAGGCGCGATGAACGAACTCGCTCAACTCGAATAGGTGTTGAAATGTACCCTGCGCTCATCCTCGCCGGTGGTGCTTCAAAGAGAATGGGGAAGAACAAAGCGACAATGATTGTCGATGGTTCGCCCATGATTGCTAGAGTGGCTCATGCACTACGAGATGCGGGTTGTAAATCCATATTGGTCGCTGTTCGTGATGGGTTTCAACGAAGCGAAATTATGGGCGCATTGTCACATTTAACAGATGTGCAATGCATCTTGGACAATGATTTGGAAAGGAGTGCGAAATCTGGCTTGCGATCCGCTTTACGGGAATGCGCTGAACTGGGGATTGAACGAATACAATTGGCACCATGTGATATGCCTTGGATTCGCCCACAAATATTCGAACGGCTTCAAGAGGGAAGTCGTCCAGTGATGATGCCGAAAGGTGAACATTTGCAACCTCTTCTCTCACTTGTGCATGTCGATGTGGTACTCGCTGCATTGGAGCGAGCTGAGATGCGCGCTTCGCTGAAGAATACCTTGCGCAGCGTGCCATGCCAAATTGTTGAGATTTCTGACAAAGCGTGTTTTCGTAACGTCAATTCTCCCAAGGATATGGACTCATGAAAGTCCTGAGTTATTCCCCATCGTTATACGATGGGGGCCCCTCCCCCCAGCATGGCAGCAAGGAACGAGGGGCGAACGCGTCTCCTTGTGATGGTCGTCGTTTGTGCATTTATCACCCCCACCATTTTCCTATTCCCAAGTGTTTCTGCAGACGGTGAAACCACGATTTACGTGGATACTGCGAACTGTCCAAATGCTGGTGATGGGACCAATTCAAACCCCTATTGTTCGATCAATGATGCAGTCCTAGCATCATCGTCTGGCGACACGATTGAAGTAGCAAATGGGACGTATCCTGTGAGTTCATCAATTGAAATCTACCACCCCTTGACGATGATTGGCGCTCAGGATGGAAATAGTGCACTGCAACGAACATCAGGTGATTCCTCGGAGAGTGTCATCGATTTGCGTGGCGCCAACAACAAAATCCTCATTTTCAGCGGCGATGTGTCGGTTTCAGGATTCGACATCCATGGCGATGAAGATACGAGATGTGGGATTTACATTGCTGGGGGATCAAACAATCTCTCCAACATTGAAATTTCAGATAACCTGATTCATGGAATGGCGATGAAGTTGGATGCTGTTCGGGCAACTTCGTGGGGAATTCTAACCGACGCGGTAGAGAATGGTCAAATTCTCCACACCATCGATGGATTACACATTCATGGCAACCATATCTACGATATTGGCGGCTACAATGATTCGATTGGACTCGGTATTTCGATTCATGAAGTTGTGTCCTCTGAAATCGATGGGGGAGCCCTCATTGAAAACAATCGATTTTCCAACATCCACGATGGGAAATGGGCTGGAGCTGCTGGACTTGATGTTCCAGGAATGGGTGTCTTCACTCATGAACAAACCACAATGTATGCTGGTGATTACCTCAGTGGCATTTCTCTGCGAGACAACGAATATGCGAACATGTCTATTGGAGCGGCCCTGCAAGTCTCTAATGCGGGCGTTTTCGATGAACACAGTGGCGATTTCGAAAATGTCGATGCGTTCATGATCAATGTCGGACATACGAGTTCTGTTAACGAAACAAATCTGGCACCCTTCGCAAAGAGTATTGGAAAAAACACATCCATCCAACCACCGGTCAGTGTTGGTGAGTCTACCGCTTACTTTGCTAGCCCTTCGTTGGCGGTTCGAAACACATTGCTTGGTTCAGAAATGGATGGGCATAACATCATCCTATCCGATGGAATTTTCGATGAAGATTTGATCATTCAACCAACCACGATTCAAGGAAATATGCTAATCTCTCGTGTGGCAAATAGCAACCCTACGTTTACTGGTGGTTTGCTTCTGCAGAGCAATTTCATGATGAACAACATCACAATCGAAGGGATTACCCTGCAAGGCGAAGGAGCAACTGATACTGCTTTCAGTATCGATGCTTCTGCTGGAATCTCAGATTTGACCATCCGAGACATGACCATGGATGGAAGCAGTGCCAACGGAAATCAACGCTCAGGAGTCGTCGCCTCAGGCCTTTCAGGAACCATAACCATCGATGACAATCAATTCATCGGCCTTGATGGTGACCATGCATTCACCACGACCCCTGGTGGCTTGGACCCCGGTGCGGGGCAAATTTCCATGTTGCTATTCACAGACAACACCGTCACTGATTCTGAGGGTTCCGTCAATATTGCACCCTTTTCGGGAATGATTCCCCAAGTACAAGTTTCAGGAAATGTGTTCACCAACAGTGGAGAAGTCGTAGAAAATACAACCACGACAATGATGACAATCAAAGATGTCAGCACGCTATACCTTGGAGAAAACGTGATGCAGGATATCCATTCAACTCAAGGAATCCTTGTTGAAGATGTTCGATACATTACAGTAAACGACAACAATATGTCTGAGATGGAAACTGCAATCACTATTGAAGAAAGTCTGCCCAATACCCTTCAGCAAGTAACATTCCAAAGCAATTCATTTACTCAAATTGGCACGATGGCAATTGAAGTGCCAGCAGTAACCAATGCAGATATTCAGGTCGAACAAAATTGGTTTGGAACCAGCAACGAAAGTGAAATCTACAATTTCATCGAAGGAAATGCTCAGATTGGTGAGCAGTGGTATTCGTGGCCAGGTACGGATTCTGACAATGATGGTTGGTCAGATGAATTTGATCTTTGCGAAGGTTACAATGATGCCGTCGATATGGATTCTGATGGTATCCCAGATGGATGTGATCCTATCATCGACAACGATGCCGATGGTGTTGCAAACTTCCTAGACAATTGCCCTTCAATCTCAAATGCTGACCAAGCCAATCATGATGGTGACTTGGAAGGAGATGTCTGTGATGATAATGACGACAACGACCAGCGACTCGATGAATTAGATGATTGTCCGTTGGGCGATCTTGGATGGGCTCCTACAAGTTACAACGATTACGATAACGATGGTTGCTACGACATGAATGAGGATTTGGACGACGATGGTGATGGCGTCAACGACACTGATGATTTGTGTTCAACCGGTATGCATTGGGGCTGGACCTCAAACGTAACAATCGACATGGATGGTGATGGGTGCAAAGATGCCCTCGAAGATGATGATGATGATGGGGACGGCATTGACGATACAATAGATGCGTGCCCATTGGGCGATACTGGTTGGACCTCAGATGGATTCACAGATACCGATAGTGATGGTTGTCGCGACATTAGTGAAGATGATGATGATGATGGTGATGGAATCGTTGATTCCCTGGATGAGTGCCCCTTGGCTGCCACCAACAACATTTCAGATAGTGATGGCGATGGGTGCACAGATGTTATTCCAGAGCCTGAAACGCCTTTCATCGAGAAATTCCTACAAGGTGATGTGGCCGCTTTGGGAATTATACTCATACCCCTACTCATCTTATTCGCATTGGGATCCGTAATCTTCGTTAGACAAGGTCGAGCGAATACTGAACGGAAATTGAAAGGAATGATTGGAGTTGCAGAAACTCCGCAACAATTGAGGAAGATTTCCAACCAAGCAGCCGACATGTTCGTTGCGAAGCTTATCACTTCTCAACAGCATGAGGATATTCAGGATTTAGTTCGCGCGCAGCGAGATGAATTTGAGGAAGATGATGTTGATGAGGCAGACCAAACCGAGCAAGAGTTGGCTCGTGTGTTTGCAAAGGCTGTCGCTCTTGACCTTACTACAAAGGAAGCCGTAACACGAATGGAGCGACATGTTGCTTCAGGTAGATTCAGTCCCGAGCATTACCTAGAGATGTGGACAAAGCGTATCGATGATTCCGATATTGTTGCTGCTGTAGATGAAGAGGAAGCACGGGTTGAGGCAGAGAGTGAAGACCCTGAATTCACCCTCAGTGCACCCGCTGGATGGCCGACATCCAAGGCTTCGAAACCTGCATCTAGACCTTCAATCTCTTCACTGAACCGTATGAAGAAAGCCGAATTGGTTGCCCTCGCCAAGGAACTAGGCGTATCCCATAGTGGTACCAAGGCAAAGATCATCGATGCCATCCGCGAAGAAGAAGAGTGATTTATTCAATCGAATAAATCATCATCATCTGTATCATCAAACGTTGATGCCTTCTTGGAATCTCGTACTCTCTTGTAAATCTCCCACTCTTCATCGGAGATGATCCCATCACCATCAAGATCCATGGAGTCAAACAACGCGTCACCAACTGCATCTGCGCCCCAAAGCGAATCTTGTTGCCTGCTTCGGCGCAAGACAACGAGTGTTAGCAGAACAATGAGGAACAGAATGATGCCTGTGATTCCAATGGTTGCAGAAGAGACTAGTTTCTCGTTGCTACCATCTGTATCGACTGCACAACCTCGGTTGTCAATCACCTTGGTGTTCAATGGCGTATCTGGGCACTCATCGTTTTCGTTGAGGATGCCGTCGCCGTCATCGTCTTCTGCAACTGGGTCGAATACATCGGGATCTTCTGCACAGCCATTGGTTGTGATTGCTTGACCTGCGGGTGTCGTTGGGCATGAATCCAAATCATTGGTGATTCCGTCACCGTCCGAATCCAACTGATAAGGTGCACAACCATTCAGATTGACTGGTTGGTCACCGGTTGTGCCTGGACAAGCATCAATGATATCGACAATGGAGTCAAGATCAGAATCTGAAAGTCCAGCTTGACAGCCGAGCGTATCTACTTCTACACTTGTGGGGGTGTTTAGACACTGATCTACTGAATCAATGACTCCGTCCGCATCAGAATCGCGCTGTGTGGAACCACAACCATTGACATCAACGGTAGGGATGTCATATCCAGGTGTGTCTGGGCACTGGTCCATGTCGTCAGTTTTACCGTCGTTGTCAGAATCTTTCTGAGTCAGACCACATCCACTGTAATCTACAACATCGCCGACTGGTGTCATCGGACAAGAATCGAAGATATCGGCCACGCCATCTTGGTCGAAGTCATCTGTGACAAGATCGCCAGGCGCACAACCGACAGCATTTGTCTGATTGTGTAATTCAGGTGGAGTGGTATCGCATACATCGACTTCGTCATTGATTTCATCGCCATCACTGTCCTTCTCAGCAGCAGCGCATCCATCGATATCCACAGTTGCACCCAATGGTGACTCTGGACAAACGTCAGCGTTGTCGTAAACACCATCGCCATCTGAATCCACTTGGGATTCACCACAACCAAATTCGTCAACAGACTCGCCTTGCGGGGTGCCTTCACAGGAATCTACGTTGTCTTTGTATCCGTCACCGTCCGTATCCCTCTCGGAAGGACCGCATCCTTCTGAATTGACATAGAAGCGTTCTGCGAAAGGTGTTGTCAAACACGAGTCTGCATTCTCGAGAATCGTATCTCGGTCTGTATCATCGATACAGCCATCAGCACCGAGAGCGATGGTTCCTTCTCCAGTGTACAAATCAAATTCTGATGCTGCATGTTCATCGGGACAAGAATCTTCGTCATCATAGAAAGGATCCTCATCTCTGTTGTCGATACAACCATCTGAAGTTGGATCAGAAGTGCCATTGCCCTTGTAATTATCAAATCCAAGAGCGTTCTCGAATTCACAATCATCATTCCATACAGGGACCTGATCACCATCTGGATCGGATTCTGTGACATTGATAACCACCCAGCCGCCGTCTTCTGAAGATACGCCGCCGATATCATTGGTCACTACAAGTCGAAGTACTCCTAAGCCTACAGGCAATTGATTTGTTGTCATGTTTTGTGTATTGGGGAACATTCCTTCATATTCGAGGCCGTTTGTATGTCGTACAAACCATCGATAATTGACAATCGGGCGGTCACTATCAATTGTAACATTGAGATGTGTTGGACGGCCTTTTGGAATAATGAAATCACCCGTCAAAGGTTCCAGGTATCCATACTGACTCGTAATGTCAGGCACGCTAACTTCCGGACGGTCCCAAACAGAAATATTGAGTGAAGATGAGTGGCATCCTCGACCATTGCATGCCTTAATGTACAATTCAATGGGTTCCTGATTTTCAGTACTGGGTGTACCCCAGATGGTTCCGTTTTCTCTAGAGAAATGCATACCAGCAGGAACAACATCATTGTTCGCCCCGGGGACCAAGCCATCGACGGGGCCTATTGCCCCCCAAGTATTCGTCATTGAAGGACGGCCCATTTGCTTGTAGGTGTTGATTCCCCAGCAATTCAATGCCTCATCGTTTTCTAGTAGTACGCACATTCCCGGATTATCAGCCGAACCACCGGAAAGCGATGTTACATTGGGGCCTTCTCCCAATGCCATTGGAGGTGTGTTGGAGAATACTCCGGTCAAATGAATTGGGTTCCACCAATTAGCTACCCGGACGCCTGTGGTTGTGGTTTCAGAATTTCGATAGAGTCGGTATCCATGACACTGTACTGAATTGTCACTAAGCAACACACAGGTTGAGTGGGTGTCCGTTTCCACGTGTACAGGGGTTGCAATGTTATCCCGAGC
>JASLKT010000028.1 GCA_030747395.1 Candidatus Thalassarchaeaceae archaeon
GCACGCTGGTACAGTTCCTGGGCTTCATCACAATGTCCCTCTGCAACGAGGAGTGTTGACCCTCCTGATTTTGAAACGATGGCCCGTAAATCCATCAAATCCAAATTAATCAGGCCGACATTTGCAAGGGTGCGCATCAAACCCTCGGTTAATTCCTCGACCCATGCTGAACCTTGTTGCCAATCCACACCCCTTTCTCGAGCCTGCCAAGCCATCCGGTCAAGACTCAATTCTACACAGATATGGCAAGTCTTAGACAAACGTGAAAGGGCTTCTTCTGCAATTTTTTGGCGTTCATCTTGAGCTTCAAATGGCATGGCTGCAACGGAAATTACCAAACAACCTGCTTGGAGGGCTTGACGTGCAAATTCAATGGATGCACCAGAACCAGAACCACCGCCTAATCCAGTCAATACGAGAACCAGTTCTGCTCTTTGGAGAAAATGGGCTGCAATCGGTTGTAATGAACGCATCCGCGCTTCAGCCAATTGTGGCATCCCCGCACATCCGACTTTGGATGGTGAATCTCCAAGCAACAAACAGTTCGCATGACGAGCGTCTTCCATCGAAGAATCATCGGCATCAATCAATGTGAGGTCGACCCAATCTGAGACGCGATTCTGGGCGGCCTTGGCCCATGTACAACCCAAACTGCCGATGCCGGCAATGAGTAACTCGCCCTCCTCCATGGTGCTGCTTGGAACCGGGGGGCCATGAGGGTTGTGCGAATCAATCTCGTCCGATATATCGCGAATATCTGCGACGAGCATCTCTCGCCCATGGATTGTCGGGTTCTATTTCCAAGACACGATCATAGTATTCTACAGCCGTTTCAAATTCGGAAAGGTGTTTCCCGTAAAGATGTCCTAGGTTGGAAAGAACGGGGATGCAATCTTCAGATGCTTCCAGCATTGCCAGCAATACTTGCTCGGCGCCAGATAAATCCATGCGCTCCATCAACGTCTCAGCTTCTTCAAGTTGCTCCAATTGCTCATCTGTGAGCTCGTATGTATTCTCCCATGTTCGCTCCGTCATGGGCCATGGGAGGCGCTAGGGGCTATTCAGAACTGCGCCATGCTGCTCGCGACGCGGGCGCGCGAGATTCGACGCACTGCGGGGTCTTTCCCTCGCGTAGAGCAGGGAACGTTTATGGAGGGTATTCAATTCGACGGCTCACCATAGGTGAGTCAATACTATGTCTACATCAACCCACCGTGTCCGACACATCCTTGCCGGGCTGCTGGTGTTGCTACTGATTGCTGGTTCAACCCAAGCCAGACCTTCGGGTATTACTGGCGGCGAAGCAGAGGGTGGTACGGATGTTGCCAAGACAGGGTGCACTTGCCATTCAGGGAATGCGATTGCCCCAGATGATTCGGTCACAGTCATGATTGCAGATGTGCCATACCATTTTGCTGCGGACCAAGAATATACATTGATTGTCGAAATCATTGGCGGGCCTGAAATTGACGGCACTGCATCCGCTGGATTCTCATTGAGGGTCTCGGAAGGTGCACTTTCAGCCGGAGCAGGATATGAGGACATGGTTCAGAATGGTGATGAGGCGACAACACTCACTCATACTGAAGCAGGAAGCAACCCCACAGATCGCTCTTGGACAATTGTTTGGACTGCGCCTTCAACGGGGAGTGGGGATGTGACATTCTGGTTGACTGGCAACAGCGTCAATGGCGATGGTGCTCCAACCGGCGATGCCTGGAATCGACTTTCATTCTCATTGGGAGAAGGAGAAGATGCGGGCAATACTCGCACCATCTTTGCAGGCAATGGGGATGTGGCACCTCCAGAGGCTGAAAGTGGCCACGTCGACCTGCACCACATGGGCGCCCCATTCCGTGCACATTGGCTTGGGCTGCTTGGATTCGGTGCCGTCATTGCAGTGATTCTATTCTGTGGATTCTTCCTGCGATATGGATTCAGCCGACATTACGAAGGGCGCTCAAATTTAGTCCGACTGCGCATGAAACATCTTCGACGAGGTGACCAACTTTGAGTGATGATGTAGTCATGCGCCTGCTAAGACAGGTCAAATCTGGCGAGGTGAGTGTCGAAGATGCTAGAGCGGCTCTAGATGGAGTTAACCTCACAGAAGAAGAATATGTTACCGCTGTTGATCACGGTGTATTCAATGCCCCTGAACCGGGAACAATTGTTCGCTCCAGTATTTCGCCGAGTGCATCTTCATGGTTGGTTACTCTCGTCTTTGTATGGGGGTTATTCTGGACCATTTACTGGTCAGGTGGTTTGGCTTACGGACTGTTCAATCATTGGGACCAACAATTACTTTCTTTCTTCATGGCAATGATGTTGACTACCCTGATTATCATGGGTATTGTGTATCTCAAGTGGGTCATGCCCGATACAGTCATTGTAAAGCATCGCCGAAACAAGTTCATCGGACCAAAGGACCCCGAAAGTTGGGTCGAATATGAGGTGTGATCATGGCCAGACAATTCCGACTCAGACCTGCTCCCGGAACGGGTGATGAATCGACCCCTGATCGTGTTGTCACAACACTCGATCGACGCCGATTTATGAAATACACATTCAATGCTGCCGGCGGCGTCATTGCAATGGCGAGTTTAGGCGCGGTGGGTTTCGCATCATTCCTGATGGGGCAAGCCAGTTCAGGTACTGAGGATACAGGCGTCAAATATTGGGTGCCAAAAGGGCAGGAAGATACGGTTTGGTATGGAGCCATGCACGAGCAAATCATGAAGAAATCCGATTTGGTTACACAAGCTGCAACCTCGGATACTGGAATGGCGGGGGCCCAGGGTGTTTGGAGTGGTTTACCTGTCAATATCGTATACATCCCTCATGAGGAAAACAAATCCAAACCCCCATCAGAAGGTGTACCTCGAATCCAATATGGCGAAGGGAGAGATTCGGCTGGTTCCTTTGTTGGACACGGACGTGAGATTTTCGACGTCACCCTTGAGGATGGAAGTCCTGATGAGGCTTTGCAACCTCACGATAACATCCTCTTATTGTTCAGCCGTTGCCCACATTTGTGCTGTATTCCAGGCTGGCAATTGGTGGCCAATGATTTCACTTCTGACACTTGGCTGCCCGGTGGTGTTGATGCAGGTGGAAACAAACTGTTCTGTATCTGCCACTCCTCACGATACGACCCCACGATGCTTGAGAAGAATGCAAATCGAAACCGGAATGATGGGTCGACCTTCGAATACTTCGGTGTCCGACTCACCGGTGGGCCTGCGCCCGTTGGACTTCCCCTCATCCCATTTGTTGTCACAGATGATGTGATTGAAGGGTTAGACACATACCAGGAGTGGTACACGTTCTGCGATTAAGGTGATATGATGCTGCAAGTTTGGTTATTGGGACTCTTTATCGCCGTCATCACGGTTGTTGTCGCCTTCACATTACGCAAGGAAAACGAAGAAATGCCTCGGAAGGAAATTTTGCGGGCCGTCGAATCAACTGGGAAACTGGGTTTAGTCGAGAAATCCTTCCTCTGGGTATTCTCGTGGCTTGACACGCGCTTCAGGGTTCAGGATTACTGGGCGATGTCAAGAGATGCTTACCACAGTATGCATCGACAGATGCCCCTCACACATGCTGAAAAATACAAATTGCGGATTATTTGGTATTGGTATCCATTGTATTGCCTTGGTGGGATCTCTTTCCTGGCATTCATCATTCTCGTCATCACGGGTACAATTCTTGGAATTTACTACGTGCCCGGTGGGGAAGGCGACCCAACACCTGCCTACTCCAGCATGGAATTCATCATGACACAGTTGCCTTTCGGATACATCATTCGTTCAATCCATCATTGGGCGACGCATTTCATGGTGGCAGCCGTGTTCTTACACATGTGTAGAGTCTACTTTACAGGTGCATACAGAAACCCTCGGGAACTGAATTGGTTAATTGGTGTCGGCCTGATGTTCTTCACCATCTTCTTTGGATATTCTGGATACTTGTTGCCTTGGGATAGTTTGGCCTTTGGTGCGGCGACGATTGGAATCAACATGGCCAATAGCACACCATTGATTGGACCGTGGGTTGCGAGCGCGATGTTTGGCGGCACCAGCCTCTCATATCAGACGGTTACCCGAATGTACTTCCTGCACGTTTTCATTCTCCCCGTCATCGTTACAGGACTGATTATTGTTCACTTGTTTATTGTATGGGTTCAAGGGATTGCGGAGCCACATTGATAGGAGGGATTATTCATGGGACTCATCGAAAATCTTGGCCGTATCGCTGACACTTATGTTCGCGAAAAGGAAAGTTTGCAATCCGCAGATCAGGAACGGAGGCGCGTGTTTGTTGGGCACGCTTTCTGGCCTCATGAAGTTCTACGCGACGCCATCATACTTGCAGCCATGACGGCTGTTCTCTGTTTCTACTCATGGTTGATTCCGCCGCCCTTGCACAGTGCAGCCGACCCCTACGCACAAGCTGGATTCGTTTTCCCTGATTGGTATGTATTGTTCAGTTACGGATATCTCCGATGGGGGGAATATTTGCCTCAATTCGATATCCCTGCTGGCCCCATTGGTGCTTTCTTTGGCCAACCGGTCATCTCATGGAATGCTGCTTGGTGGGGGGCCGCTATCACTGGCTTACCAGTGATGATTTTGACACTGCCACCCTTCCTAGGCGGACGTTCAAAACGTGGTGTCGAAGATCCTTGGTTTGCGACATGGGGTGCGGTTTATCTCGCTCACGTTTGGTTTATCAGTGTATTTTCGATCAACATTTTCTTGGAATTATATGCGAAAAATCGGATGGACTTTTGTCAGTTAAATTCCCATGCAGGACTCAATTGTGGAACGCGAGAACCGTGGCTTGCAGAAGTATTCAATGCGATACCTTGGGTATTGACTGGGATTTTCATATGGATTGCCCTCTATATGGGCATACGTTGGTTTTTGGTCAAATCCATTGGGGCACGAACCACACCACAATTGGGCAAACAAGTTTCGTTTGGCACCCTCCTCGTCGCCGTCCTGCTCTGTACAGTCACATGGCCAGTTTATGAGAACGGATTCTGGGACCAAGGTGGACTAGGGGCCATGGACGAAGTATCTACTTTGGAAGAGCTCCGTGGACAACCCGTTGACACACTTGTCGATATCAATGAAGGACATCATTGGGAAGTCATTGAAGAGGATTGTCTATCCTATGAGCAAAGCATTGCAAATGAAGTATGGGATGATGAAAAATTCGAGGGTGAAGACGCCTACAGTCGTTCTGATTTCTGTTTAGTCGCAGCGAGTAATTTCATGAATTGGGGACTTTTCCAACCCGTTCAACCTAACCTGATTGATTTCAGTGGTGTGAACCATCACACCGACACCAGTAGTGGACGGAATGGGGTATCTCACGAATGGGCAGTCACCGGCAATGACGATACTGGGGAAATCCCACTTGAAGGTAATTGGACAATGCAAATTGAGGACTTTGGCCTTGAAAACGTGTATGTTGATTTGACATGCGGGGAACGGTCAAGCGAATGGGGTATCGGCGAAGGAGTGGGGACGCTAACAGTTCGAGATTCATCGGATTCTGTAATCAACCAAGGCATCTGCCAAAACAGCATGCTGAAATTGGCACCTGGTGATTATACAATTGAATTCTCGACACTATGGACTGGCGTCAATTCATCATACACCGTCTTTGCCAGTGTGAATGTAGCAGCATATCAGCCATTGTTACTTGGTGACAACGGACAAGCTCTGAATCGCAACGATCCAGTGAACCTGACATTAGCAGATGTGGGATTGGATATTGCGAGCCTATCGGATTACAGGGTTGAAAACCCAACATACCACAAGAATCCAAAGAGTCTAGATGCCAAACTCATCTATTCTCTATTCGTCCCTTGCTTGGGAATCGGTGCAATCGTCTTCATGCTCATGCGCAGCATGGCACGTGGTTACGAGTATGAGATGAACAAGTGCTACGGGTGTGACCTCTGTGATGATGCCTGTCCAGTTCGCCTGTTCAATGCGGGTGACAAATTGAACATCATTTACAACACTTGGAACAATGAGGACGATGGAGTTCCGATGTACTCGTGTCTGACCTGTTCTGCTTGTACGAATGCTTGTCCACAATTGGTCGACTACGATTCCTATGTAGACATGCGAAGGGCCCTCGTCGTTGGTGGCCCTCCTGCATCGAACATCCCACACACAGTCCTACAGGCCGTGCTTGCTGCAGAGGCTGAAGAAGAGAGAAACTCAGATTTCATCTCCGTTGAAGATTACCCCATTGATTCCAGCATCGGCTATTACCCTGGTTGCGTCGACTACCTCGATCAAGAGATGATTTTCAGCCATGTCAATGAGGGTGCAATGGATTTGGGAGACGCAACTACCTCTGCCTTCACTTTATTCGAGGAAATGGAAAAAGAAGTCTCCTATCTCGGTCGCGATTTCCTCAAGTGCTGTGGACACGACCAAAAGTGGCAGGGCATGGATGAAGTGTTTGAGAAATTGAAGGCTTACAATCAAAAGAAGATTCAGGCTAGTGGAATTGACACTTTGGTCTCTAGTTGTGCAGAGTGTTTCCGAACCTTTGCCAAGGATTACGAACTTGAAGGAATCAAAGTCATGCACACAACTGAATTCCTCATCGAGAATGGATTTGATATGAATTTGAAGACTGAAGATGATGTCACCGTTACATACCACGATCCTTGCCGATTGGGCCGACAGATGGAGATTTACGACGGCCCACGTGACCTCGTTACCGCCGTGGAAGGTGTCGACCTCGTCGAGATGGAGCACACAAAAGAAGATGCGCTATGTTGTGGTGTATCCAGTATGATGTCCTGTAATGAGGACAGTCGAGCATTGCGTGTCCAGAGATTCGATGAAGTTCGTGCAACAGGTGCCGATATCATGCTGACATCTTGCCCGAAGTGTGTTTCTCACTTCGAGTGTCTCAAGTTTGAAGGGGATCCAAAACACGATTTCGAGATTCTAGATGTGGTGTCCTTCCTCGCAAGACAAGTTGAGGCAAAGAAACAGGCGTGAGGCAATTGGTCACCATTGACCGAGATTGGATTGCTGGATTTCTGATTGGACCGATTGCAACTGCTACAGTCGCGATTGGGTTGTCCTGGAAAGCAGCTTGGATTGGAATGGTTTGCGATTTTATCATCGGTTTTTTCCTCATCCTCATCGCGCTAGGATATGATCGACCCAATATGGCGAAGGGGACCATTTGTGGCTTTGTCGTAGCAGTCCTATTGTCCATTCATCCGCTATGGTTGAGCTTCTTCGCATAGGGAAGTCTTGAGAAGATGTGGCACCCCCGGCCAAACATGACTTCGCGCAAGGAGTTGGAGGCACGCCGTCTTGGTGAGGCTGCAAGGATTCGCCTCGCGCTTAATTCAATGCGCACCGAGGCCCGTGAGAAAATCAAGGGTGGCCCAGGTACAATCGCATTTGTGAAGGAAGAATTGTGCATTGGATGTGACCAATGCACGATTGTCTGTGATGATGATGCCATCGAACTTTACGACACGCCTCTCGCCAGCCCGGTTCTCAATATTGATGTGAATCGAAAAGCCAAGGTTTTGCGAGACCCATGTACAGGGTGTCGATTGTGTGTATTGGCTTGTCCAACAGATGCAATCATCATGATTGACCGTTGAAAATCATTGATTACTGAGGGGAGGAGTGGAAGGCATGGGCGATGATGATCCTGTACGCTTCGGGGCTGAATTTGGTCCCGATTCCATGTCAGGTACCACAAAGGGAGTAGGACTAGCGACATTCAAGAGATTGGTTTGGATTTCCAATCTCGGTGGTTTACTGTTGGTGGCTATCGCCCTAGAGATGGCCATTGCATACAAGATGTTCTGGTGGGCGTTGGCCACAGGAATTGCAGGAGTGCTCGTCGCATTATTTCCTTCAAACTACGAAATCATGGGCATGGATGCCCCGCCCGATTTAGCAGACGATGAATCAGTTGATTGATGCAAGTTCGGCGGCCATGCCGAGCATTGCTATTTCTGCCACCAACATATGCCAATGATTTCGCCTCGATTGGATTGAAGCGTCGCCAATTTCACGAGGGTCAAGGAAAATTGAAGAGGGACTGTTCAAATTTGTCATCTCGCCTTTTTTCGCGTTGGCCCTGTAGAACCAACCACCGACTCTGCCATTTGCACAATATGCAACTGGTTCAACCACCATTGAATCCCAAGTGAGGGCACTCGGTACGCCTTCCTGTATGAGGAAATCTTCAGCCGAAGTACCTCCTTTTCCGTATGTCAAACGATTCATCTTTCGATTTGAGAGATTCAGTAATTCCTCTCCAGAGGTAATCTCCAAGATTCCGAGCCCATAGGTTCCGGCATCATTCTTGACGAACAATGTGGGTTCGCCTTTGATTCCATATTCGTCATATTTTGATTGAATATGAGACAAGAAGTCATCAACTTCTGCAGCCAACAATGTGAGGCAAGTTTCTTTCTCAAGGCATTTGTCCTCTGAAACAATCCAGTGAGCGGACAACAACCATGGGTCTATTTCCAATATTTTCGCGACCTCATCAATATAGGGTTGCACGGCCTTGAAATGATCCGACTTTCGACGTGAATACCACCCCATCCGAGGGGAAGGAATCACTGGAATGCCCAATTCAGGTAATGGGCCTTCAGTCAGATCGTTGTTGAGTAAGATGAGGTCTGGCACCGCCCCTTGAACTGAAACAGGTATTCCCTGTTTAACTTCAAGAATACCTGCTGTGACTGCATAACCCTCTGCTTCCAAGAGCGATGTTAACGAATTGATATTTTCAACATACGCTGGATTTCGATTATGGTCTTCTGGCCAAATGTGGACGTGCCGTATGTCACCAATCGCCTCGCGCAAGTGTGCCCCAATGTCTCCATCCTTCAGATTGTTGAATCCGGCGGGATATTGATTGGCATCTACAACTGCAACCTTCCAATGCGCATCTCGAATATCTACAGATCCGTAGACTGGCATTTCCAAATCACGCCTCTTTGAGGCGAACCAGTTCTCTAATTCAGAATGTTTAGCAATCACTCGACCCTCGAGTTCAGATAGAATGTTCGGACCAATATATGACATCAATCAACATCCTCCAATAAAGTTAGTAAATCCTTACCATGGCGACCTAAGCCCCCATCCATGAGATGTAATGATCGGAACAAACGCAACCCCAATGAAATCTCCGGCTGTCCAAAAAACATCTTTGAAATGGAAGGGATGTCATTTGCATATTGAGCCGCATGCCCTTTGAGTTCGTTCAATAGATTGTCAATCATTGTGGGTGAGGTGGCTCGGCCTGCCGGTAGTTTTGGACGATGCACGATTTCTGTAGGCAAACGGGTGAGTTTAGCAGACTCTCTGAGGGCTGCTTTTTCCACATTTTCAGAGAGTTTCCAATGGGTTGGTAAACGTCTCGTAGCATCTAGATGAGAAGAACCTAGGAAGGGTACACGAACTTCTAAGCCATGCGACATGCTATGACGGTCGACCAAACGAAGTTGGAAATTTGTCAATTGGCCGTGATTTAACTCATATTTCAGTGTAGATTCTAAATCTGAAAAGGCAATGTCTGGATTGTGATTTGCCCGCCAACCAGGTTGAGTGATGTTTCCAGAGAGAAGAGTGTTCGCGAAAGGATGTTCTGAAGCATTCAATCTAGAGCGAATCAGATTTCGGTGTGTTTCTAAATCCTTGTAACGAGGATAACCTGCATGGATTTCATCGGCACCTTGGCCACACAAACCCACAGTAACAGACTCGGCCATCTTGGCAAACAAGGGTTGAAAGAAAAGCACTGTGAAGTCTAAATCTTCACCATACCAAGCGAGATCTGGAAGGGAACAGTGGAATGCATTCTCATCGAGTATGTGCTGATGATGTTCCAAATCTAGGGACTGACAAACTCGTTCTGCTGCAATCCAATCAGGGTTGTCTTCTGATTCGGCAACGGTCCAACAAGCGGGAAGAGGATAGCCTGTACGTTCTGAGGCCTCATGTGCAAGAGCAGCAACCATTGCAGAATCAAGGCCACCACTCAATACAATCCCCAAAGGGACATCTGACATGAGGCGATCTGCAACGGATTGCGTCAAGGATTCGAGAAGCGACGATGCGTCGGTGACTGGTGACCATGACTCATGACTGAATGGATGTTTTTCCGTAACCCAGCAATGAGCTTTCTCCAATTCGGCCCCAGCCTCATTCAACTTCCAAATTTCTACAGTTCCTGCTTGAACCGAATAGACGTCTTGAAACAACGTAGTTTCATCGAGAGGATATTCGTATGCGATGCGAGCGACCAAAGCCTCAAGATCCAGAGAGGGGGTATGAGTGGGGTGCGCTCGCAAACACTTCACTTCAGAGCCGAAGAGTAGGGTGCCATCGTCTGTGACTGTTCTCACTAGGGGTTTGACTCCCAGTTGGTCTCTGCAAAGGAAGAGGCGTTCACGGGTAGAGTCCCAAAGTGCAAAGGCCCAGATTCCATCCAATCTTTGAATCCAATTAATGTCATCCGAACGGGATGCATATGCTGCTAGAATGGCTTCTCCATCTCCTTTTGTACGGAATGAAAAGCCACGATCTTGATCTCGTATTTCCCGATGATTGTAAATTTCACCATTGACGATGAGTACACACCCATCATCTGAATGTAGAGGCTGATTAGAACCGATGATGTCGACGATGGAAAGACGAGTGTGTCCAAATCCAATCCCTCCTTTAGAACAAGATTCCGACCAAGAACGAGTTCCATCTGGACCCCGATGCGTCAACAAGGATGCCATTGCATGCGCCATTGCTGAGTCATCACCATCTGGACCGAATAGGCCAGCAATGCCGCACATATACAACGGGGGGCGTTTGATTCATTTCAAGTCGAGGGAAAGAACTTCGCCAAGAATCATGTGTACATGACCATAGTGATGGCCAATGCAAGCATCGAAAAGAGGTAGGCGAATATGTAGAGGCCCTGACCCGGTGCATCATCAGTCAGTGGTGCTTCAAAGTCTCCGGACATGGTTGGGCCACAAGAATTCGCTTTGTAAACGTAGCGTGTGAGCAAGGAGCCATCACAGGAAGGGGGCAGTGAATAGTACAGCAACTAGAGGAATTAGAATCATGGTTGCATTGTCATCAATCCACCTCAGTTTAGGTATTTCAGCAGCCATTGTCAAGGGAGCCATGAATAACGCCATCCAGTATGGAGTTCCGAATAAATATCCGCAGACCAACCAACAGATACCACATACAATGGTACCAATTGCGTACACTGTCCGATTGTCCAACCCCATTCTGCGAGCCTCGCCCATAGAAGGATCACCGAATGCGAGTGAGAAAATAATTGGATAGACAAGCCAGCCAGCATGTTGTGCATCAGTTCCTTGCCAAGGAGATAGGGCGACAAGGGTGATTACAATTGAAATTGCACCCCACGCCAGAGCACTGAATTGGTGCTTCTCATACTCTCTTTGCCCTACAATCAAAATGCCAAATTTCATCCGTAGCAATTCCGCACCAAATGCAAGAACGCCTAGCATTGCCGCGAATTGGATTGGAGTTTGCGAGAAGATGTCGCCAATCGATTCTCCATGCTCAAAGTAAAGCCAAGGGAAAATTATCATGCCTACGTGGAAGCAGCGGCGGAAAATGTGACCGCCTTTGCCACCAATACTGTGTTTGACGTGATCTGCTTCATATTCTATTTCAGACATGTCCTAACCCCGTTGAAGGATGCTTAGCGCTTCTTCAATGGACAAGCGGCCTTCACTCAAGCCCTTGAGGACATCGGCGTATTGTGGGTGTGAAAGCAAGTATTCCTGATGGGTGGCCAACAGCCGTTCACGAGCGCGTGCAATCGCAGGACCTCGGGCATTTGGTAGATTGTTGATTGCCGCAATCATCTCATCAATGCCAAATCCGGTTTCTGCGGAACATAGGATTACGGGTGCGGATTCGCCATCAGAAAGATTCAGCGATAGGTGAATCTCCTCCGCAACCCTGTCTGCACCAGGGAGGTCACTCTTGTTGACGACGATTAAATCAGCCAATTCCAAAACGCCGGCCTTTTCAGCTTGGATGATATCTCCGCGTGCAGGGCCTTCAACGAGTATTAGACGATCGGCAACCGAAACAATTCGAATTTCAGATTGCCCAGAACCAACAGTTTCGATGATGATTCTAGTCCACCCTTCGTGTACCAGTAAATCCACCATCCGGTTCAATCTTGTTGGAAGTCCACCAGGAACGTTTCGAGTTGCTATAGAACGGAAGAATACGTTGTCCCCTGTATCGACTGAAGCCATCCGCATACGATCTCCGAGGAGGGCCCCTCCGGTGATTGGAGATGATGGGTCAACTGCGAGAATGGCCACCCTTTCTCCCTGTTCTAACCAACGTGAGACAATTCGATCAACCAAGCAGGACTTTCCGACCCCAGGGGGGCCTGTGACCCCAAGAACTCTCCAGGGCTCAAATTCCCTTGCTGGTGCGTCAATTGAATCCGCAGAGGATAGGGCACGCGCGAGTTCGCGCCTGTCCATACTCAAACCTCCAGTCCCTCAAGGAAAGATACCATCTCGTTCGATGTAGTTCCTGGTCCAAATATTGCAGCCACGCCGGCTTCAATGAGGGCGGGCCTGTCTCTCTCAGGAATGATACCCCCTCCAAAAACAACAATATCTTCTAATCCAGCTTCACGCAGTAACTCGCACACCCTTGGAAAAAGAAAACCGTGTGCACCCGACAATGATGACAGGCCGACAACTTGGGCATCCTCATCCATTGCAATTCGAACTATTTGCTCTGGTGTGCGTCGCAGTCCAGTGTAGATGACTTCGTGACCTGCATCGCGCAGAGCTCGTGCAACGACCTTCGCACCACGGTCATGCCCATCGAGGCCGGGCTTGGCGATGACGATGCGCAAAGGTGTTGCCATGATTGCTCGAGCCGTGAAGCAGCCTTGAACCCCACGGATGGCTGAAAGAGCCCCCATAGGGGGCTATCTTCAAGGAGGGACTGTGTTAACGCGGTGCCTGAGGGCGATGAAAACAGCAGACGAGCGACTCGGCGAATTGCGTCGACGTAAGGCCCAATCTGAGGCAGGCGGGGGTTCACAGCGTATTGATGCGCAGCACAATCGCGGAAAAATGACTGCACGCGAGCGGTTAGAGATGCTCCTCGATGATGGTTCATTCCAAGAGGTTGATGCGCTTGTTGAACACAGATGTACTGACTTCGGTATGGAAGGTAACATCATCCCTGGTGATGGTGTAGTTTGTGGACACGGAACGATTGATGGTAAAGCAGTACATTGTTTCGCGCAGGATTTTACAGTCTATGGCGGAAGTCTAGGTGAGATGCACGGACTGAAAATTTGCAAGATTCTCGACATGGCCATGAAAGCCGGCACCCCAGTCATCGGATTGAATGATTCGGGTGGGGCACGAATCCAAGAAGGAGTGGCCAGTTTGGGATCATACGCTGAGATTTTCTTCCGAAATGTCAGAGCAAGTGGCGTCATCCCGCAAATCAGTGTCATCATGGGACCTTGTGCAGGAGGTGCTGTTTACAGTCCAGCCATCACTGATTTTATTGTCATGGTGGATCAGACAGCGCACATGTTCATCACCGGCCCTGAAGTAATCAAAACTGTGACCAATGAAGAGGTTTCATTCGAAGATTTGGGTGGAGCGATGACGCATGGTAGCAAGTCTGGAGTGACTCACTTTACTGCTAGTTCAGATGAAGATGCGATTGAACTGACTCGTGATTTGATTGGATTGTTGCCTTCAAACAACCTCTCAGGCGTCCCCAACAAATCTCTCGGAGACTCACCGGAACGATTGTGTCAATCATTGGATACCATTGTCCCAACAGATCCAAACAAACCGTATGACGTCGGTGAAGTGATTTCTACCATTCTAGATGCGGGTGCCTTCCTTGAGGTGCAAGCTGATTATGCAGGGAATATCGTCGTAGGGTTTGGTCGGTTAGATGGAACGACAGTTGGTGTTGTTGCCAATCAACCCAAGGTTCTAGCCGGCTGTTTGGATATCGATGCATCTACCAAAGCCGCACGATTCGTCAGATTCTGTGATGCCTTTGGAATTCCACTACTCACCCTCGTTGATGTCCCTGGTTTCCTACCAGGGGCCAACCAAGAGTGGGGAGGAATCATTCGCCATGGAGCCAAACTTCTCTATGCCTATTCGGAAGCAACTGTTCCAAAGATGACCGTGATTCTACGCAAGGCCTACGGTGGAGCTTACGATGTGATGTGCTCTAAGCACATCCGGGCAGATTACAATGTTGCTTGGCCAACGGCTGAACTTGCTGTGATGGGTGCCGATGGTGCGGTGCAAATCATCCATAGGCGACGTATTGAGGCTGCTGGAAACCCTGACGAAGAGCGCCAGAGATTGGTCGACGAGTACACCGAGCGATTCGCCAATCCATACCAAGCCGCAGCCATGGGGTACATCGATGATGTAATCGAACCCAGTGATACACGCCGCCGCCTCATCAAAGCCCTTGGAATGCTTCTCGACAAAGAAGAAACGCGCCCTGCCCGCAAACATGGCAACATCCCATTGTGAAGTGAATGAATGTCCTCTGAATCCTACGCCAAATCACTAGAAGGTGTTCTCAAAGCGGCAAGAAACGTTCAACCAACTGCAAAAAACGTGGTCGGTGAAGAAAATTCTCGAGAACCGATGCTGCGGGCGGCAGCATTGGTTGCAGTCTTGTCTCTAATCGATACATCTGATGAGCGTTCTACCGTCGGTCGTCACTTGGGTTCACCTTGGAGCCAAGATCATCGTAGAACCAGAATGGGCCTCTCCAACCTGATGGATTCACGGCAAAAACGCTCTTCTTGGAGGTGATACGGTGGGTGAGATTCGCAAAGTGGTTATCGACGGTGAAGAACTTGAGGTCGATGTCGAAATTGAAGGGGAGATTTATCGGGCAACCGTAGAAGGGCATACCTTTGAATTCATCATCCCAGATTCCAAGGGTGGCCCCGTTAGAAAACGCGGAGGAAGCGGTGGCCGCAAACGAAGTGGGACGGTTAGTGCTAGTATGCCTGGCAAAGTTGTCACTGTTGAAGTCAAAGTTGGAGATACCGTCGAAGAAGGTGAAACCATTCTCATTCTTGAAGCGATGAAAATGCAGAATGAGGTGACTGCGCCGATATCAGGTACGGTTACTGCTATTCATTGTGAAGATGGGGTGAATGTTGAGGCAAATGTTCCTCTTGTCGTCATCGAACCCCAAATGCCGGACGAGGATTGAAGAGGGAGGATGTGTAGGTATGTCCGGAGATTCGATGCCACGCTGTGATTATCCTGGCTGCGATGCAGATGGAACGACCATCTCTCGCCTTTCCCCAGAAGGTTATCTTGTTGCAACTGGGAAGAAAGCCTACTCGTTTAGAGAAGCCTACCGTCGTTTCCATTATTGTGAGAAACATCATGGAGATTTGATGTCAGGTGTTTGGAATCGGGTACGGACTCCCGATGACAAAGACGATGATCATGTCGCTCCAACAGCAATCTAGGTGAAATCATGCAAACTCAGGCCCCTTGGAGTAGTGGTGATTCTCAAACGCCAGGTCAAGTCGTCATTGGAGCGGGGCAACCCCAAGTAATCACAGGGCAACCAACCAACCAACAGGTCATCTATGTTCAAGCTCCTGCATTCAAACCGAGTCCGAACTACAGGCATATTTCGTATATCGTAATAGCAATCGGAATCGGACTTTCAATCTTAATCAGTGTGATGGCTGAAATATCTGGCCTTGGCAGTTATTTTGCAACACAATTAACCAATACGATGTGCTGCGGATCTCTTGGAATCGCCTGCATTGTAGATGCAATGTATTACAATGACAAATCCAACTGGCAACAGCAAACTGGTGCTGATACAACCAGCACCACAATTGGCATGATTGCCGATATTGTCTTTGCAGTCATTTGCTTGGGAATTGCGTTCCTATTTTTATTAGGAATTTATTGAATCCTCACAGGACACCTTGAGCAGTCATCGCCTCAGCCACCTTGAGGAAGCCAGCAATGTTTGCACCCATGACGTAATTTCCTGGCTGCCCGAATCTCTCGGCGGTCTCAAAAGCGTTCTGATGGATTTTGATCATGATGCTTTCCAATTCACCATCGACACGCTCGCGCGTCCAACTCATACGTAGACTGTTTTGACTCATCTCTAAGCCAGAAGTAGCTACGCCGCCAGCATTGCTAGCCTTCCCAGGAGCAAAGAGAAGCCCATTGGTTTGGAAAATCTCAACTGCTTCAGGTGTGCAAGGCATGTTTGCACCTTCAGCGACGGCTGTACAACCGCCATCGACCAGCGCTTGTGCCTCTTCGGCATTGACTTCATTCTGAGTTGCACAGGGAAGAGCAACATCGACCGGAACAGCCCAAAGGCCGTTGATTGAAGGATCTGGCTCCGACTTTGTGTAAGTGACACCATCAAAATGGTCCGCATACTCACTGATTCGCCCACGGCGATTGTTCTTCAAATCCATAATCCAGGCCAACTTTTCTCTGTCAATGCCTACTGAATCGTGAATCCATCCACTTGAATCACTCATTGTAACAGGTTTCCCACCCAAATCGAGTACCTTTTCACAAGCGAATTGAGCAACATTGCCCGAACCACTGATGGCTACAATTGCGCCCTCAAATGACTTGTCTTTGGTAGCCAGCATCTCGCGCGCGAAGTAAACTAGACCATATCCAGTCGCTTCTGGTCGAATCAAGGAACCGCCGTATGAACGCCCCTTACCAGTAAGAACACCGCCCTCGAAGTCGTTTCGAAGACGCTTGTACATTCCGAACATGTATCCAATTTCTCGGCCGCCAACACCAATATCACCTGCAGGCACGTCGAGATTGTGACCAATATGGCGCCACAATTCCATCATAAAAGCCTGACAGAATCTCATGACTTCTCCGTCTGACTTGCCTTTTGGATCGAAATCGGAACCACCTTTTCCGCCTCCCATGGGCAAAGTTGTCAAACTGTTCTTGAAAATCTGTTCAAAAGCAAGGAACTTGAGGATGCTTTCATTGACGCTTGGGTGGAATCTCAGTCCACCCTTGTAGGGCCCAATCGCCCCATTATACTGGATACGGAATCCACGATTGACCCGCTGATTACCTGAATCGTCCACCCAAGTCACTCGGAATTGGATGATTCGTTCTGGTTCACACAAGCGTTCAACGATTGGAATATACTCTGGATGAGCTTCAATCGCTGGCCCGAGCGTCTCAAGGACCTCTAGGCACGCCTGATGGAATTCAGGTTGGTTCGGATCTCTAGCAACAACTTTGTTGTAAATGGCCTTCATATCAGGGTTCATTCATTTCACCTGCAGGATTCCGAGGGGGTTCTGACCACCACTTCGGTAACCCCGGCGACTTGAGACCCCCTTTTCAAGGGTCCGCATCATTCCACCACTCAAATTGCGGTTTATTCCCCAATTTGTGCCCGCAGTAGCACGATTTTCAGATTACTGTAACGGGACCCAATTTCCATCCGAATCATAGTAACCGCCCCATTGTTGGGCATCCGTATACCATGCTTGTTGTTCAGCCGTCCATTGGGATTGATCTTCACCCCATGAAGTGACTTTACCGTGTTCTTCAATCATGGCTAAATCCGTATCAGAATCTGATTCTGCGGGTCCACTAGGATGAGAACCTGCACCTGCTAAATCATCTTCAAAGGTGAATCTGCGTGATTCAAGGCGATCTTTGAGGAGCAATCCTTGTCCAGCACCGAGTCGATTCGATTCCAACATAGAGTCTAGTTCATTTTCGACAGCGGACAAACCTGCGAATCCTTCGGCTTCATCAATCATCAACAGCATCCCCTCGTATTCTTTGCGCTTGCCTTTTCCAGTTGTAAACAAAGTCCAAGCCATAATGAGTGTGATTAGCAAACCGCTGGCAAGAACAGCAATGACACCCTGAATGACGGGGTCGTCTACTGTGGACTTCTCTACGATTTCTTCGTGATCAGCCACGAAATCGCTGTCGGCATCAGCGGGCGTTGAAAGTGCATCCAGAGGATCAGATGGAGGATCTGCACTCAATTCGGTCATGTCGAGATACCCATCCCCATCTGTATCTGCATCCTTCATATCTGGCCATCCATCGCCATCCATATCTGGGCATCCCAGGTAGAATTGTGTGCTTGTACCATATTCTTCAGGGCAATCATCAGACAAGTCGGCGTCGCCGCGTTGGTCAGCATATCCATCTAAATCCGAATCGGACCATAGATTTGCATTTGTATTCCACAAATCGATTTGATCTGCCCAACCGTCACCATCACCGTCTGCACAACCATACACGCCATCTTGGTTGGAGGTGCCTGCCCAATTCAAGCAATCATCAGCCTCGTTTCCGCTGGGCTCATCTCCAAAACCATCGTCATCTTCATCTGACCATTGGGTTGGGTCGAGGTGGAATGGATCATTTTCATCGGATGTGCCATCGCTATCTGCATCCGGGCAACCGTTTCGGTCAACTGTTGAGGTCCCCCAATCTTCTGGACAATCATCAACTTGTCCGTCGATGCCATCATCAACCCAACCATCTCCATCGCTATCAGGACACCCATTGTCGAGCAAACTCGCCAATGAAGGGCATTCGTCATTGTCATTGGACCAACCATCACCATCATTGTCAGGACAACCAAATCGGTCTCGTGTTGAGGTGCCAGGTCTATCCGTGCAAGCATCCCATTCGGTACCTGCAGCATTGTCTCCATAACCGTCGCCATCTGCATCTTCCCATTGTGTGGGGTTATCATCGACTTCGTCACCTACATCTGACCAACCATCACCATCACTATCGATACATCCAATCAAATCTCGAACAGATGTACCTGGTTCGTACACGCAATCATCGTAAGGGCCCCACGGACCTCCAGCGCTCAAATCTTCAAACCCATCTCCATCGAAATCGAGAGGAGTTGGATCAGATACGGTTGCATTCTCAACCCACATCCCTGGCCAATGATCAGCACGGGTTTCATTCCATGAAGGGTCTCCCCAATTATCACCCAATCCATCATTGTCTGAATCGGACCATTGTGTCGGATTGTTCATGAAATAATCATTCAAATCAGATTGACCATCCGAATCCAAATCTCGGCAGCCAAGTCGATCACGCCACGAGTCGCCCCATTCATTGGGGCATATGTCGGGTGTGACACCATCGGGGTTTTCGCCAAACCCATCACCATCGCCATCAATCCATTGAGTTGGTTCGTAGGGTAAATCATCACCAACATCAGACCAACCATCACCATCTGCATCGGGGCAACCAAAGAGATCTAAGGTAGAGGTCCCATATACTGTCGGACAACTGTCCCCTTGCCAACCATTGAGATTGTCACCAAATCCATCGTCATCGGTATCCAACCATTGAGAGGGTTCCCATGGGAAATCATCCACCTGATCGCCGATGCCATCTCCATCTTGATCAGCACCATACATCAGAATGAAGCCATCTGCTCCAGCTGCAGCACTGTAAGAAATCTGTCCAGAACCATCGGTAGACTGGCCATTGAAATAACCACCAAAGGCATACATGCCATTTCGCATAGCCACCGCCCAACCATACTCTGAACTTGAACCGCCGAACTTCTTCATCCAATCCCATCCACCAGTCGATGGAACATGTGCCATGAATGCATCATACGACCCCGTTGAAGATAATTGACTATTTCCAAACCATGCGGTACTGTAGAACATCCCTGAAATTGTGATATTTCCTGTGGAGGGGTCCATATCTAAATCGTAGCAGTAATCAGTGCTAGATCCACCAGCATTCTGTGCCCATTGATAGGTGCCATTGGTATCCCATTTCGCAACGAAGCAATCCCAATTACTGGATTGCTGATAGGCATACATACGGTGGTTATTGTTGCTATTGAAATCCATCAAATACTGGAAACGACCAGCGACTGCGACATTGCCTGAATCGTCAATCGCAACTCCATCGCCATAGGAACTGTACGAAGACTGAAGGTATCCTGCCATCTTGGCCCATGTCAGTGTTCCTGAATTGGAGAATTTCGCCACCCAAACACGATAGTAACTACTCGATTGGTAACTGGGTGTCAATTCAGACCCACCGGCATCTGCGAAATTAATTCGGTAACTGAACTCTCCAGTCACTGCGATATCGCCATTGGCATTCACATCGACATCGCGGCCTCTCTGGTAGTATGAACCGTAGAATCTCTTGGCCCAGACGAAGTTACCCGCATTGTCTAATTTGGCAAGGAATGCTTCATCAGAACTGTAGGCATTGAGGGTGATTGAACCAAAATATCCAGTGCTGTAGTAGGCCCCTGTGAGGTAAGCGTTTCCTGAGGAATCCATGGCCACGCCGTAACCATAGTCAGAACTACTGCTGCCCGCAGAAGTGGTCCAAATCCAACTCCCATTGGTATCGAGGCGCGATACGAAAATATCGTTGCTACCTCGCCCGGAAACAGATTGGCTACCAAATGTTGCCGAACCCGTTGAGTAATAGTAACCCGTGATTGTAATATTTCCACCATCATCAACGGCAATATCATGACACTGATCGCTACTGCTTCCACCGGCTCGTTGGACCCAATCCCAAACCCCATTGCTCAAACGTCCAACGAAGATGTCGTAACTGCCAGACGAACTGAGGGTGATACTGCCAAATGTTGCAGTATTGTAGAAATATCCACAGACATAGGTCCGCCCCATTGCATCCATCTCAATACCCATCACTGAATCCGTGCTACCTGAACCTGCGACGTGAGCACCCCAAAGCAAGGCATTGCCCGTTGAACGAGCAGAATTTTTCGGCTCATTGTGTTCTTCAAGCAAGGATTCGGAAAGTCCAATCGCTGGTGCGATTAGCATCAAACTGACCAAAAGAAAGGCAACATATCGTGGGCGCATCGAATTCTCGACAAGTCCCCCCCATCATGAGGCTTGCTGCGCATCCCGTAGGGATGCGATTAACGATAGGGGTGTAGAGTGACGTATCGATCTAAGCGACTGACAAATGATGCGCCACCCTCGACATTGGAAGCCATCGCTCTAACAGCTTCCTCGATTAGTACGTGTTCTTCGGGCTGAATTCCCATCACGCGACGCATGACATCTAGCATAGACCATTCATCCTCAGTAATCACTTCATCAATCAAGGCTGCAATCAATGCCGTCTGGTAGGTTGTGGCATCACCAATCTGTCGCTTCTCGTGCGCGCGTACATCTGAAGTGTCCACTGGGTTGTCGATTTGATCTCGCAAAATATCCCAAGCATCACCCATGACATCTTCTGGAAGTGCAAACGCTCTAGCGATAACCCGTAGAATTGACATCTCGTCATCTGTGACAATTTCATCCTCAACCGCAGCTTCAAGCGTTCGAAGATAGAGGTGCAAACCACGTGTCCCCAATAGTCCCATGACTCGTCGAGTCGGTTCGTGTGTATAAGCCAAATCCATTCATCGTAACTTTGCCAGGACACCGATTTAGAGGTAATATCGTGTATTTCGGCCTGCAATACCAAAAACTCCTCAATTCTGTTCATTTTCGAACCTCCAACGCGGAAAACGACACACTGCTCTACAAATTTCCACACTTGATTCATCTGAAATATGTATTTCATTTTGAATTACAAATGCAATACATTATATGGTTGAGTCTCTGACGACCGGATGAGCGAGGAAGTGGATGCCGATGTCAGCCAGCC